>NZ_BAABWK010000002.1:301941-603882 GCF_040362765.1 Pyruvatibacter sp. HU-CL02332
GATCTGTGGCGGCCCTGCGCAGCGCAGATACTGCTGAGCCTTGGCTATATTGGCGGCCTGACGTTGCTGGCCCCGGACATGTGGGCTGATCCGCTCGGGCCGCTTTTGAAGGTTCTGCCGATCATTGGCGCTACACTTGTTCTCGCTGCGTCAGGAGCGCGGCGATGATGGATGCGTTTCTGGTCTGGAAGTGGATACATATCCTCAGCGCGGCTGTGCTGTTTGGAACCGGGCTGGGCATCGCCTTTTTCATGTTCATGGCGCATCGCACCGGCAGCCCAATTGTCATTGCCAGGGTCGGACGCATTGTCGTTGTTGCGGATTTTCTTTTCACGGCAACCGCAGTCGTGGTGCAGCCGGTTAGCGGCATCGCACTCGCTGTGCTAGCGGGCTACAGCCTGCTGGATGAGTGGCTCCTCGCGACCTATGCCCTTTATGCACTTATCGGATGTTGCTGGCTGCCGGTTGTCTGGATCCAATGGAAGATGCAGAAGCTGGCGCAACACGCGGCGGACACCAATGCTGATCTACCAGCGCAATACCACCAGCTGTTTGCATGGTGGTTCTGGCTTGGCTGGCCGGCTTTCGCCTCGGTCATGGCTATCTATGTACTGATGCTCGTTCGTCCGGCGCAGGTCTTCTAGGCCGGCCCTGAAGCGGTCAATGAAAACTCAGTTGATGCCCGTCGCATCTTTTATGGCGTCGGTCATTCCGACACTCTTGAGCAACAACACCCCCTCTATTGTCAGCAGCAATCCGGCAGCTTCTGATCTTCGTTTCTTGGGAGACGTGCTTTTGAGCTGAGCGTGGCCCCATTCCAGAAACCGCTCTCCAAGCTGCTGACCGATCGCGCGATAGAATGCGGCTCCGTGGGCCGCAAGCGCTGATATCTCTAGCCACATGCGCATATAGGGCCACAGATCGTCTTCCAGCGCCGCCTTCAACAGGGCTGGCTGCAGTTTTTCCAGCGGCATGGGGTGTGGTGCTGCCCGGTCTCTGAGAATGATCTCCAGGCGGTCGCCAATCACGCCCAGCGTTGCGGTGATGATCTCGTTCTTGTCCTTGAAGTAGTAGAGCAGCATGCGGTCGCTGGTTTCAGCCGCGTCCGCCAAGGCGCGCAGACTTGAGGCAGAGAGCCCGTCTGACAGGACATGGTCCGCGAGACGCTCCAGTATTGCAGACCGGCGATCATCGGATTTGGCCACGGACTATCCTGTTGCAGGGAGCGAAGAGATTGCTGACATAGCGGATATGACGGGAATTGCCGCGCTTGTGTCAATTTGTCTGCGTATCATCAAAAGAGATACCCAAATCTGCAGTCCCGATAGATTTCCAAAAGGCGGCTTCCATGACCATTGATGTGCTCGACACCATTCATGACCCCGGCAAGATCGGCGGTGCCAACGACGACAATCTGGGTCACTCCGGCGATTACGCATGGGTGTTTGATGGGGCTACGGGACTGGTGGAGGAGCAACTCACCGGAACTGCGAGCGATGCTGCCTGGCTTTCACAGGCAGGCACCGACGCGCTGCAGGCACGCGCGCCAAGCCATCGCGGGCCTCTTGCGGGTCTTGTTGATGAAGTCATTGACGATGTGACGCGGCGCTTTGAAGCTGAAGCTCATCGGCAGCCACAGGAACGCTATGAACGCCCTACAGCGTCGCTCATTCTCGTCAGGCAGGTTGGCGGCGTTCTGGAATGCCTCAATTTCGGTGACTGCAAGATCCTCCTGCGCGACGGCACCGGGACATTCCAGACATTCGGGAGCAGCGAGGAAAGCGAGGCATATGAAAACCACCTCGCCACGCGTTTTTCCGAGCAACGTAAAGAGCAGGGTGAAACCGGCGAACCAAACCAGCACCGCAGTTCAATCCTTGAACGCCTGCGCAAGGTTCGCAACCGCCACAATGTGTCGGGCGGGTACTGGGTGTTTGCGCTGGATGCAGGGGCAGCAGAGCATGCGCGGACAGCGACTTTTGAATTTGAAGCGCCAGCTGTGGCCCTCCTGATGACGGATGGGTTTGAGGCGCTGGCAGGGGACTACGGGCGCTACACGGAAGAAGAGCTGCTCGATGCCGCCCTTGAGAAGGGCCTGACCGCCCTGAAGGATGAGCTACGGCACATTGAGAGGGAACTTGACCCTGAAGCGCACCAGTTTCCGCGCTTCAAACAGTCCGACGATGCAACTGCCATGCTGGTCAAAATCGGCTGAGTCTCAGCGTGTGGTGCAGATTTTGAAACGGCTTTGTCCGGCATCAATGTAGCGAACAAGACTTGGCAAAATCGACGCCATTTATGACAACAAAATCAATGAGTTATGAAGCCCTCCTTGATGCCCGTGTGAGCTTCACGCCGGTTTGCTGCTGACCGCGCCGGGTGGTAGTTTCCCGGGTGCGTTTTCGACGCGATTCCGCACAGTGTTGAAAGTCCAAATGCGCTGCTTTTGAGCCTGCGCAATGCGGGCTTTTTGGCCAAACGATGAAACAACAGAAGCAAGCCGCTCAGTGTCAGATATCGACGACAACGAACCCGTAGAAGATCCCGTAGCAACCAAAAGCTCCAGTGATGGCGCTGGAGGAGAACCACCTGCCGGTGGCTCTGATGGACCTTCCGACGGCCCCGGTGAAGGCATAGGCCGCATCTCAATCGAAGATGAGATGCGCAGTTCCTATCTCGACTATGCCATGAGCGTGATCGTGTCGCGTGCGCTGCCTGATGCCCGCGATGGCCTCAAGCCTGTGCATCGTCGCATCCTGTTTTCGATGAATGAGAACGGGTACGACTGGAACAAGCCGTACCGTAAGTCAGCGCGTGTCGTCGGTGATGTGATCGGTAAATATCACCCCCACGGTGACCAATCGATCTATGACGCGCTGGTGCGTATGGCGCAGGACTTTTCCCTGCGTCTGCCTCTGCTGGACGGACAGGGCAACTTTGGCTCTGTCGATGGCGATCCACCGGCCGCCATGCGTTACACCGAAGTGCGTATGGGCAAGCCGGCCCACGCGCTGTTGGAAGATATCGACAAGGACACGGTCGATTTCCAGAACAACTACGATGACAGCGAGCGCGAACCTGTTGTCCTGCCTGCGCGCTTTCCAAACCTGCTGGTCAATGGTGCGGGCGGCATTGCTGTCGGCATGGCGACGAACATTCCGCCACACAACCTTGGCGAAGTTGTTGATGCCTGCATCGCGTCACTTGATACGCCGACAATCGGCATTGATGAACTGATGCAGATCGTGCCGGGGCCGGACTTTCCGACTGGCGGCATGATCCTTGGCCGCTCTGGCATCAACACGGCCTATCGTGATGGACGCGGTTCTGTCGTCATGCGCGGCAAAGTTCATATTGAACAAACCCGCGGTGACCGCGAAGCCATCATCATCACCGAGATCCCCTACCAGGTGAACAAGTCATCGATGGTGGAGAAGATTGCCGAACTGGTGCGCGAGAAGCGCGTGGAAGGCATTTCTGATCTGCGCGACGAAAGTGACCGCGACGGTATGCGCGTTGTGGTGGAGCTGAAGCGGGATGCGGTCTCGGACGTTGTCCTGAACCAGCTCTATCGCTTCTCTCAGCTGCAGACGTCATTTGGCTGCAACATGATCGCGCTCAATGGTGGTCGGCCGGAAGTGCTGACCCTCAAGGGGTTTATTGATGCGTTTCTGGCGTTCCGCGAAGAGGTTGTTACCCGTCGCACCAAGTTTGAACTCAACAAGGCCCGTGACCGCGCTCACGTGCTGGTTGGCCTGGCCATTGCCGTTGCCAACATTGATGAAGTCATTCGTCTGATCCGCAGTGCGCCTGATCCTGCGACCGCGCGCCGGCAGCTGATGGAGCGCGACTGGCCCGCCGCTGATGTGGCACCGCTGGTGCAGCTGATTGCCGATCCGCGTCACGTGCTGACCGATGGCAATACGCTGCGCATGAGCGAGGAGCAGGCCCGTGCGATCCTTGACCTGCGTCTGCAACGCCTCACGGCCCTTGGCCGCGACGAAGTCGGCGATGAGCTCAAAGGTCTTGGCGAGAAGATCGAGGACTACCTCGAAACACTGCGGTCGAAGGAAAAACTCTCCGGTATCATCCGCGACGAGCTGCAGGCTGTCCGCGATGAGTTTGCCACGCCGCGCCGGACTGAAATCATGGAGTCACTGGGTGACTTCGAAGATGAAGACCTGATCCAGCGTGAAGAGATGGTCGTGACCGTTTCTCATGGCGGCTACATCAAGCGCGTGCCGCTGGATACCTATCGAGCGCAGCGCCGGGGCGGCAAAGGCCGCTCAGGCATGGCGACCAAGGACGAAGATTTCGTCAGCAGCATTTTTGTTGCCAACACGCATACGCCCATCCTGTTCTTCTCCTCCGAGGGCATGGTCTATCGTCTGAAGGTCTGGCGTTTACCCGCCGGCTCGCCGCAGTCTCGTGGCAAGGCGATGGTCAATCTGCTGCCGCTGAAAGAAGGCGAGCGCATTACGACCGTCATGCCGATGCCTGAGGATGAAGAAAGCTGGGGCGACCAGCAGCTGATGTTTGCCACCCGCAAGGGCAATGTGCGGCGTAATCAGTTATCTGATTTCGTCCGCATCAATGTCAGCGGCAAGATTGCCATGAAGCTGGATGATCCCGAAGACGGCATTCTCGGCGTGGCCATCTGCGCGGAAGATGAAGACGTTCTGCTGACGACCGCCAAGGGCAGGGCGATCCGCTTCCCGGCAACCGATGTGCGTGTGTTCACCGGACGCACGTCCACTGGTGTACGCGGTATCCGGCTTGACGACGACGACGACGTGATTGCCATGGCCATGCTGCATCATTCAGGTGCAACACCAGCTGAGGCGCGAGCCTATCTGAAGCAGGCGAAAGTCATGCGTGCGGCTGTGGACGATGACGCACCGGCAGAAGAGACTGAAGAGGCTGCTGACGATACTGGCGATGACGTTACGCTTTCGCCTGAGCGGTACGCGGAACTTGGCGCGCGCGAGCAGTTTGTGCTTGCTGTTTCGGTCAACGGCTTTGGCAAACGCACGTCCTCATTTGAGTACCGGACGTCAGGTCGCGGCGGCAAAGGCATCATTGCCATGACGGTGACGCCGCGTAACGGCAAGCTGGTGGCGGTGTTCCCTGTGGATGAAGCTGACCAGATCATGCTGGTAACGGATGCCGGACAGCTCATCCGCTGCCCGGTCAATGATGTGCGTGTGGCGGGACGGGCCACCCAGGGTGTCACCATCTTCCGCACGGCTGATGAAGAGAGCGTGGTGTCTGTTTCTCACATTGCAGACGCTTCAAACGAAGATGAAGACGAAACAGCCGGTAACAATGATGACGGATCGTCAGGTAATGACGACACGCCAACCCTCGACGAACCGGGTTCTGACGGCTAAAACGACGATCAAATCCGGGCTGCAAGCGTGGAAATGCCGCAACGCGGTTCACTAGGACAACAAATAAAAACGGGAGCCGGCCGGAATGATGAAACGGACGGGGCTGTATCCGGGGACTTTTGACCCGATTACCAATGGCCACCTAGACATCATTAACCGTGGACTGAAGATGGTTGACCATCTCGTCATCGGTGTTGCCATCAACCGCGACAAGGGGCCTTTGTTTGCTCTTGAGGACCGCGTGGCAATGGTTGAGGAAGAGGTCGGGAAGCTCATCGAAGCCTCTGACAGCAAGACGACGGTCAAAGTTCAACCATTTGAATCCCTCCTGATGCATTTCGCTGAGGAAATCGGCGCACAAATGATCATCCGTGGACTGCGTGCCGTGTCAGACTTTGAATATGAATTCCAGATGGCCGGCATGAATGAACGCCTTAATCCGGACATAGAGACAGTGTTCCTGATGGCAGAAGCGCAGCATCAGGCTGTTGCCTCGCGGCTTGTAAAAGAGATTGCCCGGCTAGGTGGTGACATTTCACATTTCACCACCCCAATGGTTCAGGATCGTTTGCTGACCCGTTTTGCCGAACTCAAACAGGCCGCATCCTGATCTGGCGCCACATCGGCACAAGACACTTTTGGGAGAGTTTCACCTTATGCGTATGTCATTGACCCGAACCTGGCTTTCAGCGCTGGCACTGGTTGCTATTGCTGCGATCGCGTTCAACAAACCCGCCATGGCGCAGGCCCCCTTCGAGGATGATACATCCAACATTCTTGTGCTTGAACTGAGCACCGGCACTGTTGAAATCATGATGCGGCCAGATCTTGCGCCGCTCCATGTCGAACGTATCAAGAAGCTGGCCCGCGAGAAGTTCTATGACGGCATCATCTTTCATCGGGTGATCGACGGTTTCATGGCACAGACCGGCGACCCTGCCGGCACCGGAGCCGGTGGCTCCACGTATCCTGACCTGCCTGCTGAGTTCACGGAAACAAAATTCCGTCGCGGTACCATTGGTGCAGCCCGCACGGCAGACCCGAACAGTGCCAACAGCCAGTTCTTCATCATGTTCAATCTGGCTCGCCACATGAACAATCCACGTAACCCGTCCGGCTTCTACACCGTATGGGGTGAAGTCATTTCCGGCATGGATGCTGTGGACGACCTGCCGAAGGGCGAACCACCTGCGAGCCCTGGCAAAATCATCACTGCACGGATTAAATCCGACCTTGCGCCTGCAGCTCCTGCGGCGCCCTGAAACTAAACGACACGATCTCACAACAGAAAAGAGAGAGCGATGACAGACGCCTCGCCTGAAGACACCCTGATCCTGACACTGAAAACAGGTGACGTAAAAATCGCCCTGCGGCCGGACCTTGCACCAAACCATGTTGCCCGCATCAAGGAACTGGTACGTGATGGCTTTTACAATCAGATTGTCTTCCACCGTGTGATTGACAACTTCATGGCGCAGACCGGCGATCCCACCGGAACCGGCATGGGTGGCTCCGGCAAGAACCTTGCTGCCGAGTTCTCGAATGAAGCTCACGTGCGGGGCACATGCTCCATGGCACGTGCTGCAGATCCCGACAGTGCCGACAGCCAGTTCTTCATCTGCTTCCAGGAATCCTCCTGGCTTGATGGCCAATACACAGTCTGGGGTCAGGTCGTTGACGGCATGGATCATGTAGATGCCATTGCCAAGGGCGAGCCACCGGCAACCCCTGACAAGATCGAGAAGGCCGTCATTGCCGCAGACGCCTGATCCGGCAACCGGGGCAACGGATATGACCGACAGCCTCGATGCCTATGACTTTACGTTACCCGAAGAGCTTATTGCGCTGCGTCCCGCCCAACCGCGAGACGCAGCGCGATTGCTTGTGGTCAATGCTGCCAAGCCAGGCTCCATCGCAGACGCAGGTGTGCTGGAGCTTGCTGATTTTCTGAAATCCGGTGACGTACTCGTGGCCAATGATACCCGCGTGATACATGCCCGGCTGCGTGGCATACGACACCGGGGCGATGCTGAGGCGCATATTGAGCTGCTTCTGCACAAGCCGATGCCGGATCCGGGTCATTGGCAGGCCTTTGCGCGCCCCGCCAAACGCCTTAAACCCGGCGAAACCGTTGAGTGCGTAGAAGGCCTCAAGGCGCACATTGTAAGCCGAGACGGCGGCGAGGTTGTGGTCCGGCTGGAAGCCGCCGGACAAACACTTGATGAAGCGATTGCCTCTGCCGGTGAAATGCCTCTGCCTCCTTACATTGAAGGCAAGCGCAAGGCCGACGCGCGGGATGAAGAAGATTACCAGACCGTTTTTGCGCAGGCCGACGGATCCGTGGCCGCCCCAACGGCAGGACTTCATTTCACGGATCGCGTCCTTCAGTCCCTCGCAGACAAGGGCATCTCGCAGGAAGCCGTCACATTGCATGTGGGGGCGGGCACCTTTCTGCCAGTCAAATCCGACACCCTGGCGGGCCACAAGATGCATTCGGAGTGGGGCGAGGTCACGGAAGAAACTGCGCAACGGTTGAACGAGGCCCGCCGCGCTGGTGGTCGCATCATTGCTGTTGGCACCACATCCATGCGGCTACTTGAAAGCGCTGTTGATGAAAATGGGGTCTTTCATTCGTTTCAGGCAGAGACGGATATTTTCATCAAGCCGGGCCATCGCTTCCGTGCGGTGGACGTGTTGATGACCAATTTTCATCTACCACGCTCGACGCTGTTTGTGCTGGTGTCAGCATTTGCCGGCGTTACAACCATGCGGCAAGCCTATAAGCACGCAATCGACACGGGCTACCGTTTCTATTCCTATGGCGATAGCAGCCTGCTTTTCCCTAATTCTCAGGACAACGCCGCGACATGACGAGCTTTGACTTTCACCTTGATGCGACCGATGGCGAAGCACGGACAGGCCGAATAGAAACGCCGCGCGGCACCATTCGCACGCCAGCGTTTATGCCCGTCGGCACGGCCGGGACGGTCAAAGCGATGACGACAGACACCGTGAAATCAACCGGTGCAGATATCGTTCTGGGCAACACTTATCATCTGATGCTTCGTCCGGGTGCGGAGGAAGTCGCGGCTCTTGGCGGGCTCCACAAGTTCATGAACTGGGACAAACCCATTCTGACGGACTCGGGTGGGTTTCAGGTCTGGTCCCTCGCCAAACTGCGCAAGATGACCGATGAGGGTGTAACTTTTCAAAGCCACATCGATGGCTCAACACATTCGCTGACGCCGGAACGCTCAATCGAAATCCAGTGTCTGCTGGGCGCGGACATTCAGATGATTCTGGATGAATGCACTGACTATCCTGCGACCCGCGAACAGGCCCAATCCAGCATGGATCTAACCACGCGATGGGCGAAACGCTCCAAGCAGGCCTTTGCAGATCAACCTCACCGTAAGGAAGGTCAGGCGCTGTTCGGCATCGTGCAGGGCTCGACGTATCCAGATCTGCGCCTGCAACATGCTGAGGCTCTGGTGGATATCGGTTTTCACGGCTATGCCCTTGGGGGGCTGTCGGTGGGGGAAGAGCAGGGCGCCATGCTGGAAACGGTCGAAGCCGTCGCTCCGGCGCTGCCAAAACAGCAGCCTCGTTACCTCATGGGCGTCGGCACGCCGGAGGATCTGGTGGAGGCCGTTCGGCGGGGCATTGATATGTTCGACTGCGTGATGCCGACGCGGTCTGGCCGCCATGGGCAGGCGTTTACGCGCCACGGGCGGGTTGCCCTTAAAAATGCCCGGCATGGCGCTGATCCTCGGCCGCTGGACGCGGACAGTCCCTGCGAGGCCTCGAATCTCTATTCGCGGGCCTACCTCCACCACCTTTACAAAAGCGGTGAGTATCTGGCCGCCATGCTCATCACCTGGAACAACGTGGCCTACTATCAGTGGTTAATGGCGCAGATGCGCGCCGCGATTGCCGAGGGCCGGTTTGAGGCGTTTGTGACCGATTTTTATGCCCAACGCGAAGCAGGCGACATAGACCCCATTTAGGGACCCATTTGGGCCAGCATTTGAGCAGCCCAGACCCGACAAAATGGCGCGGAATTGCAGGTTGACCGCAGCGCTTTGCGCCCCTAGTTTCCCGCCACACATGCACGCCGGGCCTTGCAACCCGCAGAGCACTAAGTGGGCCCGTAGCTCAGCTGGTAGAGCGGCTGACTTTTAATCAGTAGGTCACAGGTTCGAACCCTGTCGGGCTCACCACTCTCTCTTTTCCAAGACACGCCAAAATAGACAGCCCCCCTTTGGGGATGCCGCTATGCTGGAGAACTATGGAAATGGGCGAGGGGACATCTCAATGACAAAACGGACTTTTGAATTCTTGGTTCTGGCGGCAGGGCTCGGTTTCACCTTGGCCTTTGCGGTTATCGTGGTCCCCCCCTTGTTCGAATCCGGCGACATCATTGGTGCGTTTGGTGCGGGGTTTGTGAATCCCTATGCCTCGGGCTACTCGCTGGACACTATCCTGTGCGGCGTCATTCTCGCGATCTGGGTCCTGTATGAGCGCAGTGCCCACGGGATTGCCCATGGCTGGATTGTTCTGCCACTCATTCTTGTGCCCGGTGTCGCCACGGCCTTTGCGCTTTACCTTGTTATCAGAACCCGAAGCGGGGCTGTATCGAACGCCTGACGGCGGCTTTAAGCTGTGCTTTAGTTTCAACATACGAGCAATTCCTCTCGAAACTCGGAGCTTAGTCTGTGCGTAACCTGTTGACCTGGATCGGGACCATCGGATTTCTCGGCGCTGTGGGCTATTTCGCGCCAACATTTGCACCGACCTTCCTTCAGTCCACGCTTTTCGAGCAAGGCAACTCTGAGCAGAACCAAGCCTTTGAGGACTGTCGGTCCGGCGACACGGCCCGGCAAATCGAAGGGTGTGGCTGGCTGATCGAAAATCGGGACGGTCTAAGCAACGAAGATTTGTCGATGGCATTCCACAATCGCGGGCAGGGGCATTCAGAGACCGACAACCACGAACAGGCGTTTGCGGACTATGATGAGGCCATTCGTCTGGAACCGGACGATTACATCACATACTACGTGCGTGGATTTCTTCATCAGTACCGGGAGGACTATGAGGCAGCCGTTGCCGACTACACGCTGGCGCTGGAGCTGGAAACAGAGGACCCGGACGTTTATCGGGATCGGGCCTTAGCGCTTTACTATGTGGGCAAATACGAAGAAAGCCTGCCGGACCTCTATGCCGCGCTGAAGATTGACCCAAACCATGCAGAGACACTCAACTCGTTGGCATGGACGCTGTTGTCGTTGGGA
Organism: Pyruvatibacter sp. HU-CL02332; assembly: GCF_040362765.1. Classification (NCBI taxonomy): domain Bacteria; kingdom Pseudomonadati; phylum Pseudomonadota; class Alphaproteobacteria; order Hyphomicrobiales; family Parvibaculaceae; genus Pyruvatibacter; species Pyruvatibacter sp. HU-CL02332. The sequence goes on from NZ_BAABWK010000002.1 coordinate 312,623, forward strand.
CGACCGGAACAGGCGCTGCCTGTATCCGCAAAGTCGCTTGAGGAAGACGGGGAGAAATCCGCCAACTCGCTTGATACCTATGCACACATCATGGCGGAGCTTGGTCGGCAACAAGAAGCGTTGGAGTATTTTGTAAAAGCAGCCCGCATGGGTGACACCTACTATGTGCGGCAGATACAGCAGGCCCTGTCAGCCAAAGGCTTTATGTCCTCGCCGCCTGATGGCGTCATGACCGGACGAACGCGCGAAGCGCTCAAGGCCTGCATCGCCCAGAACTGTCAATTGCAGCTGACAGAGCCCGACACGGGCAGCTGATTTCGGGTCTTAGATTTAGTCACAGAAAAGGCCGGGCTCCGCATTGGAACCCGGCCTTTTGCATAGCGTTCAGGAATTAGTGGCTGACGCCGGGCTCCATGCCTTTGGCCTGGTCGATCCATTTGGTAACCATGGACTCACTGGGCACCTGACGTGTGAGGCTCTTTTCGTCGTTGGTCTTTTGGAGCGCTTCAGCCAGGTTGGCTGCATTGCGGTGCTTCAGCTCTTTGACGGTGTCCACGCCAGCAGCTTCCAGAAGCTCGGCGTACTCACCGCCGATGCCTGAAATACGCATCAGGTCTGAGTGGTTGACCCATTTCAGGATCAGTTTTTCAGAGATGTCGGTTTTTGCCGCAATCTCGCCGCGGCCCTTTTTTCCGCCACCGGCTTCCAGCAGATCGCCGGTTGTGGTGATGTTGGCTGTGGCAAGTTTTTCAGCATAGGCAGGACCTACACCTTCTATGTCTTCAATCGGATAGCTCACGGGTATTCTTCCTTCCTCAGGGGTCAATCAGCCCCGTTCGATCAGGGACTTGGTAATACTTTGCAGCGAGTTTACGGCGATTCCAAGCCCGCAGGAGCAGCAAGTTGGATATCAAATCTGACATGATGTCAGCCTCGGTTTTGCCCCGTTTTAGGGGCATACTCATTCATCTGATTTGTCGGAGTCGGCACAATTGAGGCTGCTTATCGTGAAACGCATTCACCTTGCCATCTGGGCCATGCTGGCGGCTCTTGCCATCGGCGCGCCTTCCGCGACCGCGCATCCGCATGTCTGGATCGACATGACCGTTTCATCCGTGTTCGGGGATGAGGGCAAGCTCACAGGCTTCACCCATGTCTGGGCGTTTGATGAGTTCTATACGGTGTTTCAGCTTGAAGGGTTTGAGCTGTCATCAGGCGACAAGCCCAGCCAGGAGCAGTTAGACAAATATGCCGTCGAGATGACCGACAGCATTGCCCAGTTTGGTTATCTGATGCGGATAGAGGGCAGGGACGGTCGCCTTGATGTGGACGCCGGCAACCAAAGCGCCCGGGTGCGACCGGACCAGCGGCTTGAGCTTACCTTTACCGTTGATCTCAAACAGCCCGTGGATGCCACAGACTGGCCGGTCAGGTATTCAGTGTATGATCCTGACTATTACATTGAGATGCTGCACGAAAAGGGCACTGGCGTGCTTATGACAGGCAACCCGCCGGCGACCTGCACCATGGATGTGGACCGCCCGTCGCCGACCTTTGAGATGATCAGCCTTGCAGCCTCTCTGGACAGAATGGACCAGGGACCGGATACACTCGGTGCTGCCTTTGCTGAAAATGTCACCATTGATTGCCGCCCTGAAGAGGCCCGTAGTGCTGAGTAGATTGATCCGGCCCGCTGGCGTATTGCTGGCCTTTGCACTTGCATTCAGTGTCATCCTCAGCCTGCCGTGGGCGTCCCATGCGTCCGCTCAGCTTGGCGTGGAGCGCCAGGAAACGGCTCCGGTGGAAACGGCTGAAACACCCGTCAATACTGAAGTAGAAGCATCATTCCTCACGCGAACGATTCTATATATTCAAAGCGAGCAGCAACGTTTGCACCGCAGCCTCGCCGGGGCCATTCGGACCTTGAAGGATGAAGGCTCAGCGAGTGCGGCGTGGGCCCTCATCGCGCTGTCTTTTCTCTATGGGGTGTTTCATGCGGCAGGCCCTGGCCATGGCAAGGCGGTCTTGTCCACCTATCTTGTCACGCAGCCTACTGCTCTCAAGCGAAGCCTTCTGCTGGCAGCAGCCTCATCCTTTATGCAGGGCGTGACCGCCATCGTGGTTGTGACCGTCATCATTGCCATCTTCGGTCTGGCACTCAGAACCTCGGGCGTCATTGTTCAATGGCTTGAAGCTGCAAGCTTTGCGCTGGTGGCAGTGGTCGGGCTCTGGCTCGTGTGGAGGTCAGCCAAAGCGCTGGCACCGCGGTTTGGGTTCAGCCTTGGGGCACCGGGTCACCATCATCATGACCACGCACATGGTCATGCTCACAGCCATGACCATCATCACGATCACGATCACGATCACGATCATGAGCACGGGCCGGACTGCGGACATACACATTTCCCGACGCCCGAAGAGAGCATGAATGCCGGGTCGCTTAGGGAAATGGTGGGGATTGTTCTGTCGATTGGTATCCGCCCATGTTCCGGCGCCATTCTGGTTCTGGTTTTTGCTCAAGTGCTCGGGATGACTTTTGCCGGCATTGCAGCCGTTCTTGCCATGTCAGCAGGCACAGCCATTGCGGTCGCGCTGATCGCGCTTGCCGCCGTTGGCCTGCGGGACGGTGCCTGGGCGCTGACCCGGCTTGACGATGCGCGCGTGGAAGTCGCGGTTCATAGCCTTGCGGTTCTTGGTGGGATGCTCCTGCTGGTCATGGGCACGCTCTTTGCCATTGCCAGCGCAACACAACCCAGCGGTGCAATGCTGGGTATTTGACCCTCGACGGTTCTTCGGGCACACGCTTCTACAGGCATTGTCGGACTTGAAAGCGCTCAGCATCGCTGACCTCAGGTCGCGCCAATCGCGCGGGTGGCTTTTGGGGGGAACCACACATGTTTTCAAAATGGGCAAAACGAATTGTTGCTGCGGCGTTTGTGCTTGCAGTCGGATGGTGGCTGTTCTCCGGGGAAGACGACGAACGGCTTTTTGCATCGGCTCTGACTGAGGCCGACTACCTGCAACCGACCCCGCTGATCGTCAATCCGCGTGGCCGAGACACCGTCAGCCTTAATGGCCCGTGGAACATAATCATCGACCCGCAAGATCGCGGGCTGCCTACACGCGCATTGGGTCTCACGCTGCCTGGCTTCTTCGAAAACCTTCAGGACACCGGCCCCATGGAGCTGGTGGAATACAGGTTTGACGAGTCGGAGAAACTGCAAGTGCCCGGCGACTGGAACACCCAGCGCGAGGATCTGTTCTGGTACAAGGAACGCGTCTGGTATCAGCGCTACTTTGATGTAGCCAGGCAAGACACCCAGTCTTACCACCTGTATTTTGGTGCCGCTCACTATGAGGCACACGTCGCCGTGAATGGGGTTTACGCGGGAACCCACAAGGGCGGTTTCACGCCTTTCAATCTCGATGTGACCGACCTTTTGGTAGACGGGCAAAACAGCGTCGTTGTTTCGGTAAGTTCGAAACTGAACCATGGGACCGTGCCAACCGCCAACACGGACTGGTTCAACTATGGTGGCCTGACGCGTGACGTCATGCTGGTAAGCACGCCGAGCATTTTCATTCAGGACTATGAGGTGACTTTGCTGGATGAGGTCACGAAGGACATTCGTGTAGCCATTGACCTCAACCAGCCCCTGCGGGATGTGCCTGTAAGCGTCAAAATCGCCGAGCTGAATGCAGATATCAGCATGACAACGGATCGCGATGGCCATGCGGAAGCGCGCCTTACTGCGCCAAACGCAATGCTGTGGTCCCCGGAAACCCCTAACCTGTACGACGTGACGCTGGAGACCGGAGGGGCAGAAATCCAGGACCGGATTGGACTTCGCACCATTCGTGTGGAGGGCGACCGGATCCTGCTCAACGGTCAACCCGTTTTCCTGCGCGGTATGTCAGCACATGAAGAAACCACGACCCGGTACGGTCGCAATGCAACACCGGATGACGGCAAGGCGGTCCTTTCGTTGATCAAGGAATTGGGTGGCAACTACGTCAGGCTCGCGCACTATCCGCACAACGCCCATACCGTCAAACTGGCGGACGAGATGGGGCTGATGGTTTGGTCAGAGATACCTGTCTATTGGGACGTGGACTGGCATGATACCGGCAGCCTCGCGGATGCCCGGAACCAGTTGGAAGAGATGATCACACGGGACCGCAACCGGGCCTCAGTGATCACGTGGTCGATCGGGAATGAAACACCGAATTCTGACGCACGCCTTTCATTCATGGAAAATCTCGCGGACCATGCCAGGGCCGTGGACAGCACCCGGCCGGTGTCAGCGGCGCTGGTGGGCGATGAGGTTGGCCAGCAACTCGGACAGGCCATTGCGGTTCGGGCCCTGACGTCTGACGACACACCGGAAGCGACAAAACAGGCCATCCGGGAATTCCTGGGACCTCTCAACAGCTGGCTGCTGGATCAAGCACTCGCGTGGGAGATCATCGATCCACAAGCGCCGATCATTATTGAGCTGGAAGACCCACTGGGCGACAGCGTCGATATTGTCGGCATCAATGAATATATCGGCTGGTACTACGCCGCCTTCCTTTCGCCAGTGTTCGATATTCCGGAGGCAGAACTGCGAGAGCAGATGTTTGAGCTGACGCCCAACATCACCCTCCGCAATGCATACGGAAAGCCGCTCGTCATCAGTGAAACAGGGGCTGGCGCCGTGGCTGGCCGACGCGACGCGGACATGTCCATCTGGTCTGAGGATTATCAGGCCAAGGTCTATGAACGGCAGATCGAAATGCTTCAGAATTCTGACCAACTGGCGGGCCTGTCGCCATGGATCATCAAGGATTTCAGATCCGCCATGCGACCGCTGAATGGTGTTCAGGACTTCTGGAACCGCAAAGGCCTTGTCTCCGAAACGGGTGAGCGCAAAGCCGCCTTTCATGTGCTAAAGGCTTATTATCAGGGTTTGGCTGCATCCGAAGCTGCACAGTCAGAACCGCCGCAAAACGCTAACGACGAACTGGAATAATCCAACTATGAAAACCCGTGCCGCCCTGGCTGTTGAGGCCGGACGACCGCTAGAAATTGTTGAGGCTGATCTGGAAGGCCCGCGCGAGGGCGAAGTGCTGGTGGAAATCATGGCCACCGGGATATGCCACACCGATGAATTCACGCTGTCCGGCAAGGACCCGGAAGGGATCTTCCCATCCATTCTGGGCCATGAGGGTGCCGGCATTGTGCGCGAAATCGGGCCGGGTGTGACGTCACTTGGGGTCGATGATCACGTTATTCCGCTGTACACGCCGGAGTGTGGTGAGTGCGACTACTGCCTGAACCCGAAGACAAACCTCTGCCAGAAGATCCGCACGACGCAGGGGCAGGGATTGATGCCGGATGGGACCAGTCGGTTCTCAGTCAACGGCAAGCCGGTGCATCACTATATGGGCACGTCCACATTCTCGAATTTTACCGTGGTGCCGGCGATCGCCCTTGCGAAGGTGCGCAAGGATGCGCCGTTCGACAAGATTTGCTACATCGGCTGTGGCGTCACCACAGGCATTGGTGCGGTCATTCATACGGCCAAGGTGGAAGAGGGCTCCGTTGCCATCGTCTTCGGCCTCGGCGGCATCGGGCTTAACGTGCTGCAGGGCCTGCGCATGGTTGGCGCCAAGATGATCGTCGGCGTTGACCTCAATGATGATCGCGAAGCCTGGGGCCGCAAGTTCGGCATGACGCATTTCGTAAATCCGTCAAAGGTATCCGGTGACCTGACGGCACATCTCATTGAGCTGACGGGCGGCGGCGGCGACTACACCTTTGAGTGCATCGGCAATACGGACGTCATGCGCGTGGCGCTTGAAAGCGCGCATAAGGGCTGGGGACAATCCATCATTATTGGTGTTGCGCCAGCTGGTGCCGAGATTTCCACGCGGCCCTTTCAGCTGGTGACCGGGCGTCACTGGCGTGGTTCCGCCTTTGGCGGGGCGCGTGGCCGGTCAGACGTTCCTCAGATTGTGGACTGGTACATGGACGGCAAGATCGAGATCGACCCCATGATCACGCACACCTTGTCGTTGGAAGAGATCAACAAGGGCTTTGATCTGATGCATGCAGGCGAGAGCATCCGTAGCGTGGTCGTCTATTAAAAAAAGGCCGCTGCGGGTGCAGCGGCCTTTTCCAATTCCGGATTCAGATCAGGTGCTTAGCGCGCCATGTTGATGATCTTGAGTTGGGTGAATTCCTCAAGGCCATCGGCGCCGAGCTCAGCGCCGACACCTGACATCTTGGAACCACCAAACGGGATCATCGGGTCCAGTTCGGCGTGCTTGTTCACCCAGATGGTACCGGCGTCCATCTTGTCAGCCAGTGCGTAGGCACGGTCTGTGTCCTTGGCCCAAACGGAGCCGCCAAGTCCATAAGGCGACGCATTGGCGCGGGCGACCGCATCATCGGCATCAGAGTATTTGATGACCGGGAGAACCGGGCCGAACTGCTCCTCATCCACAAGGCGCGTGCCGTCTTCGATGTCGCGCACAATGGTCGGGCGGATGAAATAGCCTTTTTGATCAGGCGTCGTGCCACCGGCAATGATGTTGCCGGAGTCACGGGCGTCTTCGATCAGGTCTTTGACCTTGTCGTACTGCATCTTGTTCTGGAGTGGCCCAAGCTGGGTGCCCTGTTCCAGACCGTCACCGATGATGGCTTCCTCAGCCAGCTTGGCAAGCTCGGCACACATCTCATCATAGATGCTTTCATGCACATACAGACGCTTCATGGCGATGCAGACCTGACCGGAATTCTGGAATGCGGACTGGAAGAGCTGTGGTGCGGCTTCCTTGGGGTCCACATCATCCAGCACGATACCGGCATCGTTGCCGCCGAGTTCCAGTGTCACGCGCTTCAAGAGTTTGGCTGCTCCTTCCATCACCTTGGCACCGGTTGCAGTTGAGCCTGTGAATGACACCTTGCGAATGTCAGGATGGGCCGTCAGCGGCGCACCCAGATCGTTTGCATCCGTGATGACGTTCACAACACCAGCAGGCACGATCTCTTTGAGGAGGCCGGCGAGCTTGAGTGTGGTGAGCGGCGTAGTCGGGGCTGGCTTCAGCACAAGCGTGTTACCGGCAAGCAGCGCTGGTGGCAGCTTGAACGCCATGAGGATCATCGGGAAGTTCCACGGCACGATGGCGCCGATGACACCCAGCGGTTTGCGGTGGGCCTCAACCCGGCGGCCTTCATTGTCGTCCAGCACTTTGACCGGCATATCCAGCGTTGCGAAGTAACGCATAAAGGCAACTGTGCCGAGCACTTCACCGGTTGCATCCGGCAGGGGCTTACCCTGTTCCTGGGTCAGCAGACGGGCAAAGTCTTCGGCTTCCGCTTCAATAGCATTGGCGATGGCATTGATGACGGTGCGGCGCTGCTCAATCGGTGTGGCTGCCCACGCCGGGAATGCGGCTTTTGCAGCGGCTACCGCGTCATTGAGTTGCCCTTCGGAGGCACGGGGTGCCTTGGTAATCACGCCTTCGGTGGCTGGATTGACAACATCCATCGTGCTGTCGCCGTCCACCAGATTGCCGCCAATCAGCAGCTTGTATGCCTGTTCCGCCATGTTTCCGTCTCCCTAGAATGTGCCGCAGGCTGATGCCTGCCGTTTTCTTTGAGGAAACAGTAACGCGTAATTGCAATACGCAAAGTGTTTTTTAGAACGTGCTTGAAATACCTGGCCCCAAAGGTAGACCAAGCGCCAGCCAGCCGACGAAAAACACCGTCGAGGCAACCCCAAACGCAATGGCGAATGGCAGCATGGTGGCCACCAGTGTGCCGATGCCAAAGTTGGGATCGTAGCGTTTTCCGACAATCAGGATGAGCGGGAAATAGGGCAGCAGCGGCGTGATCATGTTGGTGGAACTGTCGCCGATACGGTAGGCGGCCTGCGTCGCTTCTGGCGACAGGCCCAGCAGCATGAGCATTGGGACAAAGATCGGCGCCAGAAATGCCCATTTGGCCGATGCACTGCCGACCAGAATGTTGATCGTTGCCGCCAGAAGAATGAGCGATACCAGAAGCGGGGACCCCTCAAACCCGATGGAGCGCAAAGTATCCGCACCCACGACAGCCGAGATGATGCCAAGGTTGGACCAGCTGAACATGGCGATGAAGTGGGCTGCGATGAATGCGAGCACGATGTAGACGCCAAGGTCAGACATGGCATCTGCCATCATCCGCACCACGTCCTTGTCTGATGCAATCACCCGTGTCGTCACGCCATAGGCAATGCCCGCGACGAGGAATGCGATGAACATCAGCGAAACAAGGCTGCGCATCAAAGGCAGGAAGCTGCCGTCCTCACCGCGCAAGGGAAAGCCCGGTGCCCATGCCAGCGCCGCCACGCCAGCCGCCAGCACCACAACAGAGAGCAGGGCGGCCTGAATGCCCCGACGCTCGACGGCTGAGACATCACCATCGACAGCGGGGACGGGTGTTTCCGTCGGTTCCCATTTGGGCAGACGGGGTTCGACAATTTTGTCGGTCACCCAGGTGCCGACAATGACGAAGAGCGGCACCAGACCGAGCATCAGATAATAGTTTGCGGTTACTTCAACGACGTAGTCCGCGACCACCAGGCGAGCTGCTTCCTGGGTGATGCCCGCCAAAAGGGGATCAAGGGGTGTTAGGATGAGATTGGAACTGAAGCCACCGGCCACACCTGCAAAACCTGCCGCGAGGCCTGCCACCGGGTGCCTTCCGGCCCCCATGAAAATAGCCGCACCTAGAGGTATGAGCACCACATAGCCCGCGTCAGCCGCCAGCGACGACATGATGCCTGCAAAGACGAGAGCAGCTGTGATGAGGCGCGGAGACACCCCGGAAACCAGCGACCGCAGAGCAACGGTGAGGAACCCCGTTTTCTCCGCAACACCAACGCCCAGCATGACAAGCAGCACGTAGCCCAACGGAGCAAAGCTCGTGAATGTCTTGGGCATTTCCACCAGCAGCCGCTGGATCTGATCGGCGGCAAGAAGACTCTTGGCCTCCACAACGTCGCCGGTGCCGGGGTGAGGCACTGCGACACCGGCTGCGGCTGCAATGACGGACGCAATGACCACCAGCACGATCATCAAGGCGAACAGTGTTACCGGATCGGGCAGGGCGTTGCCGGTGCGTTCCACACCATCGAGGAAACGCGTGAGCATGCTGCGGCGTGGGGCGGTCTGCGTCATGGTGGTGATCCCCTCAGATCAACTGTGACCGGCACTTTGGATGCCGAATCTCAGACCAGTTTAACCCCGCTTGGGGCCAAGGGGCAGCAGGCTTAGGGAGAAGATCAACGCAGCCGCAATAACGATGGATGGGCCAGACGGCGTGTCGAGGTAGAGCGACATGAAAAGTCCGCCGACAGCAGCGGCAATAGCCAGGCCTATAGCGGCCAGCGCCATTTGTTCCGGTGAGCTTGAAAGCCTGCGCGCTGCGGCTGCTGGAATGATCAGGAGGGCTGTTACGAGCAGCACACCAACGACTTTCATGGCGACGGCGATTACGACTGCCAGAAGCAGAACCAAGGCAAGGCGATAGCGGGCAGGGTTGATGCCTTCGGCCGCGGCCAGTTCTTCATCCATTGTTGCAGCAACAAGCTTGCGCCAGATGAAAGCCAGTGCCGCCAGCACGGCAAATGCGAGACCAAAAATGACGGCGAGGTCGGCGACGGATACCGAGAGCACGTCGCCAAAAAGATAGGCCGTCAGGTCGACACGTAGGCTCGGGCTCAGCGCGATGACGATGACGCCCAGCGCCAGCGACGAGTGAGCGAGAATGCCCAGCAATGTATCCAGAGCAAGGCCCGTGTGCCGCTCCATGGCAAGTAAGATGAGCGCGACGGAAATGGTGACGGCGGCAACGCCAATTGTGAGGTCTATACCCAGTGTGATGCCAAGGCCGATGCCCAGCAAAGCCGCATGGGCCGTCGTGTCCCCGAAATAGGCCATGCGCCGCCAGACGACAAAGCAGCCCAGCGGGCCCGCCATTGCGGCCACCCCCACGGCAGCCAATACGGCACGCACAAAAAAATCATCCAGCATGGGTGTGCTCTTTGTGGGAATGGCCGTCGTGGCTGTGGTCATGAGCGACATCGCCGCCGATGTCATGCTCGTGGTCATGGCGGTGTTCATAGAACGCCAGAGCGTCGGCAGCCTTTGGGCCAAACAGGCGCACATATTCAGAATGCTGTGACACTTCGTGTGGCTGCCCGGTGCAGCACACATGGCCGTTCAGGCAAATGACCTTGTCAGTTGCGGCCATGACCACGTGCAGATCATGGGACACCATCAACACACCGCAGCCGCGGTCCGTACGCAGGCGTTGAATCAGTTCATAGAGCGCCAGTTCGCCAGCGTGATCGACGCCAGCCACAGGTTCATCAAGCACGAGTATGTGCGGATCCTGAATGAGCGCGCGCGCCAGAAGCACGCGCCGAAACTCGCCACCGGACAACGTATGGACGGAGCTGTCCACGAGGTGGGCGACGCCGGTTTCCTCCAGCGCGGCCAGAATTTTGGCGCGAGGCCGGGCGAACGTGGACGTCAACAAACGCGATACGCGCACAGGCATCATCGGGTTGAGAGTCAGGCGCTGGGGAACATAGCCGATGGTGAGGCCCGGCTTGCGGGTCACAGTGCCGGATGACAGGTGCTGGATTCCCAGCAATGCGCGCACAAGGGTTGTCTTGCCGCCGCCATTGGGGCCGATGATTGTGACAATCTCGCCGGCATCAACACTGAGGTTGATGTTGTGCAGCAATGTGCGCTCCCCGATGACAACGGAGGCTGCATTGGCAGAAAGAAGGTGCGTCATGCGGCGCCCCGGGCGGCGCAAGTGCCACACTGGCCGGTGACTTCCACTGTGGTTTGCTCTGTCACAAAGCCCGTGTCTTTCGCCGCCTTGGAAATGGCGCGGCCGATGCCGGGGGCTTCGAACTCAGCCACCTGCGTGCAGTCACGACAGATCATGATCATCGGCTTGTGGGCATGGTCCGCGTGCGGGCAGGCCATGAAGGCATTGAGGCTTTCAATCTTGTGGGCCAATCCATGGCTTACGAGAAAATCGAGTGCACGGTAGATGACCGCAGGCGCCGGACGGCGGCCACGCCAGTCAATCTGCTCCATGATGTCATAAGCGCCCTGTGCACGATGACTATCCAACAGCACTTCCAACACGGCCTGCCGGTCAGGCGTCAAACGCGCCTTGCTCGCGGCCAGGTGCCGTTGCGCATTGGCCAGCGCATCCTTGCGGCAGGCATCATGGTTGTGCGTTTTGGTGGGGAAAAGCGAATGGGTCATGGGTGCATCTTGCCATGTTTGTAATTGTTATACTATAACATATTGAAACGTGATCAGGAGAGCACCCCCATGAGCCATCTTGCCCGGACTTCCAATCTTGCGCTGCGCCTTGTTACAGGTGCCAGTCTCGGCATGCTTGCCTTTACAGGACAGGCCGCCGCCCAGGCAAATGTCGTGGCTACAATTCCCGCGGTTCATTCTGTCGTCAGCGGTGTGATGGGCACGACGGCGACGCCTCATTTGCTGGTGAGCGGTGCGGCCTCTCCTCATACCTACAGTCTCAAGCCATCCAATGCCCAGGCGCTTGCCGATTCTCAGCTTGTGGTCTGGGTGGGTCCGCAGATGGAAGCGTTTCTTGATGGTGAATTGAAAACACTGGCACCGGACGCAAGTGTCGTGACCATGCTGTCCCTGGATGATGCGGTTACGCATTCCATCCGCGTTGGTGGTCTGTGGGATGCCCATGACCACTCGGCCCATGGTGGACATGACGACCATGGTGATGAACATCACGGTGAAGAAGAACACTCGGACCACAAGGGCCATGATGAGCACGCGGGTCATGACGACCACGATCATGACAAACATGCGCATGACGAACACGCGCATGATGACCATGACGATCACAAGGACCATGCCAAGCACGACGATCACACCAGCCACGACGAACATGCCAGTCACGACGAACATGCTCATGAAGATGATGCAGATGTTGATGCGCATATGTGGCTCGACCCGCGAAACGCCATCGTTCTGAGCGCGGCAGTTAAAGGCGAGCTGGCTCGCATCGACCCGGACAATGCAGCGACCTACGAACAGAACCACGCTGCGCAGGTTGCAATGCTGGAAGCCCTCGACACAGAAGTGGCCGGCTCACTTGAAGCAGTAGCAGATGTGCCATTCATCGTGTTTCACGATGCGTACCAGTATCTGGAAGCGCGTTACGAGCTGAGCAGCGTTGGCTCAATCACCGTGTCACCGGAAGTCGCGCCGGGTGCTGCGCGTGTCCGTGCCATGAAAGAACGCATTCAGGAGCGCAACGCGCACTGTGTATTTGCGGAACCTCAGTTCAAGCCGAGCATTCTGGAAGCCGTCATTGAAGGCACCGATGCCAAGTCCGGTGTTCTTGATCCAGTGGGTGCTGATATTGAGCCAGGCCCGCAAATGTACCCGCAACTGGTGCGCAAGCTGGCGGCAGACCTGACGGCGTGCCTGGGCTCTTAGGAGCCATCAACTGTCAAAGAAGGGCAGCCGTTCCATAAAACAGGGCAGCACCCACAAGGATGACTAGTACTCCGCCGACAGCGCTCATGCTGTTGAGCGTGAGGCTGGCCTCAGCCGAGACAGAGCCGCGGGTCCAGATGGTCAGAACGCCGACACCGGCAAGGGTTAGAGCCATGCCGATGGAAATGGCGACGACAGTCAGTAGCCCCAGCATCCAGGCACCGCTGGCCAGAGCAAACAGGACCGCAATCAAAGCGCCTGTGCACGGCACAGCGCCAACAGCAAGGGAGAGCAGACCGCGTTCACGCAGCGAGCCGGAACTTGGGTGATGATGGTGGGTCTCATCGGCCGCATGATCGTGCCCGCAGGTGGACTGCGCAGCAGCCGTTCCGCCCGGCCAGGGAAGGTCTATGCCGTGAGGAGCCAGCAGCAGTACGACAGCTCGGTACAGCATCAATGCGCCCGCCGCCATGATGAGGCCGTAGCTGACAAGTTTGACGGCTGTAAATGCCGGCCCAGACGCGTCAATCACGCCGCCAAGCAGGATGGCAGCAAAAACGGCTATTGCGGCGGCGGAGCCAACATGAAGTGCGGCAATCTCGCCTGCCATCCGGAACGCTTCACGCACCGGCGCGGAGCGGCCCGCGAAGTAGCCGGCTACGACCAGCTTGCCGTGTCCTGGACCAATGGCGTGAACCGCGCCATAGGAAAATCCAAGCCCCAGGGGGAGGAGGGCTGCGGTTGTAAACTGGCCGGACTGTGCCGCTGCCTCGGCGCCTGCGAGGGCCTGAATGAGGTAGCTATGGAGCTTTTCGACCTGATAGATCATTTCGTCCATCAAGGAGAATTCGGCATACATGCCGACGCACGACGTGCAGGCAGATGCTGTGTCCGGCAGCGATACCAGACATGCAGCAATAGCTGACAAAACATACATTACGAAGCGTGATTGGCGTAAAATCATGAGGTAGAGTATGACTATCAATGAACCCAATGTCCCACATTAATTTGGCCCCATGAGCAGCAGTTCTCTAGACCCAACAGCGAAGCCCGCGCCCAAGGGAAACACCAAGATCAAGCTCATTCGCGCTGCCGAACGGCTGTTTGCTGAAAATGGTCTCGGGGCAGTTTCCGTGCGCGACATCACGCGCGCGGCTGGGGCACGTAATGAGTCGGCGCTGCATTATCATTTCGGCAGCAAGGAAGCGCTCATTCGCGCGGTCTTCGCTGACCGGATCCGCGACATCGACAGCAAGCGACTGGCGCTTATTGCAGACATTGACCGCTCCGGCTCTACTCAGGATGTTCGGCTGCTGATGGAAGTGACCATCGCTCCGATGCTGGAAGCCTGTCTTGATGAAGGAGGTCGGCTCTACGCGACATTCCTCATGCAGATTACCGCTGATCCGCGCTTTGATGTTGACCGGCTGATGGACGATCTGGCACCGGAAGGCGCTCGGGAAGTAACCAGCAGGCTGCGGCGCATGCTGCCGGACCTGCCCGAAGAGACGCGTGCAACCCGTCTGCGGCGGCTGGCCACCATGACGATTTCCATCATGGCCGACCACGCCCGCGAAGTGGCGAACGGAACAGCGCCCGATCTTGATTGGGCCATTGCTGAAGCAGGCACAAGCATCGCCAGCTACCTTACCGGCAAGCCCGGCTCAGTCTGACCCCAACCGACTGAACATCATGCGGCCATGGTCCGGATCATTTCCGGACCGCATAGGTCCAAAATCTTTCACTGCAAAATCGGGTGCCAGAGCTTCATGTGCATCCTTCTGAAATTCATTGATGAGGTTTGACAATGGCATTGGTTATTTACGGCATGGGTCCGTCACCCTTCGTGCGCAAGGTACGGGTTGCCTTTGTTGAAAAGGGAATGGACTACACGCTCGAGAATGTGAACATCTTTCCAGCGCCAGACTGGTTCAAGGAAATCAGCCCGCTAAAGCGCATTCCGGTGCTCCGTGACACGGACCGTCCGGAACCGAACACCATTCCGGATTCCTCTGCCATCTGCGCTTACGCGGAACAGGTCCAGCCCACACCGTCGCTATACCCTTCGGAGGGTTTTGAGCGCGGTCGCGCTGCGTGGATTGAGGAATATGCGGACACGGAGATGGCCGGGGTAGTTGGCCTGGGCGTATTCAGACCCGTCGCTCTGGCGGCCTTGATGGGCAAGGACATTGACGCAGCCACGGCGGAAAAAACCATGGCGGAGCGGATGCCTGCCATCTTTGACTTTCTTGAAGCTGAACTTGGCGATGACGACTATCTTGTCGGCAACAGTTTCTCGATTGCCGACATCTCGGTTGCAACGCAGTTTGTGAATCTCCAGCATGCAGGCTTCAAGCCGGATGCAGCGCAATGGCCCAAGCTGGCAGCCTATGTGGCCCGCATACATGACCGCCCCAGTTTCAAGGCGCTGATTGAAGAAGAAGCGGCGCTGTTTGCAAAAACCCGCGCGGCCTAATCCAAAAATGGGTGGAGTGCCTGGCCCCAATGCCTCTGGCACTCCCTCATTTAGCTGCCCATTGGCGTTCGCTTCCCCCTGTGGCTAACCTGTCTGTCAAACGAGACAGACAAAACGGGGGAAACACAGACATGGCTTACGCGCCGCAAGATCGACCTTTCTATGATGCCGACAGTCACATCATGGAACTGCCGGATTTTCTCAAGTCATATGCGGATCCGGACCTGCGGGACGAGATCCCTGAAGTGAGTTACTCAGCCTCATTGGTCACGGACGAAGAAGTGGCTGTTATCGTCAATCAGGGCGGACGCCATTCCCCCGAGCATGTGCAGGCGCAGATCGACCTGGGCGACAAGCTGATTGAAAGCTCGAAAGAGATTCAGGCGCTCGGCGCGTTCAACTCGTCTGACCGCAAGGTCGCCATGGACATGCTGGGTTTCAAAAAGCAGCTCGTGTTTGCCACGCACTCTGTCGTGCTGCCGTTCCACCCCAGCTCCAAGACCGAAGCTCGACTCCGCTATGGCGGAACGCGGGCTCACAACCGGCACATGAGCGAGTTTTGTGCGTCCGACGATCGTTTGATGGGCGTGGGTGTTGTGCCGCTGGATGTGCCTGAGCTGGCCATTCAGGAACTAGAGTGGGCCATCAACAATGGCCTTGAGGCGATCTGGATCCCGCACCGGGCACCGATAGGGCATTCACCGGGCCATGTAGACCTTGAAGGGTTCTGGGCACGACTGGCTGAAGCAGGTATTCCGTTCTGTCTTCATGTGGGCGGTGCGCCGCTGCAGATCCATAAGTCGTGGGGCAATAACGGGCGCGGCGCGACACGTGACTGGATGGGCGGCGGCGAGAACGTACGCACCAAGGACGCCATGGTTCTGCATCAGCAGCCCGAAATGTTTGTCAGCATGATGATGGCGGAAGGCATCTTCCACCGTCACCCCAAGCTGCGCGGCGCTGTTGTTGAGCTGGGGGCAGGCTGGGTTCCCCAGATGCTCCAGCGGCTTGATGACGTGTGCAAGGTGTATAGCCGGGTGGATGAGTCCATACGCTTTGACCGCAAGCCCAGCGAACAGCTGACAGAGCAGATGGGCTTCACGCCGATGCCGCACGAAAACATCAGCAATATGATCGAGCAGTCCAATGCTGATCTGTATCTGTTTTCCAGCGACTACCCGCATGTGGAAGGCACCCGCGATCCCATCGCGCGGTTTGAGCGCACGATGGGTGATCGGGGCGAAGACATCAAAACCAAGTTCTACAGCGAGAACTTCCTTCGTCTCTGGCCAGAAGCGCGGGTGGCCTAAGGCACCGATCGTCTAGCCGCGCAGATCAAGCCACGCGACTTCATCTTCTGTCAGGCTTAGATCAAAGACCGCGAGGGAGGTGCGCAGTTCGGCCAGCGTCCGCGGACCGACAAGGGCGCAGGTGGGCATCTTTTGTGTCAGCACATAGGCCAGGGCGACGGTCATGGGGTGGACGTTCTTTTTTTCCGCAAGTTCATAGGCGCGGCGGCGACGTTCGAAATTGTCATCGCTGTAAAAGGCGTACACCAGATCATGGTCGGTCTTGATGTCAGGGCCGGCACGGTCCGTGAAGAAGCCGCGTGCCTGCGATGACCAGGAGAAGAGGGCGGTGCCTGTTTCCTCGAGCCACGTCCGATAGTCATCGTCTGAGCAGGCGGCGACGCCTGGCCAGATCGGGTTGTTCATACGGGCCAGTGAGAAATTGTTGGAGAGCACACCGAAGCCCTGCTTGCCATTGGCAGCCGCATAGGCATTGGCTTCCGCCATGCGTTCCTTGCTCCAGTTGGAGCCGCCAAACACACTGATCTTGCCTTCGTCCTTCAGCTCATTGAGCAGGTCGACCCATTCACCGATGGGCACGCTGGTGTCGTCGCGGTGCAGGAAGTAAATGTCTGCCCGGTCCGTGCGCAGGCGCTCCAGACTTTCTTCGAGCTGGGGACGCACAGCATCCGGGCGGCAGTCCGGTGTATGGGCGCCCTTGCAGATGAGAACGAGATCATCGCGGACCCCGCGGTCTTCCATCCAGACGCCCAGCAGCTTTTCCATGATGCCGTCGCCATAGAGATGCGCGGTGTCAAAGCAGTTGCCACCCTGCATGTAGAAGTCATCAAACTGCACTGATGCGTGAGGCATTGCTGTCTGGTTATCGCAACCCATGATGAGGGCCGAGACTGGTCTGGCGACACCCTCAATGGTCCGGGTCTGCATCCGGGCTGTGTCTGACACGGCAAGGGGCAGGCGGCTGGCTGTGGGCCACGCCTTTTTGGTGCTTTCCGCGTCATAGCGGAAGCGGGCACTGTCGCGCCACTGATCCAGGGTGCGCATATTGCCCAGCGTATCTGCGATGGGCACAAGAGGGCTCTCGGTCAGGCCATTGGCGATGCACTCGGCTACATGGTCGGCTTCAATCTCGTACAGCCATTTGTCCTGGGGGACATCAATGGTCTGTGTGTCCTTGCCGAAGCGACGCAACTCAATGGATGACGACCCGCCTTCCACACCGGCCGCGTGCCAGGGGCTGGCGATGTGCAGCGATCCGGTTTCGCCGTAAATGTTTACGTCGTTGGGCAACCATGCGGAGACAGCCGTCGAGAGCTGAGCAATCACATCATTGTCGAATGTGAGAAGGGCAGCCGCCCATTCATCAACTCCGGTCTCACCCAGCCGTGCCGAGCCCGCAACTTTGATGGGGTCTGCAAATCCCTGTTTGTCGTTGGCACCTGCCACGAGGCGGGCAACGGACACAGGGTAAAGCCCCACATCCATGAGACCACCGCCACCAAGCTCGTTGGCGAACAGGCGGGAGGATGCATCAAACGTGGCGTGAAAACCGAAGCTGGCCTCAATCGTCCGGACCCGGCCGATCTCGTCGCTTTCAATCATCTCCACAAGCTTGCGGGTCTGCGGCGCCAGGCGGAACATGAAGGCTTCCATGAAGAAAACGCCGGCTTCGCGGGCGGCTTCAACCATGGCCATTGTATCCGCGTGATTGAGGGCTGCAGGCTTTTCCACCAACACATGCTTGCCTGCCTGGGCGGCACGGATGGCCCATTGGGCATGGCTTGTATGCGGTGTCGCCACATAGATCGCATCGACATCCGGATCAGCCAGGAGGGCCTCATAGTCGCCGGACGGTGCAAAGGTTTTGGCACCTGCTGCTACGTCTGGGTTCTTGTCGGCCTGGAGTTTTTCGACAAAGGCCTGCGCCGTGTCAGACGCACGGCTGCCGACGCGCGACAGGGTGCCGGAATTGCTTTTGGCCACCGCGCGCGCGAATGCCTGCGCAATGGAACCAGTGCCAAGAATGCCCCAGGAGAGACCGGACATGCGCCCTCACTTATAGAAATCTGTGATGTGGATCAGACGAGATTGCAGACATACGAAAGTGCCCGCAAAACACTATGCGACGTGCTCATTCGCACCAAGCAAAACGAACGTCAATTGGAAGTTTCACCGCAAGGCAAAAGGGGCCTTAGGCGTAACTGCTGTGCACCATCATCGCCGCTTCGGGAAAGAACAGCTTAGGCAGCCCCTTCAACGGCTCTGGCATGTAGTCGCGGGCATTAAAGGCACGCCATTTGTTGCGGTCTTCAAGCAGGCGGTCAGCAACGGCCAGCAGAACCAGCGGGTTCACACCCATGCCGATATGCGAGCAGATGATTTCGATGTTTTCGCGCGGTGTCGCGTCGCCCGTATCGAGGAATTCCTCCGGGATCATGGCGAGGTCTTCATGCACGACGCCGTCATACGGGCTGTAGATGGCAATAAGCGGCACATCCTTGGGAGGCTCGTGGAGCGCCAGCTCTTCAATCTCGGCTTCGTTGAGAAGCTCTTCAACCGGGCGGCCCATGATAAGCCGGGAGGCCATGCGGACGCCCTTGTTGATGCCATGGTGGTGGCCGGCCCGCAGATTGGCCGGGCTGCCTAGCGTAATGACGCGGTCCACGTCCTTGGGGAACATGCGCGCCAGTTCGCGGGCATAGACGCCGCCAAGGCTCTGGCCAATGAGGGAGACGGCCTTGCCATTCTCATCCGCCATGGATTTGATCCGGTCGCCAAGCAAGCTGCCAAGGGTGGCGATGTATTCCATGCTCTCAGGACCGCGGTTGATCCCAAGTCCCCAGCTGTCAGCAACAAAGCCGCGCCGATTGAGGAAACGGTTTAGAGGGCGCAGAGAGACTTCCGGACCGGAAAAGCCCGGCAGGGTCAAAACGGGCGTCGCCCCATCCGCACGTGGCGCCACCTGATCCAGAAGTGGTTCAGTCAGGACCTTGGCGGTGAACTCGCCGCCGGCCCAGAGCGCATCGCCCTGCAGACGGAGGAAATCAAGCGTGGTTTTAACTGGCATATGACCCTTCGCCCGAAGGCGAGTCCTCATGTGAATATTTTCAACAAGAGTGTGACGCCTTTTAAATGGGCACGCTATGCCTTTTT
Source organism: Pyruvatibacter sp. HU-CL02332 (assembly GCF_040362765.1). Lineage (NCBI taxonomy): Bacteria > Pseudomonadati > Pseudomonadota > Alphaproteobacteria > Hyphomicrobiales > Parvibaculaceae > Pyruvatibacter > Pyruvatibacter sp. HU-CL02332. The sequence goes on from NZ_BAABWK010000002.1 coordinate 332,105, forward strand.
GAAAGTCTCATTATGACTATTTTTTAGGCATTTATGGCAGTGGCTACATTTTGGACGCCCCTGATTTGGCCTCAGACTATGTGGCTATTAGTCCGTGTACGGACTAATGCTATGCCTATGAAATCATGAGAGTTATCAGGATATCGGCCCGCCGGACCGCTAAAGCGCACTGCCCGAAAAAGTGACAGTTTTGCAATAGACACCCTTGGCGGAGAGGGCCTGACACAGCCCATTGGCGGCTGTGCGAGAATTGACAGGTCCGGCCAAGAGTCTCCGAAAAACACCATTTTTGCCGGTGTCGATTCGTTGAATTTTGACGTCCAGACCCGTCAATTCCGACGGATGTGCGGCCTTCAGCTCAGCCCAGCCATCCTTCAACCTCTCCAAGGTGCGGTAGGAAGCAAGGTGAATGCCGACAGGACCAGCCGCTGAAGCCTGGGGCTGTGCAGCCCGGGCCGCTGGCGTTGCCTTGGCAGGCTTCGGCGCTGTGGTCGGTTTGGCCGGACTTGGCTTGGGGGCAGCTGTTGGAACTGACGCCGTAATCGGCCCCAAAGCACTTTCAAGGGCAGCCATCCGCTGATCCAACTCGCCTTCGCGGCTGACCAGCTGTTCAAAACTCGGCCGCACGATGGAGTAGTCCAGTTTCAGCTGTGCCAGATCATATTCGAGCCGCGCTAACCGGGCTTCCATGGTCTCGCCGGGAATATTGGTTGGCAGATCTGCCTGCACAGTGGGGGCGGTGCTCCCAATGGAGGCTGTGGTTATGTCTGATGTGTCAGGCATCTGAGCACATGCCGCAAGCAGCAATGATGCCCCTAGCGCGCACCCTGCGAGGCGCACATTGCGGCTTGTTGCCTGTCCGGGCGGCTGTCTTCTGCCCATAACCACCACCTCATCGCGGGCGGATAAGGGGCTAAAGCTGCCAAATCCGCGCGAATCAACGAAAAAACGTCCAACCTCGCTGGTACCCGCGCCCCGGTCAGGCGTCAAACCTGAGATTGTTGAATGGAGCAGGGTACAGACCAAACCACACCCCGTTCATCTGATCGTCGATGCTGAAGAAGCCGCCACAATGATTAACAAATGGGCAAAAACCTGCCTCCGACAGGCAAAAATGCCCCAAAATTAACCAAGAAATCTATTGGTTCTTCTGGATTTTCAAGTAAGGCGGCAAGGTTTGTACCGGTTAACAGGCGTTTAGGCGGACCGGCCCGGATCATGCAATCCAGGCATTGAAACCGGAAAGATGGACTGCGCGACCCGGCATCGGGGGATGTTGAGTGCGGTAGTTCATGTTTTCGCACCACTTGGCGAACTTGTGAGAAGGATTGCCGATATGTTTGAAGGTGTGCCCGTTGAGGGATTGATCGGCATTGGAGCCTTTATCGGCTCAATGATCCTGCTGGCGCTCATCCATGGGGTAAGCGCGGCAGTACAAAATGCCCAAGCATCACGCCGGGAAGCGGCGAAACTCGTAACCCATTTGAGCAATCTGGCCTCAGCTGCCGAGGGCAGCAACAGCGGCCCCAAAGGCCCTGGGCCTGCCGGATCGCCCCGACCGGTTCGGCGGCGCAAGGTCGTCAGTGCCCAAAAGTCAGCCGCCCGACCAGCCGACCGCACGTCCTATGGCCCGCGCAGCATGGCGGGCCGCTAGCGCAGACCGGCTCATAACCGTTCACCGCTTTTTCAGACAGATTTTGCGGGCAGGCGCTGTGTCTGCTACTGCCAAGTCTGGGATGTTTGCATGCTTCGCCCGCGATTTGCGGGTGAGGTCTGTTTCCCTGTGAACTGGACCGGTAGCAGGCGCCTTGATGGCTGGACTTAACGAAAAAACACTCCGACGTGCGGTGATATCTGCACACGATCTGGGCGCTGCCATACTGGCGTATCCCATTGCCGTGTTTTTGCGTCTTGGCCGCGAAGCTGCCGACCATGATCCTATCGTTCTGGGGCAGGCGTGGCTTCTGTTCGTTATCGTGGCGATGGGGGTCATGGCGGGGACGCGGCTCGACCGCGGGTCATGGCGCTATGCCTCCATAGATGATGCGTTCCGGATCGGGCGGGTATCGGTCATTGCCAACATGATCTTCCTGCTGGCGCTGTTCCTGCTTTTCCGCGCGGAGGCCATTCCGCGTTCTGTCGTCCTCATCAACATCTTTGTGTTTGCAGCCCTGCTTGCAGGCCCGCGGCTTTTGTATCGCGCCTATCGCGATGGACGCATGGCGACCTTGCTGGAGCGTGGCACCCACTGGCGCATCCCGGTCCTGATTGTTGGGGCAGGGGATCAGGCCGAGGCGTTTCATCGGCAGATGCTGCGTGACACCGATGCTCCCTATCGGGTCATCGGCATCCTGGATGACGACCCTGCGCGCATTGGCACGACCATTCGCGGTGTGCGCGTCCACGGTCCATTGGCCGAGCTTGCGGAAATCACAAGCAAACTGGAACGCCGAGGGGCCCGTCCTGAAAGACTCGTTCTGACCGCCGACTATGAGGGGTCAGCCAGCCGGTCTGATCTGTTTCATATGGCATCTGAGCTTGGCATGCGGCTGGATCGCATTCCGGCCCAAAGCACCCTGCGCAAGGAAGACGGCAAGCAGCTTGAAGTGCAGCCGGTGGACGTCGAGGATCTCCTGAGCCGTCCGCAAGCGCAGCTCGACAAGTCTGACATGCGACACCTGCTGGCGGGCAAGCGTGTTGTCGTAACGGGTGCAGGCGGCTCCATTGGCTCTGAACTGGTTTTGCAGATTGCCGAGTTTGACCCGGCGAGCATCACCTTGCTCGATCAGTCAGAATACAATCTCTACGAAATCGATCGCGTGCTGGGTGAGGAATATCCCGACCTTCCGCGTACGGCGCATCTGTGCAATGTGCGCAATGCGGATCAGGTGGATAGCATTTTCGCCGAAGCGTCACCGCAGGTCGTGGTGCATGCCGCTGCGCTGAAGCACGTGCCTTTGCTTGAACCGCAACCATCACAAGCGGTCCTGACCAACATACATGGCAGCCGTAACGTGGCTGACGCCAGCGTCAAATGTGGTGCCGATGTGATGGTGATGATTTCCACCGACAAGGCGTCTGACCCGATCAGCATCATGGGCGCCAGCAAACGTGTGGCGGAATCCTACGCGCAGGTGCTGGATATTGATCAGCGCAACCGACCCAACGGGACGCGTTTTGTAACCGTGCGCTTTGGCAATGTGCTTGGATCTGCCGGTTCCGTGGTGCCGCTGTTTCAAAAGCAGCTTGAAAAGGGTGGGCCGCTTACGGTCACCGACCCGGAGATGGTTCGCTACTTCATGACCATCCGCGAGGCTGTGCAGCTGGTGCTCTTTGCCAGTGCCCGTGAGATGAAGCTGGATGCCAGCATCGGGTCCATTCTGGTGCTGGATATGGGTGAGCCGGTGCGCATCATCGACATGGCCCGGCAGATGATACGCCTCGCAGGTCTCGAGCCTGATGAGGACATTGAGATCAAGATCACCGGTGCGCGTCCCGGCGAGCGGCTGTCAGAGCCCTTGTTTGACAAACGTGAAGAACATCTGCCGTCCGGACACCCCGGACTCTTGCTGGCGCGGCCCGATGTCGGCGGCCTGGCGCAGGTCCGGCAGTCGATAGATCAGATGGTTGATCTGGCGCGCAAGAGCGACGAAGCAGCTGTTCGCACGGCGCTGGAGGCACAGGTTTCAGGTGCACCAAAAGGTGATGTGTCCGCTGCTGTGGCCAGCAACTAACGCGCAGTAGAGCCCAAAACGGCAAATCGCGGCTGATTGCTGGTTAACGCCGATTTAGAGACGTAATAGTAACGCTCGGAAATCATACTTTATTTCGATTCACCGACCGGCTGCCGTATGCATCGCCGGACCGCTGAAATCGACCAGATGCCTATCAGCCCAGACGCTTATCCGCAGAGAGCCTGAGACATGACTTCACCTTCTTCCGACACGCGCCCCCTGGCAGTGGTCATCCTTGCCGCCGGCAAGGGGACACGCATGCGGTCGGACATTCCCAAGGTGCTGCACAAGATTGCCGGCAAAAGCATTGTCGGGCACGCGGCGTCTGCACCCGCTGAGCTTTCGCCGGACAGGCTGGTGATCGTTGTCGGGCCGGGCATGGAAGGCATCGCTGATGACGTGCCAGGTGCTGTTGCTGTCGTTCAGCATGAGCGCCTGGGGACGGCACATGCGGTACTCACGGCGCGCCAGGCGCTTGCCGATTTCGACGGCGACCTAATGGTCCTCAATGGCGACGTGCCGCTCATTCAGCCAAAAACGCTGGTGGACCTGCGAGAGTCCATCACCACGGGTGCTGCCGTTGCTGTGCTCGGGTATCACTGCAGCACCGAGCACGCCTATGGACGACTGATTATTGATGAAAATGGCGCGCTCGACCGCATCGTCGAAAACAAGGATGCGACGGACGCGGAGAAGCAGACAAATCTGTGCAACTCGAATGCGATTGTTCTGGCTGCGGAGCACGCCTGGGACATTCTGACGGCAATCGGCAATGACAATGCACAGGGCGAGTACTACCTGCCGGATGTGGTCAAGGTTGCGCGGGCCAAAGGGCTCAACTGCACTTATGCGCTGGCGCCGGAAGACGAAGTTCACGGGATCAATTCACGGTCCGAGCTAGCCCGGGCTGAAGGTTTTCTGCAAGCGCGCCTGCGGCAACGGGCCATGGACGAGGGCGCAACCCTGATTGCTCCGGACACGGTGTTTTTCAGCCATGATACGAAGCTGGGACGCGACGTCATCGTGGAACCGCATGTGGTTTTCGGCCCCGGTGTCACCGTAGCGGACAACGTCACCGTCAAAGCATTCTCGCACCTTGAAGGAGCAACCGTCGCAGACAGCGCCACTGTGGGCCCCTATGTGCGGCTGCGGCCAGGCGCTGATGTGGGTGTCGGGGCCAAGATCGGCAACTTTGTCGAAGTGAAGAAAGCCTCCATCGAGGAGGGCGCCAAGGTCAGCCATCTGTCCTATATCGGTGACGCACGCATTGGCGCACACGCCAATGTAGGTGCAGGTACCATCACCTGTAACTACGATGGCTATGACAAGCACTTCACCGATGTGGGAGCGGGGGCGTTTATCGGCTCCAACACTTCCCTGGTGGCGCCGGTGAAAATTGCTGATGGCGGCTTTACCGGATCGGGCAGCGTTATCACCAAGAATGTAAGCGCTGACGCGCTGGCAGTGGAACGTGCGCAGCAGAAGGAGGTTGCCGGGTGGGCTGCCAAGTTCCGCGCGCGCAAGGAAGCTGCCAAGAAGAAGGGGTCTTAGGCCATGTGCGGCATTGTTGGTGTTATCGGCAAAAGCGATGTAGCTCCCGTCATTCTCGAGAGCCTGCGACGGCTCGAGTATCGCGGCTATGATAGTGCGGGCATCGCAACCCTGGTGGATGGTGCCATTGATCGCCGTCGAGCGATCGGCAAGCTCAATGCGCTGTCAGGCGAACTGGATCTCTCGCCCCTGAATGGCACCATTGGCATTGGCCATACCCGTTGGGCCACCCACGGCGCGCCAACTCAAAACAATGCACACCCCCATGCGACGGAAAATGTGGCCGTTGTTCACAATGGCATCATCGAGAACTTTCGCGAATTGCGGCAGGAGCTCGAGGCCGCGGGAGCAACCTTCTCGTCAGACACCGACACTGAGGTCATTGCTCATCTGATTAATGGCTACCTGGCTGACGGCAAGAAACCCAAGGATGCGGTGGAGGCAACACTGTCCCGCCTGGAAGGTGCCTTCGCGCTGGCGATCGTCTTCAAGGGCGAGAACAAGCTGATGATCGGTGCGCGTCAGGGCAGTCCGCTGGCGGTTGGCTATGGCGACGGCGAGATGTATCTGGGGTCCGACGCCTTTGCGCTGGCTCCCATGACAAACCGGGTGGCCTATCTGGAGGATGGCGACTGGGTCGTCATTACGGATACCAGCGCTGTTGTGTACAACGCCGAAGGCCGTGAAGTGTCGCGTCCAGTGCAGGTTGTTCCCGTGTCTGCGGCGCTCGTGGACAAGGGCAACCATCGCCACTTCATGGCAAAGGAAATCCACGAGCAGCCGGAAGTGGCCGGGCATGTGCTGGGTCACTATGTGGACCCGTACACGCAGACAACGCGGGTGCCGGACCTGCCATTTGATCTCGCGGACATTCCCAAGATCACCATCGTGGCTTGTGGCACAGCCTATTATGCGGCTGTGGTTGCCAAATACTGGTTCGAGCAGTTGGCGCGCGTTCCGGTGGAAGTGGATGTGGCGTCAGAGTTCCGCTATCGCGAAGGTGCGATGACGCCGGGCGGTCTGGCGCTCTTCATCAGCCAGTCAGGCGAGACCGCCGATACGCTTGCGGCGCTGCGCTATTGCCGTGAGAACGGACAACACATTGCCAGTATCGTGAATGTCACTGAGAGCACGATTGCGCGGGAGTCGGATCATATTTTCCCGACACTTGCCGGCCCCGAAATCGGCGTTGCCTCGACCAAAGCCTTTGTGTGTCAGCTGATGGTTCTGGCGATACTTGCCATTGCCACCGCACACCGGCGCGGCACAATTGATGATGCCGAGCACGCACGCCTCACAAGTGAACTGACCGCGATGCCCCGGCACCTGTCAGACGTCCTGCGGCTTGAGCCTCAGATCGAGAAACTCTCCTATGAGCTGTCGAATGCCCGCGACGTGCTTTATCTGGGGCGCGGTGTCAGTTTCCCGCTGGCGCTGGAAGGTGCGCTGAAGCTCAAGGAAATTTCCTACATTCATGCCGAGGGCTATCCGGCGGGTGAACTCAAGCACGGACCGATTGCACTTATTGATGACACGCTTCCGGTGATCGTCATCGCACCGTGGGACAAATTGTTTGAGAAGACCGTGTCCAACATGCAGGAAGTGATGGCGCGTGGCGGGCGGATCATTCTGCTGTCCGACAAGCGCGGCATCGACATTGCCGGAGATGAGGCGAGTGCATTGTTGCAGATGCCTGACGTCGATCCGTTCACGGCGCCGATCCTGTACGCCGTACCGCTTCAGCTGATCGCCTATCACACCGCCGTGCATAAAGGCACGGATGTGGATCAGCCACGCAATCTGGCAAAGTCAGTGACGGTCGAGTAGCTCCCTCGGTCATAGACCCAGGTAGAAACCGAAAGTCCATAAGACTTGAAGCATATTTCGATTCATTCACGTGAGAATGCGCACGAAATACGCTTTTAAACTGCCGAAAAACAAATTGCACAAACGCACTTCGCTGCAAGGCCTGATGGGTCATTGTTTGACCTGACTGGACCGTATGGGTGCGATCTGGGGGCATGAACCTCCGCCATACGTCTGCTAAGTTGAAGGAGTGACGTGGTGGAGCGATTCGTGAAATCTAAAACGACCACATTTGGCGTATCCCTTTGGGGACTAGTCCTGGGTGCTTTGGTAGTGCTTGCAGCAGGGCTTGCTATGCCTAGCGCAGCTCTATCGCAGGCCCAAAGTCAGCCACAAACTCAGGCGGAAGCTAAACAGGCCATTCTGGCGCGCACCAATGAGGCCACGCAGGCCCTTATTGACGGACGGCTAAATGACGCCTTGCGCCTGTTCAATGAAATCATCGCCACCAACGCCCAACTGCCGCGCATCATGGCAGCGGCCCACTATCATCGTGGCATCATCCACCAAAAACGCGGCGCGTTTAACGAGGCTGCAGCGGACTACACTACCGCGCTGTGGCTGGAAGAACTGCCGGACAACATGCGTGCACGGGCCCATTACAATCGTGGCACGGCGCTGGATAATCTGGGGCAGCAGGAGCGCGCCAAGCAGGATTTTGATCTGGCCATTTCCCTGGCCCCGGACATGTCTGCTGCTTACAACAACCGCGCAAATGTATTGCGCCGGGTAGGGGCTCTTGAGGCCGCCGTTGCGGACTATGACCAGTCCATTGCCCTTGGAAACCCGCTTCCGCATCTGCCGCACTACGGCCGGGCTATCGCCAAGGAAGCATTAGGTGACATAGAAGGCGCGCGGGCTGACCTCGAAAAGGCCATCTCTCTGGCGCCGGACTATGAGCCTGCCGGCGCAGCCCTTGCCGCCTTGCCGGCAGCGCCCTCGGCCCTTGCCGTTGCAGCCACACCGGAACCTGTGAAACCCGCAGCATCTGCCATGGCGGATCTTGCTGAGCTACCACCGGCTAAGATAGCAATCGTGGAAACCGCGATGCTTCCACCACCACCTGCGCCAACTCCGGTTTCAACTCCGACGTCTGCACAAGTGGCAAAACCGGTTCAGCCGCAGCGTGTTGAAGTGCCTTCGCGGATGTCGGTTGCCTCCGCTCCGGTGGCCATCCGTCCGGCGGCTGTTCCGCAGGCTCAGCAAGTAGCTCAGCAATGGGCGCAGCCGGTTCAGGCAGCCCCATCAGTCGAAGCGCGCCGCATCACCACAGCGGGCACAGCCCAACCGGTGACAGCAACCAAGACCGCACCCATGCCGATGATGGGTACATGGACGACGACCATTCTGCCTGCGGGAAGCAATGCAGTTCTGACGCTGGACGACGTGACGCCACAGCCAGCGCTCCCGGCCACCGCGTTGCGGACATCACAGGAAACGCAGATAGCCGCCATGGCACCACAACCCAGAACAGGGCTCTCGTTTCCCGGTGTTGCGACTGAAGGTTTCCGGCAGGCAGCTCTTGCGCCTGCTCCGGCTCTCCAGCGCAGCTATGCGCCATCAAGTTCAACAGGTTATGCGGTGCAACTTGCAAGCTTCCGTTCTGAGGCTGAGGCCGCACTGGCGTGGGAGAGTGTCCGGTCCTCCCACGCCACTACATTGCAGGATCGCGAGCATCTGGTGCAGCGTGCCGAGGTGCCCGGGAAAGGCACGTATTATCGCCTGCGTGTCGGCCCCATGGCGGGCAAGTCAACAGCAGCTGCATTGTGCAACACGCTGAAGGCCGAAGGTCAGGACTGCTACGTCACCAAGTTGTAAGACTGTGCCGCAGTGTCTGGCGTTTACGGACTGTCTGACGTGTGACTAGACTGCCCCGAAATTTATTCGGGGAGACGATTGATGGTTGCAGCACTCAAAAGCGAGTTTCTTTGTTCCATGGCGGCATCGCTTGATGCATCGCTGCCGGTTGGCGCGGGGCCCATCGGCAATCGCATGGTGGCTTATGTGGCCAGCGGCACAGTCGAAGGTGACAAACTCAAGGGTGATATATTGCCGGGCGGGGGTGACTGGGCGCTGGTCCGCCAGGATGGCTGCCTGGTGATTGATGTGCGCATCTGCATCAAGACCCATGATGGTGCGATCATCTATGTGACCTATGGCGGGCGGATGGACATTCCCGCTGACCTTCAGCCCAAGGTGTTTAATCCGCAGACTGCTGAAAGTGTGGATCCGGCCGACTACTATTTCCGAACCTGTCCGCTGTTTGAAACGGGTGACGAGCGCTATGCCTGGCTGAATCGCATTCAGGCTGTCGGTGTTGGCCGTCTGACCTCCACGGGCGTCAGCTACGATGTGCATCAAATCCTCTAAAGCGACTGGACAGGCCGTGCACGGGCCCTAGCTTTGCAGCTATGACTGATCACGACGACATTCCTCATCCGGAAACCAGCCAGGAAGCGCAGGCTATTGCGGCGGCGCGGACACTGATTGCGCAATATGGCGAGGACGCACAGGTCATTGCCATGATGCGCGTGTCCGAGCTTGGGTTCTCAGGCGATATTGACGGCTACACCCATTGGGAAATGGTGCTGGCTGCTGTTGAGGTGCTGACCGACGAAGCCGGTCCGCCGCGCCTCGACTCCTAGCTAGCGGCGTCGTTCTGATCGGCGTGCGAGGACGGGCGGCTTGCCACGTAAGCCGAGCCAAACATGCAAAGACCGACACCCAGTGCCGCTAAAGCCCAGTGCATATCAGCACCAAATATCATCCACGCAGATGCCAGCCCCATGCTGCTGAGTGCAAATAGTTTGGCGCGCGGCTTGATAACGCCATAGGTCTCCCATTCCACAATGAATGGGCCAAACAGCTTGTTTGAAATCAACCAGTGATGAAGGGCAGGTGACCCCTTGGCGAAAGCCCAGGCGGCGACCAGCAGGGGTCCTGTTGTGGGGATCAGCGGCAGGAACACGCCAACCGCACCAATCATCAAAAATGTGACGCCAAGGGCGATCCACAGGCCACGACGGGACATGTGCAACCAGCTATTGCGGAGCTCTTCCTTCACCGCCTCTTTGATGAGGCGGTCGGTTTCCGCAGGGTCTGTCTCGTCATCGTTGAGCCGCAAGAAGGCCTCCGCAGATGCTGCTGCATCCCACATGCCCAAATTGTTGTGCGACATCGGTCATTCCCCCTAAACTCCCGGCCAAACGATATTGAACAACACAAAACATGGGGAACGCGTTAATGACCCAGGACATCGGGATCACGTCGCTTGGCGGATATATTCCGCGCCTTCGCCTACAACGTAAGTCTGTTGCAGCCGCACACCAATGGCTGGCACCAAATTTAATGGGCAAGGCCAAGGGTGAACGATCCCTGGCAAACTGGGACGAAGACGCGCTCACCATGGCTGTAGAAGCCTCCCGGGACGCCCTGGGGAGGGATGATGACCGCAGCCATATTGACGCCATTTACTTTGCATCAACCACGATGCCATTTTCTGACCGCCTCAATGCGGGGATGGTGGCAGCGGCCCTGACGCTGGAAAGCGGCATCCAATCCGCTGACATTGCGTCTACCCAGCGCGCCGGCACAACGGCCCTCATTCAGGCCCTGAACGCAGTGGGCGCCGGCACCTCCAAGAACGCGCTGGTCGCCGCAGGTGAACACCGCCGGACACGGGCTGCCAGCACGCAGGAGATGGATTTCGGCGATGCGGGTGCCGCGTTGACCGTGGGTGCGGACAAGCTCATCGCAAAATTCATTGGCAGTCACACGGAGACGGTCGACTTTGTTGACCACTTCCGCGGCGAAGGCGAAGAGTTTGACTACAATTGGGAAGAGCGCTGGATCCGCGACGAGGGCTTTTCCAAAATCGTGCCCAAGGCGATTGCAGCGGTTCTGGAAAAGACAGGCATCAGTGCAGACGGCATCGATCATTTCGTGATGCCGTGCACGTTCCCGCGTCTGCCAGCCACCCTTGCCAAGAAGTCCGGTATCGATCCCGACAAGGTGCGCGACAACCTGGCCCTTAATTGTGGTGAAGCAGGTGCCGCCCACGGGCTGGTCATGCTGGTGCATGCGCTGCAGGACGCCAAGCCAGGCGAGAAAATTCTCGTGCTTCAGTTTGGTCAGGGCTGTGACGCACTGATCTTTGAAACGACTGACCTCATCGGAACCATGTCCGAAAAGCGCGGCATTACCGGATCGCTCGCGCAGGGCCGTCCGGAAGACAACTACATGAAGCTGCTGGTGTTCAACGAACTGGTTGAATGGGAGCAGGGCATGCGCGCGGAGCAGGACAACAAGACCGCGCTCACCACGCTGTACCGCAATGAAGACATGATCATGGGCCTTGTGGGCGGCAAGTGCACCAAGACGGGCACGGTGCAGTTCCCACGTTCGCGCATATCCGTAAACCCGAACGACCATACGGTGGATACGCAGGAGCCGTACAAGTTTGCCGAGAAGGAAGCGAAGATACTGTCCTGGTCAGCTGACTTCCTGTCATTCTCCAAGGCACCGCCCAACCACTACGGCATGGTGACCTTTGAAGAAGGTGGCCGGATCATGATGTCGTTCACGGATGTTATTCCGGGCACGGTGGATTCCGGCATGGAGGTGGACCTCGCATTCCGCATCCACTCCAAGGATTCACGGCGCGGGTTCACCCGGTATTTCTGGAAAGCCGTGCCGCGTGTCAGTGCTCAGGCCGGCGCAACCGCTCAGGCGGCGGAATAGTGGCAACGCTCATTCTCGTTCACGGCGCATGGCACGGTGCATGGTGCTGGGACAAGCTGATACCGGAGCTTGAAGCGAAGGGACACACGGTTCTGACGCTTGATCTGCCGGGGCATGATTTGCCGGACGGTGCGCCTGCGACCACGACGCTGGAAGATTATGGCCGCGCTGTTGCGTTGCTTGCCAATGCGCAAAGCGAGCAGGTTGTGCTTGTGGGTCACTCCATGGGCGGCGGCGTCATCTCACAGGCGCCCAGCTACTCGACCAACATTGCCGGGCTGATCTATCTGGCAGCCTTCGTGCTCCAGCATGGCGACAGCATCGCCACTTTGGCGGGGGCGTCCGAGGTAGATGAGTTGAGTGACCATGTGGACATGGCACCGGACGGCGGACGCACAGTCATTCAGGACGGGGCAGGGAGCTTCGTGTTTTACGAAGACTGCACGCCGGAAGATCAGGCCGCGGCCAATGCGCGGCTGATCCCGCAGCCCATACAGCCTTTGATGGATGCTCTTGAAGATATGGAGGGCAGGGCGATGGCGCTGCCTGCCATTGGCATTGTCTGCGAGCAGGACCGGGCAGTACATCCCGGCCTGCAGCGCATGATGTATGACGCGCGCAACGACATGCCGACTTATGAGATGGATGCCAGCCATTCTCCTTTTGTGTCGAAACCCAAAGAACTGGCTGATCTCATTACAAAGGCTGTCATGCAAATGGCAGATGCATCATGACTCTTGTTGGACTTGTTGGCCGCATTCTCCTCGGCACCTATTTTTTGCTGCCAGGTATCATGAAGTTCGTTGACCCGGCTTCCGGCATCACGCTCATGACGGAGCGCGGCATGCCATTTGTTGAGCCGCTTTATTGGACGGCTGCGGTTCTCGAGGTTGTTCTGGGGGCCATGCTGATCATTGGCTTTCGACCAGTCATTGCGGCCCTGTCACTGGCAGCCCTTACACTGGCTATCAACATCGGTGTCCACAATTTCTGGGCGGTACCGGAGGAACTGGTGTTTGCCGAAGCGCAGCTGTTTGTGAAAAACACGGGCATTCTTGCGGGGCTTTTGGTTACAGGTGCTTGGGAGTATTCTAAGCGCAAATAGGCATTTGAATTGAAACAGGGCCGCGTAGACCGGCCCACCAAGGAGGAGACGCATTATGGCTAGCGGCATCAAAGATAAAGTCGCCATTCTGGGCATGGGCTGCTCGAAATTCGGCGAGCGGTGGGACAGCGATCCAGAGGACCTGATGGTCGAAGCCTATCTCGAAGCCATGCAGGATGCAGGCGTTGAGCCGACGCAGCTCGATGCGGCGTGGTTCTCTACCCACATTGATGAAATTGGCACCGGCAAGGGCGGCACGCCGCTCTCCATCGCGCTGAAGCTGCCGAACATTGCTGTGACCCGCGTTGAGAATTTCTGCGCGTCCGGGTCTGAAGCCTTTCGCGGTGCTGTTTATGCGGTTGCCTCAGGCGCCTGTGACATCGCCCTGGCGCTGGGCGTCGAGAAGCTGAAAGACACGGGCTATGGCGGTCTGCCCACAGGCAACATGGGCACGCTCATTCCCCAGTGGTCACCGACGGGCTCTGCGCCGGGCAACTTTGCGCAGCTGGCGTCCGCCTATCGGGCCAAGCACGATGTCTCCAAAGACGATCTCAAGCGCGCCATCGCGCATGTGTCCGTAAAGAGCCACGAAAATGGAGCCAAGAACGGCAAGGCGCATTTGCAAAAAGCCGTCTCTGAAGAGCAGGTGCTTAACGCGCCGATGATTGCTGAACCGCTGGGTCTGTTTGACTGCTGTGGTGTGTCGGACGGCGCGGCTGCGGCCATTGTCACGACGCCGGAAATCGCCAAGGCCATGGGCAAGCATGACATCGTCACCGTGAAAGCGCTGCAGCTGTCTGTCTCCAACGGTCTTGAAAGCCAGCATAACTCCTGGGACGGCTCCTACTTCCATACGGCGCGCATCGCCGCCAAGAAGGCCTATCAGGAAGCGGGCATTGAAAAGCCACGCGACGAGGTCTCGATGATGGAAGTGCATGACTGCTTCTCTGTCACCGAGCTTGTGACCATGGAAGATCTGTTCATCTCGCCGGAAGGTGGGGCTGTGAAAGACGTCATGGACGGCTTCTATGACGCGGACGGTCAGGTGCCGTGCCAGATTGATGGTGGCCTGAAATGCTTTGGCCACCCCATTGGCGCTTCCGGCCTGCGGATGCTCTACGAAATGTACCTGCAGCTGCAGGGCCGCGCAGATGCCCGTCAGCTGGCGGATCCCAAGATCGGCCTCACGCATAATCTGGGCGGCTCACCATCTCAGAATGTGTGCTCGGTCTCGATCATCGGGGCGCATGGGGCATAGCTCCACGACGCTCGTTGCAAAAGAAAAGGCCGGGGAAATTCCCCGGCCTTTTTTGTGCGCTGGTGCGGTTGCCTAGTTGATCTGGCGAACCGCGAAACCTTCGAAGCTTTCAGCCACATCGTCGTCGATCATGTGGCTATAGGCCAGGTCCAGACCATTATCGGTCAGGGTCCGCTTGTAGACGCGGTAGTTGGCTTCGTCAGAGCGCTTGAACGACAGCATGGTGATGGTGAGGGTGTCGCCGGCAATACGTGCCCAGGCACAGCCGACCTGTGACACCGGATTGCAGTCATCCTGCGCTTCAAAAACGCCGGGCTGATCTGTTGGATCAAACACCAGGGTCATGGAGTGCTGCTCTTCTTCCCCGGCTGACCACAGCACTTCACGCTGCGAGACGATGAAGCCGCTGGCACCCTTGGGATAGATCTGCACATCAAGGTCTGTCCCGCGGAAATCCACATTCTCCATGGCACCGGTCGTGGCCGTTACGCCGTCGCCCAGCCACTGGCCGAGGAATGGCTCAATGCCGGTAAATGCATTGGCAGACGGCGCGCCGAACATTGCAGCCATTGCTGCCAATGCGGCTGCCAGACGGAGTCTGGCCGTTGTTTTCTTCATGGTTTTCTCTCCCCTAGGCCCGGCAGCTTTTGCGCTCGAGCTGTCACGCTTCCATCCCGGATGGTCCGTCATTTGGGTGCGGACTCGTTTCCTTGGATGAAAGCCTAGCGCTGCTGCGACCAAACGCCAACGGGGCAGGAGTGCGGTGCAGCAATTACGCGGACACACGTGCGTATATGGCTACTGAATCGCCATATATGCTGCAGCGCGCAATGCTGCGTTCTCGCGGATCGAGCCATAGAAGAGATTGTAGTCGTAGACGTGGTAGTCCTCATTCTCGAACACCAGTTCACCGAACTCATCCGGCGGCAGCTGGTCCATGTAGGCAATGCCGCCTCGGCACTGGACTAAGACATCCAGCACCTGCGGGTCGGCCAGCCGGGTCACGGGCTGTTCCTCGCCCAGAGCGGCCGCATAGGGCAGGGCACCTTTGTGAAGGTCGCCGCCGGCAGCCTCGCCATTGTCGCTCCAGCTAAGTGGATTGGTGCAGTTGATGGCGCGCCCGGCGACAGGCACGAGGTCGCTGCCTTCCCAGATGCGCTGCTGATCAAACCACACCTTGGGGTCCCCATCGGGCCCAAAGGAATTGAAGCTGACAAGGCAGCCCGTCTGGTCAGGCTCCGCACACGGAGGAACATGCGCCAGCAATCCGTCAAACAGGTGGGACGGCATGGACATGCCGACAGGATAGGCCGCAACAAGTCGCTGCTTGAGCTCAGGGCGCTTGAGATAGTCCTGCATCAGGCGAATGAGATGCAGTGAGCCCTGACTGTGGGCGGCAAGGATAAAGGGGCGCCCATTGTTGTAGAGGCGGATATAGGTCTCGAAGGCGCGTGCGACATCCTGATAAGCAAGGTCGAGCGCCAATTCTCCCTGCGGCTCTTCAAGCTCTGCCCAGGGTTCCATGAAGGCATAGATGGCAGCCTGACGGTATCGCGGCGCATACACCCGGCCAGCCAGATTGTACGCACTCGCCTGATGGGCCATCACCGCATTGTCGATGATGTAGCGAGAGGCCACGTCGTTGATGTCCGCGTTCCATGCCTCACTGGTGAGGAAGGTCGTGGGGTGGATAAAGAAAACGTCGATCCGTGCTGCTTCATCCGCGACTGCCGGTGACATGCCTGCTGGACTCAAATCTGCCGTGTCTGCGCGGCCGGGCATGGCGGCCCAGGCTTCGGGCGTTTCATAGTCCGGTGCCGCAGGCGGTGTGAACTCGGCGAATGGTTTTCCCGGATTTACGTAGTAGGCAACCAACTCCCCGCGGAACAGGTACGCGGCAGCACCGCCAATCGCAATCAGCGCGACAAGTCCCGCTGCTCCCCAAGCCAGATATCGCAGCACAGTTTCGTCCTTCTCTTAAATCACAGTCGATGCTTTTCAGCGCCGCAGGTCGGTCAGAATGTCCGGCGGCTACTCGTCGTCGCGCTGGAGCAGTTCGGTTTCAATCACCAGCGTGATGTCGTCGCCCACAAAACTCAGACCGAAATCCATTCCAAAGTCAGAGCGCTTGATAGCGCCACTGGCTGAAAAACCCCAGCGTGTTGTTCTGGAGGAAAATGGATCAGATGCGGTTCCATTGAAAGCGACATCCAGCACAATTGGTCGGGTCTCCCCCAGGAGCGTGAAGTCGCCGCTGAGTTTTCCTGTCGTTTCGCTGGTCACATCGAGGCCCGTGGCCTTGAAGGTCATGGTTGGATGATCCTCAACATCAAACCATGAGCCGCCCATGAGATTGTCGTCCCGGGCCTTCAGACCGCTGTCGAGACTGGCCACATCGATCGTGAGTTCAACCACCACACCTTCAGGCCGATCAACGTCGAGGACGGCGCGTCCTTCAAACTTCTCGAACTCACCATAGGTCCGTGACAGGCCCAGATGCATGACGCTGAACATGATGTGCGTGTGGCCAGGGTCGAAATCCAGCTGCACGGTTTCAGACCGGGCTGGCGACAAACCAATAAGCACCGCTGCTATCAGCGCGGATACACCAGACAGAAAACGCATCAGGCAATCTCTCCATCGCCGGTCAGAAACTCTTTCATGGCGTCCATGGCTTCAGGATCATCCGCCAGCAGGCGCATAAATTCCGCGCGCTCGTCAGCGAGCCCCTGTGACAGGGTTTTCTGGGTTGCCGACTTCACCAGCATTTTCGCCGCCGCAAGGGAGCGGGGCGTCTTTTGCGCCAGCTCCTTGCCCAGACCTACAGCGGCGGCGACCACATCGCCAGTCTCAAATCTGTGAACGAGACCCAACTCTGCCGCTTCCTCCGGGCCGGCGACGCGACCGCGCAGGATCATCTCCAGTGCCCGTGCTTCCCCAATGACGCGGGGCAGCCGCTGCGTGCCGCCGGCGCCGGGAAAAATGCCGATATTGGTTTCCGGCAGACCAATCGTGTAAGCGCCCTGGCCGGCGATCCGGAAATCACAGCACAGCGCAAACTCAAAACCACCGCCCATGCACATGCCGTTGATGGCGGCGATGGTGGGCTTGGGGCAATTATCGACGCGATTGAACAGAATGGAGATGTCGGTCTCTGCGGCAGCACTTTCCACAATGTCGTCAACGCTGCGCCCGGTGGATTTGACAAAGTCACCTGCCGCGATGATCTCCTCCACATCGTAGTGACGGATAAAGACGTTCGGCAGCCCGCCGGTGAACACAATGGCCCGCACATTGTCGTCCTGCTCATAGGCAGCGACGATGCGATCAAGCTCCTTCACCATTTCCATGTTCATGTAGCCCATGGGCGGGTTTTCAAAGGTTACGATGGCAACCGGGCCGTCATCAGACATCATGATCATGACTTGTCTCCTGCTGAGGGGTTACACATCGAGCGTATTGGTCTGCTCAATCGCTCTTTTGTATGCAGCGTAGCGCGGCTGATCGATGGACAGTTTGGTGAGCGTCGTGGCCCAAAGATGATCCGCCAGGTGGGGCGTATCCAGTGTGACGCGTCCTTCGCGGATCTCCGTGCAGAGCTCTTCGTTCAGATCCTGCAACATGCCACCATGGCCCAACAGGCCTTCAAGGCGTTCAGATTCCTGCGCGTTATCACTGGGCGCGATGGCCAGTTCGCGTTCGACGATGGCAAGCGCGTTCGCAGCCACGCGGGCGTGGAAAGCGTCGTGGCCTTCCAGCTTCGGCATCGCCACTTTTTCTAGGAACTCGCGCACGGCTGTCACGAGATCATGGGCTGCTGGTTGGTCCTGCATTATTTTTGTCCTCCGCGCGGCGCCAGAAGGGTGAGTAGGTCAATCTCCGTTTCAGATGACCGCCTGCCAATGGCCGCCCGCTCTACAGAGCGGTCCATGCCACTGGTGAAGGCCGACACCATGATCATGCACATGATGCCCCATTTGAGCGTGCCCAGAACTTCCCAGTATTTGACACGCTCAGGATCGACGGTGGCACCGCCGGCGGCTTCATATCCGGCGAACATATCCTCGCGAGAGCCAAAGCCTCCTACCGGATTGTCAATTTCGCCAAAGCGCCAGGAGTTGACGCAGATCCAGCCTAGATCCTCCATCGGATCACCCACATGGGCGAGTTCCCAGTCGAGCACGGCACGCACACCATCCGCCCCGATCATCAGATTGCCATTGCGGAAGTCACCATGCACAAGGGTCAGGCTGTCATCCGTCGGCAGGTTGTCTTCCAGATATCTGAATGCCAGCTCGAAGACCGGGTGCGGGTGCTTCATCGAGTTGTAGATGTCGCGGTACTTGTCGATTTCAGACCGGGCCGGTGACGTTTGTATCTCCGGCAGCGAGCCGCGTGGCACGGCGTGAATGCGGGCAAGGATTTCTCCGCACTGGCGTGCCAGCTTTGGCCGGGCGTCCGCATATTCCGCATCACGCAATATCTTGCGGGCAATGGTTTCGCCTTCAATGCGGTCCATCACAAACCCGTCGCCCAGATCATCGGCATCGGTGAGCACAAGCTTGACCGGGGGAACCGGCACGCCCTGCTTGGCGGCCAGCTGAATGAGCGCCGCTTCGGTCGCCAGAGGAACCGCTGTATCGCGTTTGTTGTTGGTGCTGCCGCCAGGGGCGCGGCGCAGGATCAGGTGATGGTTGTTATGCCCGGCCTGAGCTTCAAATGCCCATGTCTCCTGACTGGCTCCGCCGGACAGCCGACGGACGCCGCCCACATGTTCCGTATTGGCCCAGACACGTCCCAGAGCCTTCTTGAGTGGCTGTGCCAGCACGTGCGGTGTGTCGTCCAGTTTTGCAGCGCTACTCATGACGCGATGCTCACGGGCTTGCCGTCAACGATCTGGTCGAGATATTCCGACAGGCCGTACCCAACCTGACCGTTGCAAGTGTACTCGGTCATGCCTTCGGTGATGCGGGTCAGCATTTCTTCGCCGTCAGGTGTCTTGCGGCGGTTGCGCAAGGGAATGAGCGACATCACCTTGCCTGACACTTCATAGTCGGCGCCGCTTTGCGTCTTGATGCGGGCGGTGAGGGCGGTCTGGTACCAGTTCTCGTCCCAGTCGCTGTCGATCTCGGCATGGTCGATCAGATCGTATTTGCCGTCTTTCAGCACCATGCCGCCCATGCGACTTTGGCCTTCGGCATTTGTCACGATGGAAATCATCATCGCGAAGTCAGCGCCAAAGTTCATCGGCAACCAACGATACCAGTGGATCGCCTGCCAGTACCGTGGTCCCCACGACTTGTCGCGCAGGCCGTGGCCGGAGACGTCAAAGCGTTCATCGCCAATGATGAAGTGCCCCGAAGCGGCCATGTGCTGCTCGTAATGTGCCTTGGCAAAACTCTTTTCCGGATCGATCTCCAGCGAAGAGCCGTCTTCTTTCACGGTCTCACCGCCAAACATCGGCGAGACGCCCTCATAGGCAAGATCAACCTCACAATCGACAATCGGGTTGTTCTTGAAGGCGGCTGCCGGGTCCGCCATCTCGTTGGGATCGGTCAGCACGCAGACCTTGCCCTTGTAGGTGACGCGTAGCTTCTTGAACGGCTCCACGACCTCAAAATGCATGCCGCCGGCCTTAAGCTCCTTGTTGCCGTCGATCTTGGGGCGCGCATACATGAACGCGACTCGCCCGTCCGGCAGATACAGGCAGTTGGTCATTTCGGCGTAGCCCTCATTCGGGCGATTGCCCAGACGGAACCAGCCACCGATCTTCTGATCGGGGTCAAACATGTTGAAATACATGCTCTCATTGTAGTTGGACGCTGCGTCAGGCTCGTGGCAGTACTCGTCTTCAGGCTCCAGGCGGACGCGATATCCTTCAGGGATTTTCATCTGTGTTTCCTCAGGCGAAGCCTCATGGGGCACCGCTCATTTGTTTATCTGCAATGACTTTTCGAGGATCATTCTAGACGTCACAGCGCGGATGACCAGCCGTGCCATTGCGCGCTAGAGTGACGTTTGATCCACCTCAACCCCGAGTCGCAGCAATCATGAGCGATCCACAATCCCCCCTGATTGAACCCAAGGAACCGTCACGCTTCCTGTCGCGACTGCGCAACTACTTTCTGACGGGCCTGGTGGTTGCAGCCCCGGTCACGATTACCGTTGTGCTGGTGATGTGGTTTGTGGATTTCGTGGATGCCTGGTTCACCCCGATGATCCCAGACCAGTATCGCCCTGAGCGGTACCTGGATTTCACGGTGCCGGGTCTGGGCGTCATCATTGCGGTGGTGCTGCTGACCTTGCTAGGGGCCCTGACGGCAAATCTGTTTGGCCGGACGCTGGTCAACTACGGCGAACGGCTGGTGGGCCGTATGCCGCTGGTCCGCAATATCTATGGCGCGCTCAAGCAGATTTTCGAGACGGTCCTCAGCCAGTCGCAACAATCCTTCAGAGAAGTGGCACTCATCGAGTATCCACGTCGCGGCGTCTATTCCATTGCCTTTGTCACGACCGCCGCCAAGGGTGAAGTGCAGGCGCGGGCAGATGAAGAGATGGTGAGTGTCTTTCTGCCGACCACGCCAAACCCGACCAGCGGGTTCTTGCTGTTCGTTCCCCGGCGGGATGTCATCACGCTGGAAATGTCCGTTGAAGACGCAGCCAAGATGGTGATCTCAGCAGGTCTGGTGGCGCCGGAGTTTGATGCCGACGGCACCACGCTGTCCGGCTATCACGTGCGAACGCAGGCTGAAGAAGATGAGCTGCACAAATAGGTCATGACCGGGACCAGTAATCTTTTTTCCGGTCTTCCTGACTCTGCGCTTCCGACAGAACAATTCGATACGTTGCTGGACCACAGTAATGTCAAAATTGAGCGGATCATCTCAACCGGGCACCAGGCACCCGAAACAGGATGGTTTGATCAAGAACAGGATGAGTGGGTCTGTGTTCTTGAAGGAGATGCCAGACTGGAAATTGACGGTCAGGGAGAGACGGCACTTTCACGCGGTGACTGGACACTCATCCCGGCCCATCAAAAGCATCGCGTCACCTACACGCGGACATCACCGCCCACAGTCTGGCTCGCAGTACATATCTACCCGGCGCGCAAGTAGCGGATCGCTTCGTCGCGCTCAAACAGATAGAGCAGCACGCGCAACGCGGCACCGCGTTCTGTCTCAAGTTCGGGGTCCTTGTTGAGGATGAGCTCCACATCATCTCTGGCAGCAGCAATGAGGTCCGCATGGGCTTCCAGAGAGGCCAGTCGGAATTGAGGCAGCCCGGACTGACGTGTTCCCAGAACTTCGCCAGCGCCGCGCAGGATCAGGTCTTCTTCCGCGATGACAAATCCGTCTTCAGTATCGCGCAGGGTGGCGATGCGTTTCTTGGCCATCTCTCCCAAAGGCGTCTTGTAGAGCAGCAGGCAGCTTGATGCGGCAGACCCACGGCCGACACGGCCCCGCAGCTGGTGGAGCTGGGCGAGGCCAAAACGTTCCGCATGTTCAATCACCATGATCGAGGCATTGGGCACATCGACGCCGACTTCGATCACGGTTGTGGCCACTAGAATATCGATCTCACCTGCCTGAAACGCGGTCATGACCTCTTCGCGTTCCGGGCCTTTCATGCGGCCATGGACCATGCCGACCCGCGCACCGAGCGACGCCTTGAGGCCGGCATAGCGTTCTTCTGCGGCAGCAACGTCCAGCACATCGGATTCTTCGACGAGGGGGCATACCCAATAGACCTGGCGGCCCTCGCTGATGGCGCGGCCAAGGCCGGACGTGACTTCATCCATACGTTCAAGCGGCAGGGCACGCGTCGCGATGGGTTTGCGGCCCGCGGGTTTTTCCGTCAGGCGGGAGACGTCCATGTCGCCATAGGCTGTGAGCTGAAGGGTGCGGGGTATCGGTGTCGCCGTCATCACCAGCACATCCGTTCCGGCCACGCCCTTGGACGACAGTTCCATGCGTTCGCGAACGCCGAAGCGATGCTGCTCATCCACCACCGCAACGGCCAGGTCCTTGAACGCCACGCTTCCCTGAAAGAGAGCGTGGGTGCCCACGAGGATGTCTATGTCTCCGGCTTCAGCTGCAGCCACAATGGCGTCGCGCGCCTTGCCCTTGTCACGTCCGGTCAGCACGGCCATGCGGATGCCCGCTGCTTCGCAAAGTGGCTCAAGTGTCTTGGCATGCTGGCGAGCGAGGATTTCGGTTGGCGCCATCAAGGCCGCCTGTGCGCCTGCTTCAACGGCCACCAGCATGGCCATGAGCGCCACCATGGTTTTGCCCGAGCCAACGTCACCCTGCAGCAATCGCAGCATCCGGTAGGGCTCTTTGAGGTCTGACTCGATTTCCGCCACGGCCACACGCTGGCCACGGGTAAGCTCGAAGGGGAGGGCATCTTCAACCCTGCGCCGCAATGTCCCGTCACCGGACAGCGGCCGGCCACGGCTGCGCTTCATTCGGGCACGCACCAGCGCCAGCGCCAACTGGTTGGCCAGCATCTCGTCATAGGCCAGGCGCGCACGCGCAGGGTGACGCGGATTAACTGACTCGGGACTGTCTGGTTGATGGACCGCCTTAACCGCCTCATGCCAATGGGGATATTTCTGCTGTCGCGCCCAGGCTGCATCCATCCACTCAGGCAATTCCGGCACTCGCTCCAGGCCTGCCAGAATGGCCTTGGTCAGCACCTTGCCGGAGAGGCCTGCGGTCAACGGATAGACCGGCTCATAGGGCGGCAGCTTTGCCGCATCTTCCAGCGTCAGCATGTGGTCAGGATGGGTCATCTGTATCTGACCGCCATAGGCCTCGACCTCGCCGGAGATGACGCGTTTTTCGCCTTCCGGCAGCGTGCGGCGCAGATAGTCTTCGCGGGCATGAAAGAAAGTGAGGGTGATTTCACCGGTCTCATCCGTACACGGAATCCGGTAGGGCGCACGACTGCCGCGCGGCGGCGCGTTATGCGGCCCGATCGTGACCTCAAGAGTGGCAATCACGCCGGGCTGCGCGTCAATGATGTGCGGACGGTTGCGGCGATCAATCAGCCCGACCGGCAGGTGCCATAGCAGGTCCACGACCTTGGGACCGGTCAGCTTTTCCAGCAGTTTTTGCAGGCGCGGGCCGATACCGGGCAGCTTGACGG
The DNA here is from genome assembly GCF_040362765.1 of Pyruvatibacter sp. HU-CL02332. Lineage (NCBI taxonomy): Bacteria > Pseudomonadati > Pseudomonadota > Alphaproteobacteria > Hyphomicrobiales > Parvibaculaceae > Pyruvatibacter > Pyruvatibacter sp. HU-CL02332. The sequence continues at coordinate 355,506 of NZ_BAABWK010000002.1, forward strand.
CGTCCGCGAACAGCGGAAACAGCGCCTCGGGGCGGCCCTTGGGGGGCACGGCTTTGGCGTTTGATGTGGTGGACGGCGGGGTCATGGATCATCATTTAGCATGATCCCCGAGGGCCTGTCCGCCCATCGCTCGCTTATCAAGGCAGATAAAACCAGCGGACACTGTTGGGCCGAACGCCCACCGCCCTAAAGATGGCTGATCAGTTTTTGAATGATCTCATCTTTGAAATTCAGCACGATGGAGAAGTGACCGTCATCTTCTGTAAAGGTGGCTTCGATGTCCGGCACCCGCGCGGCGTAGTACCGGCCGATGGATGAGGGCACGACCGTGTCTGCATGGCCGTGCCACAAATAGGTCGGCACCTGTATCTCGGAGATGCGCCAGCCCCAGGGGCTGCCATAGATGCGGCTGTCACTCGACATGCCGGCAACACCGCTGCCGATCGCTTCCCGCCAGCTGGCCAGCATCAGGCGGCTCATGTCGCTTTTCATGAGATCTTTGTCGGCTTCGGCCCGCGGCTGCTTGGCCCGATAGGCAGCAGCGCGACGCATCCAGTTGTCATCCATCACAATGGCGCGCCCGATGCCAAACAGCGCCTGGCGGGCAATGGGACGACGGGCGAGGTTGGTTAGCATCTTCAGCCGCCCCTGGCTCATGCCGGGCGCTTCTGGTGGTCCCAGTGGGCAGACGAGTGCTGCCGCCACCACGCGGTCCGGCAGCCAATGGGCGCAGGCGGCGGCATAAGGTCCACCGCCTGACACGCCCATGACGGCAAACCTGTCTATGCCCAGATGGTCCGCCAGCGCGGCAACATCCTTTGGAAAATCCGCCAGCTTGCGGCGGCGCTTGGGGCTTGAAAGGCCATAGCCCGGGCGATCAATGCCAATCAGCCGTGCGCCCTCGATGGTCAGAAAAGAGGCCTCAAGCCGCGACCCGGGAAAGCCATGCAGATAGAAGACAGGCGGCAGGGTCTGGTCGCCGGTATCGGAATAGCCAAGTTTACGGCCATCGGGCAGAGGAGCGGTCAGCCGGGCATTCTGGCTCTTGATCGTCTCGAAGGCGTTCATTTAGCGGGTATTTCCAGCGTTTAGCGGTCATTTGACGGACAAGCGGGTGGCGAGATTGTGTGGGCGATATAGCTATCAGGGGGCTGACTTACAGCCCCTCAACAAGGTATATCGCACGCCATGACCGACAACACGCCTTCATATGAGTCTTCAAACCTCGACGACGACGCCCGTCGCCGCCGGATCAAGTTCCGTGCGTGGCACCGTGGCATCAAGGAGAATGACCTTATCCTTGGGACATTCGCTGACGCCTACGTCGAAGAATTGACCACGGATGACCTCACGGATTTCGAGCGGCTCATGGAAGCGCCGGATCAGGACGTCTATGGGTGGATATCGAACACCAAGCCTGTTCCTGACGAATACAAGACCAATCTGATGACGCGGCTCCAGTCTCACATCGTGCCACAACGCACACGGCTTGAACGCTAGACGGACGATCCGATGAATTCCTCCCTCACACACGCACCGGGCCATGGGACGGCGGCGGACGGACAGTTCGTCTCTGCTGCCGGACGCCTTACCACGGGCGGTGTGCCGGAGGGCTTTGATGCCATCGCCCTAAGCGATCTGGCGCGGGCGCGTGGCGAGCTCGTTGTGCACATCGCCCGCGATGAACCACGGCTTGCGCGGCTGAAGGAAGCGTTGCGCTTTTTTGCGCCGGACCTGCCGGTTATCGAGCTGCCGGGGTGGGACTGTCTGCCCTATGACCGCGTCTCGCCAAACAGCGATGTGATTGCGCGGCGCATGGCGGCACTTGCAGAGCTTGCCGGGCGTAACGAGACTTCCGGTCCGGCTGTTCTGATTGCGACAGTGAACGCCACGCTCCAGCGCATGCCGTCACGCAGCACCATGGCACAATCAAGCTGGCGCGCGGAGCAGGGCGACCGTATCGACCTGGACGCCTTGTTGGCCTATCTGGGCCGTGACGGATATCTGCGCTCAGGCACGGTGCGTGAACAGGGCGAGTTTGCCGTTCGCGGCGGCATCGTGGACATCTTCCCGCCTGGCTTTGAAGAGCCGGTCCGTCTTGATCTGTTCGGCGATACGCTTGAAGGCGTGCGCTCTTTTGATCCCGAGACACAGCTGACAACCGGCAAACTTGATCGCGTCGAGCTGGTGCCCGCCACAGAAATTCTCCTCGACGAAGAAACCACCCGGCGGTTCCGTGCCGGCTACGTCCAAAACTTCGGCACGGTTACCGGCGAGGACCCGCTTTACGAAGCGGTCAGTGAAGGACGTCGTCATCAGGGCATGGAGCATTGGCTGCCGCTCTTCCACGAAGAAATGGCCACCCTGTTTGACTATGCCGGGCCCAGCACGGTCATTACGCTTGATCCTCTGACGGAAGAAGCCGCTGGCGAACGCCGCGAGATGATTGATGACTACTACGCGGCCCGCACCGAGGACGCTGATGTCAGCCAATCGGTGGCCAAGGCTTCGAAGAAGAAGAAAAATGCTGGTGCTGCCGGGTTTGACGCACCGGCCTATCGCCCCATGCCGCCGGACTCGCTCTATCTGACAATGGACGAGTTGAAGGCGACACTTGGGGAACATCCAACCCGTGCGCTTTCCCATTTCGATGTGCCTGATGGTCCTGATGCCCTGGACATGGGCGCGCGGCCGGGTCGTGACTTTGCGCCTGAGCGCAAAGCAGAAAACGCAAACGTCTTTGACGCGCTACGCGGACATATCAATTCGCTGAAGAAAAACAGTAAGCGCGTGGTTCTGGCTGCCTGGTCAGACGGGTCTGCTGAACGCATGAGCCACGTGCTTGGCGAGCATGGCATTCAACCGGTTGTCATTGCGGATGACTGGAAGGACGCGCAAAGCCTGCCAGCGTCAACCGTCGCTCTGGTCGTCCTTGGCCTTGAGACAGGCTTTGAGACACCAACAACCGCCATCATTGCGGAGCAGGACATTCTGGGAGACCGGCTTGTCCGCACGCGCAAGGCACGCCGTGCGCAGAACTTCCTGTCCGAGGTATCAAGCCTCAGTCAGGGCGACTTCGTGGTGCACGTGGACCATGGCATCGGCCAGTTCACCAGCCTTGAAACCATCGAAGTGCAGGGCGCACCTCATGACTGCCTGCTGATTGTCTATGCGGGCAATGACAAGCTCTATCTGCCGGTAGAAAACATCGAGCTTCTGTCGCGCTACGGGTCGGATGACACGGAAGTGCAGTTGGACAAGCTTGGCGGCGGCGCCTGGCAGGCCCGCAAGTCCAAGATGAAGGAGCGCATCCGCGAGATTGCGAACCAACTCATCGCTGTCGCTGCCGCCCGGGCGCTCAAGACCGCGGAACCTGCCGTCCCCGCGCCGGGTCTCTATGACGAGTTCTCCTCACGCTTCCCCTATGAGGAAACCGAAGACCAGCAGAACGCCATCGGTGATGTTATTTCTGATCTTGCCGAGTCCAAACCAATGGATCGCCTGGTGTGTGGCGATGTGGGCTTCGGGAAGACCGAAGTTGCGTTGCGTGCAGCCTTTGCTGCTGCCATGTCCGGCAAGCAGGTAGCGGTCGTCGTGCCCACGACCTTGCTGGCCCGCCAGCACACCAAGACCTTTACTGAGCGCTTTGCGGGCTGGCCGCTCAAGGTTGCGCAGCTGTCCCGTATGGTCACCGCGAAACAGGCGGATGAAACCCGCGAAGCCATGGCGTCCGGGGATTTGGATATTGTGGTTGGCACCCACGCGCTGCTGGCAAAGTCGATCAAGTTCAAGGATCTGGGCCTGCTGATCGTTGATGAAGAGCAGCGCTTTGGCGTGACCCACAAGGAACAACTCAAGCAGCTCAAGGCCGACGTGCATGTGCTGACGCTGACCGCAACGCCGATCCCGCGCACCCTGCAGCTGGCGCTCACCGGCGTGCGCGAACTCTCTTTGATTACGACGCCGCCGGTGGACCGGCTGGCAGTTCGTACCTTTGTCACGCCGTTTGACCCGGTGGTCATTCGTGAAGCTTTGCTGCGCGAGCGGTATCGCGGTGGACAGAGCTTCTATGTGTGCCCGCGGATCTCAGACCTGGCGGATGCGGAAGCTTTCCTCAAGGAATATGTGCCGGAAGTAAAATCCGTTGTGGCCCATGGCCAGATGCCACCGGGCGAGCTCGATGACATCATGAATGCGTTCTATGACGGCAAGTATGATGTGCTGCTGTCGACGACGATCGTGGAGAGCGGTCTCGACATTCCCACGGCCAACACCATGGTGGTGCACCGGGCGGACCGGTTTGGTCTGGCGCAGCTCTATCAGCTGCGCGGCCGGGTCGGGCGCTCGAAGGCGCGTGCGTTTGCCTATTTGACGGTCCCGCCAAACCGCACCCTGACCGTCAACGCCGAGAAACGCCTGAAGGTTCTCCAGTCACTGGACTCGTTGGGTGCCGGTTTCAATCTGGCAAGCCATGACCTTGATATCCGCGGTGCCGGCAACCTGCTGGGAGACGAGCAGTCCGGACACATTCGTGAAGTCGGCTACGAGCTGTATCAGCACATGCTGGAAGAAGCGGTGGCGCAGGCGCGGGCAGGGGGCCTCGACAAGGAAGAGGGCGAATGGTCACCCCAGATCAGTGTCGGCACGGCGGTTCTTATACCGGACACCTATGTGGCTGATCTTGACGTGCGCATGAGCCTTTATCGCCGTCTGGCATCCCTTGAAGAGCATCAGGAAATTGAAGGCTTTGCCGCTGAGCTTATTGACCGCTTCGGGCATCTGCCGGGCGAGGTGAAGCATCTGCTTGAGATCGTTGAGATCAAGCGCCTGTGCCGAGCGGCCAATGTGGAGAAGATTGACGCGGGTCCCAAGGGCTGCGTCATCAGTCTTCGCAACAATGAGTTTGCGAACCCGGCAGGCCTTGTTCAGTTCATCAATCGCGCCCGTGGGGACGCCAAGCTGCGGCCCGACCACAAGATTGTAGTGAAGCACAACTGGCCGGACGCGGAAGACCGCCTCAAGGGCACCCGTGCCGTCATGGAAGAACTGGCAACGCTCGCAGAGGGTGGCTCGGGGGCCTAGTTGCTATCGGGGCGCTATTGGGCAGCCTGCTCGCTGAGCTTCGCCTGCACCTTGTCGATGGCCCGCAAATAGCCTTCGGTTTCCTGCGCGCCAACCACCGCAAACTTGCCTTCAAACAGGAAGGTGGGAACGCCGGAGATGCCCATTTCACGGGCCTGATTGGCTTCGTTGGCGACGAGGTCCGCATCCTTGTTGTGAAGCAGCAGATAGGCCACCAGCTCATGGTCCATGCCTGCTTCCTTGGCGGCATCGACCAGAACCTTACGGTCACCAATGTCCTCGCCATCCTCGAAATAGCGACGGAACAGGATTTCAACGATCTCGTTTTGTGTCCCGGCACTTGCCCCCCACCGGATCAGCCGATGCGAATCAAATGTATTAGGCGAGCGCTGAATTTTGTCGAAAGCCAGGGTAATTCCAGCTTCGTCTGCCGCCTCTCGAATGACGTTGCCGACCTCCTTGGAGCGGTTCTTGCCAAACTTGGCTTCCATGTATTCGCGACGGTCCACGCCTTCAGCGGGGATCGTCGGGTCCAGCTGATAGGGGCGCCAGCGCAGGTCGATTTCAATGTCGGGGCGTTCAGCCTTTGCCATGTCGAAGCGGCGTTTGCCGATGTAGCACCACGGGCAGACGGTGTCTGATACGACGTCAATGAACATGAGATGGCCTCCCATTCAGCCAGAATTCGAAAATCTGTTTCGAGGTCATTATGGCCGCAAGCGGCACTCAGGCCAAATCACGCCCTGCTGAGCATGATGTTGACGCGGCGCGACGGATTTCTAGGATGCGGCTCCCTTGTTCGCAGCCATCCCGGAGCCTTCCAATGACCGATGCCCATGTATTTGACCTGACAGGCAAGACAGCCCTCATCTCCGGCACTACTTCAGGGTTCGGGCGGCACATGGCCATCACGCTGGCCAAGGCGGGCGCCCATGTGGCCATTACGGGTCGGCGGGTTGAGCGGTTGGATGAGCTGAAGAAGGAAATTGAGGCCTTTGACGGGCGGGCATTGCCGATCGCTCTTGATGTGACCGACATGGACAGCATCAAGACCTGCATCGAGACCTGCGAAACGGAACTCGGCCCGTTGGACATTCTCGTCAACAATGCGGGCATGAACATCGACCAGATGGCCACGGATGTGACCGAGGACTCTTATGACACGGTGATGGATACCAACCTCAAAGGTTCATTCTTCATGGCGCAGGAAGCTGCGAAACGAATGATCGAGAAAGGTCGTCCCGGGCGCATCATCAACATCGCATCCATTGGCGGCCACACAGTTCTGCCCGGCTTGTCTGTCTACTGCATGTCAAAGGCATCCGTCCTGATGATGACCAAATCACTGGCACGCGAATGGGCGCGATACGACATCAATGTCAACGCCCTATGCCCGGGCTTCATCGAAACAGAGCTCAACGCACACTGGTTCGCCACCGAACCCGGCCAAAAGCAGGTGAAGGGGTACCCGCGGCGACGCCTGGGTGAAATTGCGGATCTGGATGGGGCTTTGTTGCTGATGGCGTCAGATCAAGGCCGGATCATCACTGGTACGTCACTAACCATTGATGACGGTCAATCGCTGTAGTTTCGCGTTGCATCTACCGGTTCCTAAGTGAGCCGTGCCGGATGGATGGAGAGAGGGGACAAGGTACTCCGGATAGTCCACCAGCACGGCTCAAAAGGATGCCTTCCTAGCGAAGACAGGACAATTTACGGAGGCTGGCTCCTTCCGGATCACTGCAACTCGACTTTTTTCTGAAAAAATTCTTCTCGTGATACGTGCATTCCAAAAACGCGAGTTTGGCTTCAAAATCGAGAGATTCTTGGAATTTTCGGCCAAACCACTGCCTACAAGCGTGCTTTGCAGCCAATTGCTCGCTTAAGTAGTTCATACGGTTTTAACTCAACCTGTCACATTCTCTAAACCAGAAGTTGTCCTCTTGCCGGGGCAACGGTCAGGTTTGATGACTTGTTGCTGTTCGATACAGCGGTTTCATCGGACCTGATTCACACCTTTCTGGACGGGGACCCAGATGAACACTTCAAAGTTGGCAGCCGTGACAGGCTCACTGAAATCCGCTGGAAAAAGCGCCGGTGGTTTTTTCGGATTCATGAACAATCTCAAGATTTCAACGCGCGTCTTTGGCGGTTTCGGTATCGTCCTGGCGTTGCTCACTCTTGTTGGCGGGTTGTCCGTTTTTGCCCTTGGCGATGCGGAAGAGACCTTCACCGAATATCGCTCTCTGGCTCGCCAGGCGAACGCGGTAAGCATCGTGCAAGCGCACCTGCTGACCACTCGCATCAAGGCAAAAGACTTTATCATCACCAAGTCCGACAGCGCTGCTGACGCAGTCCATAAATATGTCGATCGCACCATTGCAGACATCGAACATGCGCTTGAGGTCGTTCAAGACCCAGACCGGCGTGAAATGCTGCTCAAAATGGAAGAAGAAATGGCTACCTACGAGGTCCATTTCGATCACGTCTTAGAACTGAACGCAAAGCGCAATGAGCTGGTTACGACAGTGCTCGACAAGGCTGGACCTCGTGTCGAGTCAGAACTTTCGCAAATCATAGAAAGTGCTTACAGGGACGGAGACGCGGAAGCAGCGTTCCTGGCAGCCGATGTCCGGCGCAATCTGCTCATGGCTCGGCTCCATGCATCGAAGTATCTGGTGGACAACCGCGAAGAGTCCTACGAGCGCGTCATGTCTGAGTTTTCTGCTCTGGCCACCAAGACGGATAGTCTTCTTGGCAGCCTTCAGAACCCGGAACGCCGTGCACTCGCAGAAGATGCTCTCCTGTATGTGGGTAAGTATCGCGCCTCCTTTGACGAAGTGCACACGACCATCGTGGAGCGCAATGAAGTCATCACAGGCAAACTGGATGTGATTGGCCCGAAAATCGCCGAGGCCATCGAAAGCTATGAAATGTCCATCCAGTCCGAGCAGGACACTCTTGGACCTCAGGCCGCTGCCAACATCCATGCATCGGTGATTGTTGACCTGGTCATTGCAGGGGCCAGCCTGGTCTTCGGCGCCATCATCGCTTGGATGATTGGCATGGGTATTTCTCGCCCGATCAACCGTATGACTGCGGTCATGAAAGAACTTGCCAATGGCAACAAAACCATCGACGTACCGTCACGGGATCAAAAAGATGAAATCGGCGCCATGGCTCAGGCTGTTCAAGTCTTCAAGGAAAATGCACTTGAAGTAGATCGTCTGAACGAAGAGCAGGCAGAGCGTGACCGCAAGGCAGAAGAAGAAAAGCGTCAGGCCATGATGTCTCTTGCTGACGACTTTGAATCTTCGGTCAAACAGGTCGTCACAAGCGTATCCAACGGCGCTTCGGACATCACGACTGCGGCTCAGCAACTCACAGCTGCTGCAGAGAGTGCCACGCAGAAGTCGACAGCCGTTGCTGATGCCTCAACTGAAGCATCTGGCAATGTGCAGACGGTCGCTGCTGCATCTGAAGAAATGTCCAGCTCTATTCAGGAGATTGCACGTCAGGTTTCAGATTCAACACGCAGCACGGGTGAAGCCAAGGATGAAGTCGAACAGACCGACGCCGTGGTCCGAGACCTTGCTGACGCTGCCCAGAAAATTGGCGAAGTTGTTACGCTGATTTCTGACATTGCCGAGCAGACAAACCTCCTGGCTCTCAATGCGACGATTGAGGCTGCACGGGCAGGGGAATCCGGCAAGGGCTTTGCGGTTGTTGCGTCCGAGGTCAAAAACCTTGCGCAGCAGACGGCCAAAGCAACTGGTGAAATTGCTCAGCAGATTGATGGCGTGCAGAGCACAACTGATACCGCGGTGCAGGCCATTGGCCGGATCAAGGACACCATCATGAAGGTGGACGAGATCGCAAGTTCAATCTCGGCAGCTGTGGAAGAACAAACCGCAGCGGTGGCTGAAATTTCAAACAGCACGCAGCATGCCGCACGCGGCACGCAGCAGGTGAATGAAAACATCGGTGAAGTTCAGCGCACATCAGAGGAGACAGGCACCGCGGCCCGTCGTGCCCTTGATACGGCGACGGACCTTTCCGGCCAGTCAGAAGATCTTCGCCAGAAGGTCGAACAGTTCCTGGGCCGCGTGCGCGCTGCCTAGGTCATAGTCAGACACAACAATTGGCGGGCGTCCGGTTTATTCCGGGCGCCCGTTTTTGCTTATGCTACAGGCGTCGTGGCAGCTGTTTGCGCGCCAGTTTGCCATTGGCGGTGCGGGGCAATTCATCAAGGAAGCGGATTTCTCTTGGACGCTTATAGGGCGCCAGATTTTTTGCGGCATGGGCCAACAAGTCTGCAATCTCCGGTGTGGTTCCTTCGGGCTTCACGAATGCGGCAATCAGGTGGACGCCGGACGACACTTCCACTTCACGCACGGCCACCTCATGGACACCGTGGTGACTTAGAAGTGCCGCTTCTACTTCTGCCGGACTCACGCGGTAGCCCTGCGCATTCATCACGTCATCAGCCCGGCCTTCAAACCACACATAGCCATCTTCATCCATGTGGGCGAGGTCGCCCCCACAAAACCAGTCGCCGCGCCAAACCTGCGCGTCTTCTTCAGGGCGCTTCCAATAGCCAAGCATGAGCGCAGGGTCCGTCCGGTGGACAGCCAGCAAGCCCGTCTCACCGGGTGGGAGAGGTGTCGCATCCACCGTTTCATCAGCTGGCAGAATGGCGACGCAGCGTCCCGGCTGGGGTCGTCCCGGCGATCCAGGTCGCGGGGGCGTGACAGGACCAGATGAGATGTAAGTGGAGCACTCACTCATGCCCAAAGCTTCAAAGAGCGGCAGGCCTGTCGTGTGAGCCCAATCTGCAGCTACCTGGTCAGGCAGAGGTTCACCGGCTGTGAGGCCATGGCGCAATGTTGGAATACCGTGGCTGATATCGCTGTCACGCAATAGCTGTCGATAGAGACTTGGCACAGCCGCAAACAACGTGCCTTTGTGAGCACGTATCAGGCGCGGCCAGACATTGATGTCCTTTGGACCGTTGTAGAGAACCGTCGCCGCACCATTGGCCCAGGGATCAGACAGACCAACGCCCAGGGTGTATGTCCAATTCACGGCCCCTGCATGCACCATCACATCATCCGACGTCAGGCCATACCAGCCGTCGACCATGGGCTTTCGGCCCCAGACGCTTCGATGCGCATGCAGCACCCCCTTTGGTGTGCCGCTGGTGCCTGACGTGTACACCAGAAAGGCGGGATCATCCTTGTGCGTATCCGCATATCCAGCGCCAGGTGTCTGAGCCAGCTCTGCAATGTCCGGCGGCAGGAGCGAGGGCGTCTGGCCGTTCTCGATTGGCAGGTCTGGTGAAAGTGCGATCAGAACCGCACCTGAGTTTTCCAGAACGAAGGCTGCCTCGGATGCAGTCAGCTGCGCGGATGTCGGCACCGGCACAAAGCCCCCGGCAATCGCACCGAAGAACATCAATGCAGCTTCCGGCGTGTTGCCCATGCGTATGAGCAACCGGTCTCCCTTTGAGAGGCCCCGTGCCACAAGCCCGGCAGCGATACCCTGAACCGCGCGATCAATAGCGGCATAGCTCCAGCGGTCCGGCTGTCCCTCACCATGCTCAATCGTCAGCGCAATTCTGGCGGGATCGCGATGGGGGGCTGGGGCAAGACAGAAGGCCGCCATGTTGAATTCTTCAGGCGGCACGTCGCCCGTATAGTGGTGTTCGTTCATAGCGGCGGTATAGAGCGCGGGGCCGCAGCGCGCCAGTCTTGCCCCCGCGTCACCAGGTTTACGCAGGGTCACGCTAGGCCGCATATGAGCATTTGCTGGACCCCTCCCAAGCGGCTAAAACCGAACGCAACAAAGCTATTTGCATCAACACAATCGGGAGAGATCGTCATGGGTAAAGGACCGCTTTCAGGCGTCAAGGTTCTGGAGTTTGCAGGCATCGGCCCGGGACCGTTCTGCGCCATGCTGCTGTCAGACATGGGCGCGGAAGTCATTCGCATTGACCGCAAGGGATCTCGCGGCGGGTCCAAGTTTGACGTCACCGCGCGCGGTCGCAAATCCATTGCGCTGGACCTCAAGAACCCAGACGCCATTGAAACTGTTCTCAAGCTTGTTGAGCAGGCGGACATCCTGCAGGAAGGCTTCCGTCCCGGTGTGATGGAACGCCTTGGCCTTGGTCCGGATGTGGTTCTCGGCCGCAACCCCAAAATCGTCTATGGCCGCATGACCGGCTGGGGTCAGGAAGGCCCGCTGGCACACGCTGCCGGCCATGACATCAACTACATTTCTCTCACCGGCGCGCTTCATGCCATCGGTCCCAAGGAAGGCAAGCCCGTTCCGCCCCTCAACCTTGTGGGTGATTTTGGCGGCGGTGCGCTTTACCTCGCCATGGGCATGCTCGCGGCTTTGCACAGTGCCAGTGCCACCGGCAAGGGCCAGGTCGTCGACACGGCCATGACCGATGGGGCCACGTCGCTTATGTCCATGTTCTTCGGCTTCATGGCGTCCGGCATGTGGGAAGACGACCGCTATCGCAACATGCTGGATGGCGGTGCGCATTTCTATGACACCTATGAATGCTCGGACGGCAAGTTCGTCTCGCTGGGCTCCATTGAGCCGCAGTTCTACGCCTTGCTGCGCGAGAAGGCTGGCCTCAACGACCCGGCCTTCGATGCCCAGATGGACAAGGGTCAGTGGCCGGACCTCAAGGAAAAGCTCGCGACCGTCATGAAGTCCAAGACCCGCGACGAATGGTGCGAGATCATGGAAGGCACGGACATCTGCTTTGCGCCGGTCCTGTCCATTGGTGAGACGATCAATCACCCCCACAACGCGGCACGCAAAACCGTTGTTGAGATTGATGGTGTTGCACAGCCCAACGTGGCGCCACGCTTCTTTGGCACACCGTCAGAAATTCAGGGCCCACCCCCAGAAGCTGGCGGCAACACCGACGAAGTCCTGGCGGCGTGGGGCTTTTCATCAGACGACATTGCGGGCCTGAAAACCAAAGAAGCGATTTAGGTCCCTTATCTATCCTAGTTTGGAGTAAGCGGCATGAGTGCATTGCCGGGCACAACGGGCCGGCGGCGCATCTATTTGATGCGTCATGGCCACGTGAACTATTTTTCTCGCCAGGTGCGGGAGACCGGCGACACCTCACTGGTGCCGCTTACCGAACTGGGGCAGGCCCAAGCCAAGGCGGCCGGTCAGGCGTTGGCCCATGTGACGTTCGACCGCGCGATCTGCTCTGGCTATCCGCGCACGGAACAAACAGCAAAGCTCGCGCTTGAACAGCTGGACACGACTGCGCCGGAGCTTGAATACGACCGGCGTCTTGTTGAAATCCACGGCGGTGGTTTTGGGCCGGTCATGGAGCAGGATGACATTGCGTCCGTCATGACCTTCACATTTGATCAGGCCGCCGAACCTGACGCGAAGATGGGGCCTGCGGGTGAAGTCTTCGGTGACGCAATGGACCGCGCTGTCGAGGGCATCAATGATCTCCTCAACTCACCCAACTGGCACACAGCGTTGGTGGTTGCCCATGAAGGCATCAACCGTCTGCTGCTTGGTTGGTGCACCGGCAATGGCCTGAAAGCCATTCAGGCGTTTGAACAGGACCCTGCCTGTATCAACATCATTGATATGGACCTGGTGCCCAAGGAGACAGGTGAGGGGACCGAGATCGTCCGCAAGATCATCAAGGCCGTGAACGTGACGCCTTACAACTACGTGAAGCACGGCATGAACATGACGAGCCTCGAGGCCATTTTTGCCCGTGATCCGGCCTAGGCCACTTGGCACGCAGGCCCATGCCCCTATGTCTTGGGATATGACCTGGAAAACATGCCTTGTAACCACACTGGCCGCAGCAACGGCTTCGCTCTGCGTGACACCAACCTTTGCCCAGATCGATCGATTAGAAAGGACCTACCGTCCCATCATCATCGTGGCGGAGGCCAGCAACGACCCAGTGCTCGACGACATTCGCATTGTGCTGCGGCAGTCACGCGACGCGCTGGCGGATCGTGACGTCATGGTGATCACTGTGGTCGGCGATGATGTAACCGCCTGGGACCCCGCGCTTGATGAGGCGCCGGGCCACTCTTTCGACGCCACCCGCCTGCGCACGTCATATGGCCAGGCTGGAGCTCCGATCTCCATTACGCTTGTCGGCAAGGACGGTGGCATCAAGGATCGGGGCACTGTGCCCAGCGACATCCAGGACATGGTGGACCTGATTGACACAATGCCTATGCGGCAACGCGAGATCGAAGACCGCGAGCGTGAAATAGAGCGTCGTGAGGAAATCGAAAACCGCATGTGGGGCGGCGAGACTTTCGGCAGATAGACCATATGCCGGTGGGATTTTCACATCGCAGACAACGCGCTAGGCTCTGCCCAAACATATTGGGAGAAACGCCATGAAAGAGCTGCTTGGAACCGTCGATCACATCGATGAAATCAAGACCGCCGCACCGAAAATTGCAGGCATCCACCACTCCGCTTTTCGCTGCCGTGACGCAGGGGAAACGCGGAAATTCTATGTCGATATCCTGGGGCTGGAAGACGGTGCCGCGCTGGCCTTCGACAAGGATCCGGCAGGTAATGACCGGCCCTACATGCACCTGTTTTTCAAGATGGGCGACGGGAACTTTCTGGCGTTTTTTGATGAGCCCAACTCGGTGAAGGAAGATCTTTTCACCATGAAGGACGGCATTGAGGATTATCACTTCGCCTTTGAAGTGGCCTCGATGGACGAACAGGCGCAGTTCAAGACGCGGCTTGAAGAAGCAAAGGTCCCCGTTTTTGGACCAATCGATCATGAGTTCTGCCACTCGATCTATTTCTTTGACCCCAACGGTCTGGCGCTCGAAATCACGGTTCGCGACGCGTGCCACGACAAGTACATGGCGGAAGAGGGTGCAGAAGCGCGCGCAGCCATTGCCAAGTGGACGGCGAAGACCGAGGCCATGAAGCAGGCAAAGCTGACACCTGCAGCAGCGGAATAGCTGGCGACACAGGTACCCGTTCAAAGAAAAGGCCCCTTCAGCATTGGTTGCTGAAGGGGCCTTTTGCTTGTGCGCTTGGCGCCGGTCTAATTTGTACCTGCGGCCCACCAGGTATCAAAGCGAACAAAGTTAGGCTGCACCTGCGGGTGATCGAGATTGTTCCAGCGCGCCACCCACTGGTCGGGCGCGTGATAGAGAGGGATCACGTAGTGACCGGACAGCAGGACCCGGTCCAATGCCCGCACTGCAGTCACGAAATCCTCGCGCTCGCGAGCCTCAAGCATTGCTGCGATCATCGCATCCACAGCCTCTGATTTTACGCCCATATAGTTGCGCGTGCCGTCCGTGTCCGCACTGTCGCCGCCCCAATAGAATGATTGTTCGTTGCCCGGGCTCAGGGACGCGGACCAGAAGTTGAAAATCATGTCGTAGTCATAGGTCTGACGGCGCTGCTGATACTGACTTGAATCCACGTTGCGGATTTTTGCATCGATGCCCAGTCGTTCCAGATTGCGAGCAAAGGTCAGCGCGAGGCGTTCGTCTTCCGGACTTGCGACCAATATCTCAAATGCGAATTGCGCGCCCGATGCATCGACCAGCTTGGCATCCTGAACGGTGTAGCCAGCTTCTTTGAGAAGTGCGAGCGCATCACGCATCTGAGACCGGTTGCGTCCTGACCCATCCGTTCGTGGTGCCACATATCCCGACGCCATGATTTCCGGTGTCACCGCATCAAGGAAGGGTGCAAGCAGGGCCTTTTCAGCCGGGCTGGCTGGACGCCCCGCCGATGACAATTCAGAATTGTCATAGAAGCTCTGGGTCCGCGTGTAGAGTCCGTAGAAGAGGTTCTTGTTGATCCACTCAAAGTCAAACATCATGCCCAGCGCCTTGCGGACCTTGATATCCGTGAAGACATCGCGGCGCGTGTTGAACACCAACGCACGCATGCCTGACGGTGTGCTCTTCTTGAGCTGCTCGCGGATGATGCGGCCATCCTTGACCGGCGGCACGTCATAGCCGGTGGACCAGCGCGTGGGATCATCCTCGATGCGCAAAGTGTATTCGCCGGACTTGAAAGCCTCGAAGGAGGCGTTCGCATCCCGAAAGTAATCGTAGCGAATGCGATCAAAATTATTGTGGCCGCGTGCGGCGGCAACGTCCTTGCCCCAATAGTCAGGGTTGCGCACAAAGGTGATGCTGCTTCCTGGATCGACATTGCCGATCGTGTACGGCCCGGACCCGATCATTGGCGTGAGACCTGTGCGCGTAAAGTCCTGCCCCTCATACACATGCTTGGGCAGGATCGGCATAAGCCCCATGATCAGGGGCATTTCCCGATCGCCTTCTTCGGTGAAGGTGAGGCGTACCGTCCGGTCGCCGGTCTTCTCCATTGAGGCGACTTTGCCGTAGTAGAACTTGTGGTTTGGACGCCCCTGGTCACGCAGCGTTTCGACGGTGAAAATGACGTCATCCACCGTCACCGGCTGTCCATCAGAAAAGCGCGCTTCCGGACGCAGGGTGAACTCAACCCAGCTACGGTCATCCGGCGTTGTGATGGTTTCAGCGATCAATCCGTAAAGCGAAAACGGTTCGTCATAGGCGCGGCCCATGAGGCTCTCAAAGACATGCCACCGGATACCGGCTGCGGACGACCCGCGGATGATCATCGGGTTAAGGCTATCAAACCCACCAATTGCAGCCAGCTTGATCTCACCTTCCTTTGGCGCCCGGTCATTCACATAATCATACCGGGTAAAATCAGCCGGGTATTTCGGGGAACCATGCATGGCAATGCCGTGCTGCGGCGTCTGAGCCTGAGCACCGGCAGTAACCGCAAGGCTCCCGGCAAGGAAAGTCAGAAGTGTGAGAAGCATCCGCCGCATGACCATAAAAGCGCCCATCTTTGTTTTCATTTTCATCCCGCTGGTTTGGTAGCGAGTCGCATACATTCGAAGATTGGCCCGTAACCCGGACATTCAGCAATATCGCAATCGGCAATACTGGGTTTGTTCATCTAAACGCAGGCATGCTGAGTTTTGATGACAGGCCAACAGGGCCGAATTTAGGCAGTTTCAATCACCAGACTGCGCCTCCAGCGGTGCGGTCATTATGCTTAACAGCGGTTGATCTGCTGGTTGATTTGACAGGACAGAGCATGCCGCGTTAGCGGTGGTGCGCAATCGAAGCCCGGCCAAGGCCGGGAACGCACAGAATACAGGAACACAGACATGATCCGCCACACGATCCGCCGTTCAATCCGCAGCTTCATGAACCCTCAGAAACTGGGTGTCGCTGCAGGTGCTGCTTTGATTGCTCTTGCCGGGTTTGGCAGTGCACACGCACAACAGGCGGACGGCGCCAAGGTTGAACCTTCCATTGTGGAACAGCATGGCATGTGGGTGTTTGAGTGCACGCCCTCAGAGGGCAAGGAATTCTGCTCGATGCAGCAGGTTCTTTCCAATGCGGACACCAAGGAAGTGCTTCTGCATGTGACGATTGCCTATCACCCGCGTACGGCTGACCTACTGATGGTATCGCGCACACCGCTTGGTGTTGAGCTGCCGCTTGGCGTTGGACTGCAGGTAGATGAAGGCCAGCAGATGGCAGCGCCATACACCAACTGCACAACGGCTGGCTGCCGGGCCACAGCTCCCTTGAGCGCGGATCTTGTGAACACGCTCAAGAACGGCAACACCATGAAAATCTCATTCGGCTATCGCGGTCAGCGCATTGATGCGCCTGTATCGCTGACGGGTTTCACCGCAGCATATGACGCGATCTCAGCCCGCAAGCCTGTTGCAACGCAGCCGTCGCTGGCAGCACCTGCGCAGTAACGCGCAGGCGGCCAGCCGGGGATACGTCGCTTAGTCTGCTGCGGAACCGAACGGGTCCGAGCGATCTGCTGCAACCATTGAGCAGACGAAAAGCGTCACTGCAAAAGACAGCATGCCGACGCCGACCATGGCGAGATAGGCAATGTTTCCGGTATCCATAATGTGAACTCCCATTGAGCGAAGGCCGAATGTGCCTGCGCATCTTCAACACACCCAAAGGCTATGGGCGGGGGGCCGGGAGTCGCTTTGATCTGGATCAGCCCATGAGGCCTAGTCGGTCTTTGAGGGTGCGACCAACGCGCGCAGCCACGAGAACAGCGAGTTGTTGCGTAAAAAGTACCGCTCCAACTTCAGCATTTCAGCCATCAGGGCGTCCGGGTCCGCATAAAGGTCTTCGCGCTTCTTTATGGTCCGGTCGGGATCAAGCTCACGCACGACACGGGCAGGGTTCCCGGCAGCAATGACGTTTGCCGGGATGGATTTCGCGACAACAGACCCGGCACCGATCACCGAATTTTTGCCGATGGTCACGCCCTTGCAGACTTTGACGCCGTAGCCCAGCCAGACATTCTCCTCCAGAACAATCGGCTTATGCGCATCCTGCTCGCTGGTGCGGTCATAGACGTCATGCCAGTCAGAATCCGAGATGTAGACCTCACCGGCGATCATCGTGTTGCTGCCGATGGTGACGTGGTCCGACGACAGGATGCGGGTCCCCGGGCTGATCAGCACATAGTCCCCCATGTCGATGCGGCCTTCACGATCCGAGCTTGTCCAGACGGTCAGGGTAATGGGGTAGGCGGGTGTGGTCCGAAGGGTGGCGCACCTGCCGATTGAGATATTCGGCCCATACAGGCTCACATATTTGGGATGACCGGCATCCAGATAGGGGCCCACAGAGTCAAACTGTGGCTCCAGGAAATGTTTGACCCAGGCTCGCTGATACAGGCGATGCAGATGTTTGGCCCAACGGGGGCGGTGTTCTTTGCGCACGGGTTTGTCCCTTGTGGATCGGTCGTTCAGGCCCAATATCCCGGGACATTAGCCCATTCCATGATTTGCTGCTAAATACGCGGCGAACATATTTCCCCATCTAGAACGTGGATTATCATGACCTCCGTAGACACGCTTTTCCGGCCGTTCGAGCTCGGCCCGCTCTCGCTCTCCAATCGCATTGTCATGGCGCCCATGACGCGCAGCCAGTCGCCAAACCAGATCCCCGGCCAGAATGTGGCCGACTATTACCGTCGCCGTGCGGAAGCTGAAGTCGGCCTCATCATTACCGAAGGCACGACCGTCGATCACCCGGTTGCCAGCTTTGACACCAATGTTCCAGCATTCCACGGCGAGGCATCGCTCAAGGGCTGGGCCAATGTCGTGAAGGAAGTGCATTCGGTCGGCGGCAAGATCATGCCGCAGCTCTGGCACGTAGGTATGATGCGCAAACCTGGCACAGGTCCAAACCCCGACCTGCCAAGTGCCGGACCTTCCGGCATGGTCAAGCCGGGCAAACAGGTTGCCGAACCAATGACCGAAAACGATGTGGCTGATCTGATTGCCGCCTTTGCCAAGGGTGCAGCTGATGCTCAACGCATCGGTTTTGATGGCATCGAAATTCATGGCGCCCATGGCTACATCATTGATCAGTTCTTCTGGGGCGGCACAAATGAGCGCTCTGATGCCTTTGGCGGCAACCAGCTGAAGCGTGTTCACCTGGGCGAGGAAATCGTCAAGGCATGTCGCGCGGCAACGAGCCCGGACTTCCCGATCATCCTGCGGTACTCACAGTGGAAGCAGCAGGACTATGATGCCCGCCTTGCGCCAACGCAGGGTGAACTTGAAGCATTCCTGGCTCCGCTGACAGATGCAGGTGTTGATATCTTCCATTGCTCAACCCGCCGTTTCTGGGAGCCCGAATTTGAAGGCTCCAACATGAACCTCGCCGGTTGGACGAAGAAGCTGACCGGTAAGCCGACGATCTCGGTTGGCAGTGTCAGCCTCAATGAAGAATTCATTGCAACATTTGCCGGCATGGACGCAGCAAATGATGAAGGCCATATGGACGATCTTCTGGAACGCATGGAAGCGGATGAGTTTGACCTCATTGCTGTCGGCCGGGCGCTCATCAGTGATCACGAGTGGGCTGCAAAAATCCACAAGGGCCAGTTCGACAATCTGAACCCGTTCACAAAGGAAGCTCTGGCAACCCTCTACTGATTGGTGGCTTGACCAAAGCCCCCTGATCCGCCAGCTTGCGAGGAGGCATGGAAACATGCCTCCTCGTCCGCGGAAAGGGCTGCGCCCACCACGTTGCACCATAGCGATCCAGCATCGATTTCCTTTGCCTGACATGCGGACACAGGCAATGCACCCAAAAGGGGAATCGCATGCCATCTGACACACCCACACATTCGCGCGACTATTTTCATGGCCTGCTCAATCTCGAGCAGCAAAAACGCCGTGCCAAAGACCTTCTCAAAAGCGCCAGAGCATCCGACGTAAAAGCTCTCGCCCGCTTTCAGGAACACCTGCCCGAGAACCTCGGCACCGCTCCTGAAGCTCTCAAGCTTGCTGATGCCCAAGTGGTCATTGCACGGGAGAACGGATTTTCAAGCTGGCCAAGGCTGAAGCAGCATTGCGACCTGCTTCAGGAGCGGCGGCGGCAAGCCGATGCCGGAACCCTTCCAATACTTGATACTCCGGACACGGTGCATATTCGCTGCGGATCAGACATCCAGCATGGCCTTCAGTTGGCCGGCTTTGTCGGCACCTTTCAGGAATTTGCTGATCCCTTCTGTCAGGGCCCTCTGCCTGATGGTTCAGAAGCTGAGTTTCGAGCATCGCGAGCCCAGTTTGTTTCGGAGGCCTATGGCATAGAGCTGACAGATGCGACTGCGCGACAGCGCCTTGAATATGCGGCGTTTACCAATGCATCTGACAAGTCCCATGTGGTGATGTGGTTTGAGCACGACAGTTACGATCAATTGATCCTTGCCTATCTACTGAACCATTTTGCCACAGCAGCGCGACCCGCAACTTTTGAACTGATCTGCGTTGATCGCGTGCCGGGTATTCAGGGTTTTACCGGTCTGGGGCAACTTGCCCCTGAAATGCTGGTCTGGCTTTGGGAAAACCAACGCCGCCCGGTGACGGGCGAAGACATCACTTGTGGCACCCGCGTGTGGGCGAGCCTTCGGTCCCCGGACCCTTCCATTTTGGCGACTGTGGCAAATGAAGGGACACCTTCATTGCCACCTATGGCCGGCGCCTTGAAGAGACATCTGCGTGAGTTGCCAGCACGCAGGAACGGCTTGTCCTTAACTCAGGAACTCATCCTGCAGATTCTGTCAGACAAAGGTGCAATGACAGGTGGAAAACTCTTCGGGCAATTGATGCGAAACTATGAGCCCCTGCCATTCCTTGGGGATCTCATGTTCTGGCACGCGCTGGTTGATCTGCAGAACGCATCTATCACGCCTCTGCAGGTTGCGGAAACGCACGAGCCATGGCCACGACGGTCCCTTGACATCACAGCCTACGGTTCTGATCTTCTCAAAGGCCTTGTGGACTATCAGGACTCGTATCAGGGAGAACGGTGGGTAGGGGGTGTACGCATCACTCCACGCGATCCAGATGCTGTCAGTTACCGAAGTGACGTATCCGACACCGGGGCAATCGTGATCACCACCAGATAGGAAGACACGGGAACACCATGCTTCAGCTTGAATTCGGTCCAGGACATCAGGTCTGGCAGTACCTCGAACGCGGTGTGCAAATCGTTGTGGGTGTGTCCGCTGTCAGCACAATCACCTTTCTGGGTGAAGTCTGGGGCTCGGAGAATGTGCCCTACGAGGCGATCTTCATTGCGCTTTGGTGGCTGGCTTACGGGTTCCTTGTCGCACTGCTTCCGACGCCGCTGTGCTGGGCCCTGGTTCCCATACTCGGGCAGCCATCTGACAAGGAGCCCCGCAAGCGCCGCATACTTCAGTGGTGGGCGATCATTTCGCTGATAGGCCCACTCGTCGTATCCCTGTGGATGTTTACCTATGCGGCCCAATACATGATTTTTCATCTGGCCGAGTCTCAGGGGGTAGACTATTCGGAAGTTGACCTGTTTGAGCCTGACCTGGGCGAGAACGATGATGACAATCCTCTGGGGGGAGGCACGCGCTAATGCCATTGAACCGAGTTGACCATGTACTGGTTGCCGTAAACGATCTGGATGCGGTGACACGCGACTATGAGGTTCTGACGGGGAGGGCTGTTTCTCTTCGCGGCAGCCACCCGGACTACGGCACCGCGAACGCCATCTTTCAGCTTGAGAACACCTATATCGAACTGATCTCGCCGGTGGGCGAGGGACCATTTGCCCAGCAGCTGCGCACCCACCTTGATGAGAAAGGTGATGGACTGTTCGGCATTACCTTCGGCACAGATGACGCACGGGTGACCTCTGAGGAGTGGCAGCAACAGGGTCTAAGGGCCACAGCGCCTCAACCGGGCGAGGGGCATGGTCCTGATGGGAGCGTGCGGCAATGGCGCAATGTGTATGTGCCCAGCGAGGATGTGTTGGGCCTGTTCCTGTTTGCGATCGAGCACGTGTCCGATGCCAGCACACGACCGACCGCAGCACCCCAGGGACCTGAGGAGGCCACCTTCCATGCGGTTGACCATGTGGTGGTCAATACGCCGGACGGGGATAAAGCCATATCGGTTTTCGGAGACAAGATGGGCATACGCCTTGCTCTCGACCGGGATGCCAAACAATGGGGCGCCCGAATGATGTTCTTCCGGATTGGCGGCATTACGCTGGAAGTCATTCAACGGTATGGCGATGAGAAAACACCTGCGATGCCGCTGGACGCACCTTCGGTGTATTGGGGCATGGCATTCAGAGCGCATGACGTAGCAGCCGCGCAGGCGCGCCTCGCATCTGCTGGCGTCAACGTCTCAGATGTTCGAAAGGGCCGCAAACCGGGCACGCTGGTTGCGACGGTGCGAGACAAGAGCGGTGGCGTCCCCATGCTGATTGTCGGGCCTGACCCGCAAGCCGACGAGACTGCCTAGTGAGCTGATCCTGGAAGAATGGCATAGAGGCCATCTTTGAGGTCACCGAACATTTCCTTCACCTGTGGATGCCGCACCGGGTTGCCGGTTTCGTCTATCAGCAGGTTCTGCTCGGACACATAGGCCTCGTATTCCGTCTCATCGTTCTCTGCGAGCAGGTGATAGAACGGCTGGTCCTTGCGCGGGCGCAGATGCTCAGGGATCGCAAGCCACCATTCCTCAGTGTTGTTGAACACCGGGT
This sequence comes from Pyruvatibacter sp. HU-CL02332, assembly GCF_040362765.1. NCBI lineage: Bacteria > Pseudomonadati > Pseudomonadota > Alphaproteobacteria > Hyphomicrobiales > Parvibaculaceae > Pyruvatibacter > Pyruvatibacter sp. HU-CL02332. Next base: position 377,732 of record NZ_BAABWK010000002.1, read on the forward strand.
CGACATCAAAGATGACACCTCTAAACGGGAACAGGCGGTGTTTCACCACCTGGCCGATCTGGAATTTGGCTTCGCTGTTTACCATTGGCATTCGGTCAGTTCTCTCGACGATTGGATCAGTCAGCCGCTTTTTCACTTACTTGATAAACCGTGCGGGTCGGGAAGGGAATGTTGAGGCCGGCGGCATCATAGCCTTCTTTGATCTCGCGCTGCTTATCAAAGGTGAACGGCCAATAATCATCCGATTTGACCCATACACGGCAAATCACATTGACGGAACTGTCACCAAGGGTCTTTACGGCAATCATCGGCGCGGGTGATGGCAGAACACGATCGTCCTCTGCCACAATGCTCCGCATCACTTCAAATGCCTTGCCAATGTCATCATCATAAGCGATGCCGCACTCGATCTCGATGCGTCGTGTGGAATTGTAGCTGTAATTGCTGATGGCAGATCCCCAGACGTCGCTGTTGGGTACGAATATCTGCACGTTATCCGGTGTGGAAAGCTCGGTCCGAAACAGGGTGATGGCTTTTACTGAACCCGATACGCCGCCAGCTTCAATAAAGTCACCCAGCTTGAACGGCCGCAGAAACAGCAACATCACCCCGGCTGCCACGTTCGACAACGTGCCTTGAAGCGCAAGGCCGATGGCAAGACCTGCGGCACCCATGACAGCCAGTAGGCTGGCAGTCTGAACGCCAAACTCGGCCAGGACCGCCAGAATTGTAACCGCAATGATTGTGTAGCGAACAAGACCCGCCAGGAAATCTGTCAGCGTCTGATCAATGCCATCAAATCGCTGCATCAACCGAACGACGGCGCTGCGCGACCGGTTAGCGACCCAAAAACCGACGATCAGAATGACAATGGCACCGACCATACTGATGCCATAGGTCACGGCCAGCGCCGCGAGGGTTTCTGTTGCCTGGTCAGTCATTGTCTGGATGTTTTCGTCCATTGGGCTACTCACGATATGATAGGTTTACCGAAGCACAGGTGCGTTGCCGCAGCGGATTCCCCAAATCAGGCTGGGCGTTAGGGAGAGATACAGCATGAAAGACCCATTTCAGGCAATCTTGCATTCCAGCCGCTTTGGCCGGCCATTTCTGGCAGCTTTTCTGGCGATTCTCATCGCCGGTTGCCAGACAACATCTGGCCAGCAGCCATCCCAGCACAAGGGCCTGTTTGAGAGGGGGCCGCGTGGAGCCGTGGTCGGCGAGCATGGCACCTACAACATTGCGTGGATCACGCTTCAGGATCAGATCCTTTTGCAGAAGCCTGTGTACGAGGTGCTGGTGTCCTATCACCCGACCAACCGGGGACCTGGCGGCGTCAAAGAGCACCATTGGAATGAGATGATGCTTGTGGCCCAGGATGAAATCGCCCGCCGCTGCATTGCACCCGCGCAGGGTGAAATCATCAGCTCCAGTCGGGACTATGATCCGCGGCAAAGGGCGATGGGCGCTGAAATCAGGGTCAACTACACCTGCCGGTAACCGCAGGGCGGGCTTGAGTTTGAGGCAGATCAAAACATCGCCGGCGCGGCTCGCACGGCCTTAAATCGGAACGCCAATATTGCCATATTTCGATGGGTGCAGTCCCTGAGGCTGCCTCCATTGGCTTACCCAAAGATGTGGGAGTTTGTTATGGCAACCGACAAAGGAAAAACTGATCTCGCCAGGCCTGAAACATCGACACCGGGCTTGCACTTGGGCGACAGGTTTCACCGCCTGCGAGAGGAAATGGACCGCTTCGCCAACGACATGTTTGGCGGAAACTGGCTGACCCGTAGCCCGTTTGCGGATACCGCTGAACTCATGCCGGGGTTTGGGGCAGGCGCGCCAAGCATTGACTTACATGAGAGCGATACCGCCATCACCATTACGGCGGAATTGCCTGGCATGGATGAAGGCGATATCGACCTGACCGTGAAGAACGGCGTGCTAAGCCTCAAGGGCGAAAAACGCTACGAAACGAAAGATGACAAAGACGAAGCGCGCGTGATCGAGCGCCGCTACGGCAGTTTCCAGCGCAGCTTTTCATTGCCGGACAGCGTCGATGATGAAAAGGCCGATGCCAAGTTCGACAAGGGCGTGTTGACGGTGACATTGCCAAAACGACCGGGCACAGAAGTGCCGGAGCGCAAGATCGGCATCACCAAAGTCTGACCATCAATACCACGAAACCAGCCGCTAATTGTTGACATTCACATTGGTGTTGTCGGGATTGGCGGTCTGGTTCTGGCGAATGATGGTTGTCTCCTGACTGCGGTCTATCCCGACCGAGTGCGGGTAGGGAAATTCTACCGGTGGGATGGTTGCCGGTACGCCGCCGTCCCCGACTGAGGCCTCGTCACCGCAGCGCGGCCGCAAAGCGTCGCAGTTCCATTTTACGCCGGAGAGTTCACCGGTAATTGTGCCACCACGTACCTGTGTGCACTCGCACAGCACGCCTTGCATACATGCCGTGGCACCAAGAGACGAAGGCTCACACCGAGGGAGCGCATCTTTTTCATCCGCAAGAGACGCTGACGCAGACAACGCAATCGCAAACAAAGCAATCAGTAACTTCGCGGGCAGGGCGTAGGACATGGATTCCTCCTGGGCAGATCAGGGGAGTCTATCGCAGATTGGGCACCTGGTCTCTTCCAAGACGGATCACGGTAAAGAACGTCCTAAAGCCCCATCTGGCGCACCGCGAGGTCGCGCATGATTTCTTCAGACCCGCCACCGATAGCCAGAACCTTGACCTCCCGGTAGATCCGCTCAACGGAGTTACCACGCAGATAGCCGGCACCGCCCAGAATCTGCATCGCTTCCGACGCCACGAATTCCAGCGCCTTCGTCCCGAAGAACTTCGCCTTGCAGATTTCTGCGACCGGCATGTCGCCCTCATTGATGGCGTAACAAATCTGCTGGAGATAGGCGTCGAGGGCATCCGTCTTGGCGGACATATCGGCAATTTTGTGCCGGATGACCTGGTGCTGGATCATTGGCGTACCAAATGTCTCGCGCTCCTGCGCCCACTCGATAGAACAGCGCAGCGCTTCCTTCATCATGCCCAGCGCCTCAGCTGTCAGCCCGACGCGCTCAAGATTAAAGTTCTTCATGATCTCGATGAAGCCGCGGCCTTCTTCGCCCATGAGGTTTTCAGCAGGGACGCGGCAATTGTCGAAATACAACGTCGCCTGATCTGATGCCCACCAGCCCATCTTCTTGCCGAGCTTGGTGCGCTCGAAACCGGGCGCGTCCTTTTCTACAAAGAACAGGGAAATGCCATTGAGACCGTCGCCCCCGGTGCGTGCACCGACCACGAAGTAGTCGCTTTTCATACCGCCGGTGATGAAGGTCTTTGACCCGTTGAGCACCCAGGAATTTCCATCCTTGTGGGCCTTGGTCTTCATGTTGGCGACGTCAGACCCACCGGATGGTTCCGTAATCGCAAGGCTCGATCCCTTGCGGCCAGCCACCACATCCGGGAGCACCCGCTCGCGAATTTCTGCGGTTGCCAGTTTCTGGATCGGGTCGAGAGAAATCGTCCGCCCCACAAGCGCGGCCAGAACCCCGTTCGCCCCGGACTTGCCCATCTCCTCCATCCACGCCATGCGCAAGAAGGCATCGTCCATGCCAAGGCCGCCATAGGCTTCATCAATGCCAAAGCCAAAGACCCCCAGAGCGCCTGCCTTCTCATGCAGTTCCCAGGGGATTTCCTCCGCCTCATCCCACTCATCCGCATGGGGGCGGACTTCCGTGTCAACGAAACGGCGAACCGTATCGCGGAACTGGCGGCGTTCTTCGGTGTCATGGGGGCTGAGCATGGCGTTCTCCTGGGGCCGGACACAGCCGGCAGTCTTATGTCGTTGGTGTGTGTTTTAGCGAAGTTTCAGGTGTGGCGCGATCAGTTCAATAAAGCGATCCACAATCAGCGTTTCCTCAGCGCGGTTCCTCGTAAACCGCTCATGGGCGAGCATGCCACGCATAAAGACACGACAGATCGCCCACAGGGTCACCACATCGGCGTCATCAAGGTCCGGCGATTCATACACCTCAACGATCGCGGTTCCCATGCGGGCATCCCATTCGATCAGACTCTTGGCGGTGCGTTTTCCCAGCGCCTTGTCGGTCCGCGCGGCCATGAGGATTTCCATCAGCGACCGGCCTTCGGGTGTGCGTACGAGCCGCTCCCAAAGCCACTTCAGGTGGGCGCGTACCCGCGCGTCTTCATCCGGCAGTTTGCTCCATGCAGCACGCTCCACCCGCTTGCCGGTCATCACGCTGCGGCCAAGCAACATATCCAGTGTGGCGGCGATCAGATCTTCCTTGGTGGGAAAATGATGGGTGAGGGCGCCACGTGACAGACCTGCGCGTTCCTGGATGCGTGTGAGGGAGGTGTCGGCATATCCCATTTCATCCAGACATCCGATTGCGGCCTCGCAGATTGCACGGCGGGTTTTCCCGGCCTGCAGTTCTTTGGAAGCAGGCACACCCGGTTTTGCTATCTGCGCTGCGTGCGTCATGGCAGGATTGTTCCTCATTCCGGATCAGGCAGAGGTCCGGATGATAGTTGACAGACCGACTGGTCGGTCTGTAGGAATCTAAGTCAGCAGATCATGAGATGCAAGCGGTCGAAAACAGACCGCACGTCCATGGTGACGGGAGCAGGGCAAGGCAGGGCATGGGCAGCGAAAAAAGCATTCGCATTGGCGGCGCAGGTGGTTTTTGGGGCGAAGCATTGCACGCAACGCCACAACTGCTTGCCGGTGGCAATCTGGACTATCTGGTCTTCGACTATCTGGCCGAAATCACCATGTCCATCATGGCGCGGGCAAGGGCCAAGAACCCGGATCAGGGATACGCCACGGACTTTGTCACCGGCGTGATGGCACCCCACCTCAAGGACATCGCTGCGCGCGGGGTCAAAGTCATTTCAAATGCGGGCGGCGTTAATCCGGCAGCGTGCGGTGCCGCAGTCCGCGAGCTGGTCAAAAATGCGGGCCTTGATCTCAAAGTCGCAGTGGTCGCAGGGGATGACCTTCTTGACCGGGCACAGGAACTGGCCGGCGGCAGCTATGGGGAAATGTTCTCCGGTGCGGCCTTTCCACCAGTTGATGCCATCGCCAGCATCAATGCGTATCTGGGTGCTTTCCCGATTGCAGACGCACTGGACCGGGGCGCAGACATCGTGATCACCGGGCGTGTGGTGGACAGTGCGGTTACGCTGGGTGCGTGCATCCATGCGTTTGGCTGGACCAGGGATGATCACGACCTGCTGGCGGCAGGCACACTTGCGGGGCACATAATTGAGTGCGGCCCTCAAGCGACCGGCGGCAACTTCACGGATTGGCGCGACGTTGCCGACGACCTTGATGCCATCGGGTACCCCATTGCCGATGTCAGCGCGGATGGCAGCTTCATATGCAGCAAACCGCCCAAGACCGGCGGCAAGGTGTCAGTCGGCACCGTGTGCGAACAAATGGTCTATGAGATTGGTGACCCGCAGGCCTATCTGGTCCCGGATGTCGTTTGCGACTTCTCTGAAGTACAAGTGACACAGACCGGACCTGACGAGGTAAAGGTCACGGGGGCGCGCGGACTCCCGGCTCCGGATACATACAAGGTCTGCACGACCTATTCGGATGGCTGGCGCGGCGGGCTGATGATGGCCTTCATCGGGCTTGATGCCGCAGACAAGGCCCGCACCTACGCCGAAACATCCATCAAGCGCGCTCAGAACATCCTGCGGCAGGCCAACGCTGCTGACTTCACGGAAACCAGCATCGAGATCATTGGCGACGACAGCCAGTATGGTGCGGCCGCAAAGGATGTCGCGTCGCGTGAGGTTGTGATGAAGCTTGCAGCCAAACATCCAGACGCCCGCGGCATTGGTGTCCTGTTGAAGGAAGTCACCGGCCTGGCGCTGGCGACCCCAGCAGGCCTTACGAGTTTTGCAGGTGGGCGTCCCAAACCATCACCCGTAGTGCGGCTCTTCTCATTTGCCCTGCCCAAAAATGCCCTGAGCATCACTGTTGACGTTGATGGCGATGTGACCACCCTGGCCACAGAAACAGGCGTTGCGTTCCATCCATCCAAACTGGACCGGCCCACTGACCCGGCAGCACCTTCCAGTGACGGCAGCATGGTCGCCGTGCCGCTGGTCAAACTGGCCTGGGCCCGCAGCGGCGACAAAGGCGACAAAGCCAATATCGGGATCATCGCTCGAGATGAAAGCTATCTGCCCTATATCAGCGCATCCATGACAGACAGCGCTGTGGCAAGTCGTTTCGCGCATTTTCTGGATACGTCGAATGGCGGCGGAAAGGTTGAACGCTTTTTCCTGCCGGGATCGAATGCATTCAATTTTTTGATGGATGATGCGCTGGGCGGTGGCGGTGTTGCCAGCCTGCGGGCAGACCCGCAGGCCAAGGCTTATGCGCAAATCCTTCTTGACCATCCGGTGTCCGTGCCTGCGGACCTGGCCGGGAGACTGTAATGGCGATTTTCCAGACCAAGATTGATCCCAAGTCGGACATCTTTGCGAAGAACCGCGAAGACATGCTCGGACTCATTGAGCAGTTGCGCAGCTACGAAGCCCGCGCCGCGACCAAATCAGAGAAACGCAAACCCCGATTTGAAGAACGCGGCCAGCTCACACCCCGCGAACGACTGGAACGTCTGCTTGATCCGGGCATGCCGTTCCAGCGGCTCTACAACATGGCCAACTTTCTGGTCGATGACCCAAACATTGAAACCTCTGTACCCGGCGGCAATATCATCGCCGGCATCGGCTTCGTCAGCGGCGTGCGGTGTATGGTCTATGTGGATGATAGCGGCATCAGCGCCGGCGCCATGACCACACAATCCGTCGGCGTGATGATCGGCGTGATGGAATGTGCGCTTCGCCAGAAATTGCCTTTTGTCCATCTGGTGGAAAGTGCAGGGGCCAACCTGTTTGAATACACGGTTGAACTGTGGGCCCATGGCGGCAAGATGTTCTATCATCTGGCGCAGCTCAGCGCCGCAGGCATCCCGACCTTTGTGGTTCTACATGGTCCCTCAACCGCAGGCGGAGCCTACCAGCCGGGCATGAGTGACTATGTCATCGGCGTCAAGAAAAACGGCATGGCAGCTCTTGCCGGTGCCGCACTGGTGAAAGCTGCAACCGGCGAAGTCGCTGACGCGGATGAGCTTGGCGGCTCGGAGATGCATGCCAGCACCACGGGCCTTGTGGAGTATGTGGCTGAAGACGATGCCCACGGCATTCTCATCCTGCGCGACCTGCTCGATCGCATTGACCACAACAAGCAGATACCCGCAGCACCAAAACGCGACTATGAGCCGCCGGTGCTCAGCACCGATGACATTGCCGGGACTGTGCCTGTGGACTATCGGCAACCCTATGATGTGCGCGAAGTGGTTGCCCGCGTCGTGGATGGATCAGACTTTGTCGAGTTCAAACCGCGATATGGTCCCGCAACCGTCTGTATGCAGGCCAGCATCATGGGCCATGCCTGCGGCCTGATTGGCAATAATGGACCGATTGATCCCGCCGGTGCCACCAAGGCGTCGCATTTCTTTCAGCTATGCGATCAGTCGGACATGCCGATCATCTTCCTCAACAACACAACCGGCTACATGGTGGGTACGGAGTATGAGCAGGCCGGGATGATCAAGCACGGCTCCAAGATGATCCAGGCCGTGTCGAATGTTCGGGTGCCGAAGATTTCGCTCTATATCGGTGCGAGCTTTGGTGCTGGCAATTACGGCATGTCCGGTTACGCCTATGAGCCGGAGTTTCTGTTTGCCTGGCCCAATGCCACCACTGGCGTGATGGGTGGCGAGCAGGCAGCCGGCACAATGGAAGAAGTCGCACGTAGTGGTGCCGCGCGTCGTGGGCAGGATGTGGATGAGGAGGCGCTTGCTCAACAGCGCGCAGCCGTCGTCAAACTGTTCGATGACCAGTCCACATCGTTTTACACCTCCGGCCGTCTTCTTGATCACGGCATCATTGATCCACGCGACACGCGCAAAGTGCTTGGCTTCGCACTTCAGACAATCTGGGAAGGCCGCAACAAGACACTCCACCCCAATAGCTTCGGCGTCGGCCGGCACTAAAGGCAGGACAGACACATGACCACACTCCCTGACGTGACCGGCGTTGACCTTGAGCTGGACAATGGCTGGCTGACCATCTGGTTCAACCAGCCTGAAACACGCAACGCCTTGACCGATGAACTGGTAGATGGTGTCCGCCGCACTCTCGAAGCCGTTCGCGATGACCGTGAGGTGCGGGGCATCACATTACGGGGCAGACATGGCGTGTTCTGCGCGGGCGGAAACCTCAAACAGTTCAAAGCCTCCTTTCAGGGAGGTGGCAATGACGGTGGCGGCTCACGGGACAGCACCATTGAGATGTCCAAGGGTGCTGCGGTGCTTTTTGACCTCATCAATGAGGCGCCGCAGGTCGTGATTGCCATCATCGAAGGGGCTGCCATGGCCGGCGGGTTTGGCATGGCCTGTTGTGCGGATGTTGTTATCTGCGAAGCGGATGCCAAATTCGCGATGACTGAAACAGCCATCGGCATTTCACCGGCACAGATTGCGCCCTTCGTGATTCAGAAACTGGGTTACGCCACAGCCCGCCGCCTCATGCTGACGGCTGCCCGCTTCAACGGCGAAGGGGCACATGACCTTGGCTTCGCAGACTTTGTTGCCAGTGACGTGGACGGTCTCAATGCCATCGAGCAGCAGATCCGCAGTCAGGTTCTGAAATGTGCCCCAGGTGCCATTGCAGACACCAAATCACTGATCATCGCTCTGCCGGAGATGACCCGCGAAGAAGCCATTCATGCTGCTGCTGAAAACTTTACCGGGCGCCTCCTAAGTGACGAAGGCCGCGAAGGCGTGGCGTCATTCCTTGAAAAACGCAAACCCGTCTGGGCCAAAGGCTAGGGACATCACAACGATGCGCTTCAATTCCATTCTGGTTGCCAATCGCGGTGAGATTGCAGTTCGGGTCATGCGAACAGCAAAGTCGCTGGGATATCGGGTCATCGCCATCTATTCACAAGCCGATAGTGAAGCCCCCCACGTCAAGATGGCTGACGAAGCCGTGTGCGTGGGTGCGGCACCGGTGGGCGAGTCCTATCTTGATCCTGAAAAAGTGCTCAAGGCCGCCGCCGATACAGGCGCGCAGGCTATCCATCCAGGATATGGGTTCCTGAGTGAAAATGCTGACTTTGCCCGAGCGTGCGAACAAGCCGGGCTCGTCTTTATTGGTCCACGGCCGGATGCGGTAGACCTGATGGGCAACAAGGCTGAAGCCAAGCGCCGCATGATTGCCGCCAAAGTGCCGTGCGTGCCGGGCTATGAAGGCGAGAACCAGACGGACGACGCATTCATTTCAGCATCCAAAGACATCGGCTTTCCGGTCATGGTCAAGGCAGCCGCAGGCGGTGGTGGCCGCGGGATGCGTCTTGTGCATGACGCTGCCGAGTTACCGGACGCGATCAAGCTTGCCCGGTCAGAAGCCGAAAACGCCTTTGGGTCCGGTGAACTGATCCTCGAAAAAGCCATCATCCAGCCCCGCCACGTAGAGATACAGGTCTTTGCGGATGAAGCAGGCAATACCATCCATCTGGGTGAGCGCGACTGCTCCGTTCAGCGACGCCATCAAAAGGTGATCGAAGAGGCTCCGTGCCCGGTGATGACACCTGAGCTCCGCGCGCGTATGGGAGCTGCTGCTGTCGAGGCAGCCCAGACCATCAACTATCGCGGCGCGGGCACCGTTGAGTTTCTGCTTGGCGCCGACGGCGAATTCTACTTCCTCGAAATGAACACCCGCCTGCAGGTCGAACACCCGGTCACTGAGCTGGTTACCGGGCTCGATCTTGTGGCGTTGCAGATTAAGGTTGCCCAGGGGGAGAATCTTGGGCTTTCGCAGGACGATGTGTCTTTGACCGGCCATGCCATTGAGGTGCGCCTTTACGCAGAAGATGTGGCCGAGGACTTCCTGCCCAGCACAGGACATATTGACCTGTGGGCTCCCGCCGAGGGCGAGGGCGTTAGAATTGATGCGGGCATTGCCACGGGGCTTGAGGTCTCACCCTTCTACGACCCGATGATCGCCAAGGTCATGGCCCATGGTCCCAACCGTGATGTGGCTCGACAACGGGTCATTGAAGCGTTGCGGAACACCGGCATTTTCGGGCCTCAGACCAACCGTGATTTTTTGATTGATGCGCTCTCACAACCAGCCTTTGCCGCCGGTGAGGCAACAACAGCATTTATTGGAGAGACATATTCGGCAGACGACTTGGCCCGGCAGGCGCCATCTTCGCAGATGGTCACCGCTGCTGCTGTTCTGCTTTACCACTCTGAGCAGCATGCAGCTCACAAGGCCGCCATCGGTGTGGACGAGGAATTGCTCAACTGGGGCAGCACCGGCCGCCTCTCAACGCTCTATCGTTTCAGCTTCGATGACAACGCGATTGATGCGCGCGTCGTCGCTGGCGGTGGCAATTCATGGACCGTGGAAACAGCCACCGGATCGGTCGCTGTGTCGCTCGTTTCTCGAGACACTCATCGTGCCTGTCTGACGATAGATGGCACCACATCTGCTGTCGTATTCGCCCTGCCGCGATCAGGGACAATTCACCTGAGCATGAATGACACCAGCGCGACCCTTTCGAATGTGCTCGCTACTGCCGGTATGGCGGACGACGCAGCAGGCGGCGGGCGTGTACTGGCACCGATGCACGGGCTCATCCTTGAGGTCCATGTGAGCGAAGGCCAAACTGTCAAAAAGGGTGACCGTCTTGCTGTGCTCGAAGCCATGAAAATGCAGCATCAGATACTTGCCGAAGTTGACGGTACTATCACAGCAATTGCCTGCGCAGCGGGAGATCAAGTCCCGGCAGATGAGCTGTTGGTGGAAATCGAAATTGATGAAGACAATTGATGAAGTTTGGGGCGCCTGAAGGCGGACCTTTAAGGAGACTGCAGATGTTTGATCAACCCAATGATTTTCGCGGCGAAAGCGATGCGCTCTATGAGCTGATCAAGGACTTGCCTGAAGAACGCCTATTGGAACCCACACAGTTCAAGGGCTGGACGATCCGCGACGTGATCGGGCATTTGCACATCTGGAACGAAGCGGCAGATATGTCGCTCAATGACGAAACCGCATTCAATGCCTTTTTCGAGCGGGTAGGGGAATTCGTGGCCACCGGCGGCCTGCGTGGGTTTGAGAACGCAGAGCTGGAAGGCGTCAGTGGACGCGATCTGGTGAAACGGTGGCACGACTTTTATCCAGGTGTGGCAGATCGTTTTCTGGATGCTGACCCCAAACAACGCGTCGTCTGGGCTGGCCCCAGCATGAGTGCTCGCTCCAGCATTACAGCTCGGCTGATGGAAACCTGGGCACACGGCCAGGAGATCTATGACACGCTTGGGGTCGAGCGGAAGAATGCTGACCGGATCAAGAACATCGCTGTCCTGGGCGTGAACACCTTTGGATGGACCCACATGGTCAACAAGCTGCCGGTGCCTGAAAACGTACCTTATGTGAAGCTGACGCTGCCGTCCGGCGAGCTGCTTGAGTTCAATGAACCGGACCCGGACAACATGGTTGAGGGGACAGCCACAGAGTTCTGCCAGGTGGTTACGCAGGTACGAAATATCGCAGACACCCAGATCAAGACGACCGGTGACGTTGCGGCGAAGTGGATGGCGATTGCCCAGTGCTTTGCTGGACAAGCAGAAACGCCGCCGGCTCCTGGGACCCGGCGGCGAATGGTTGCAGCGTAATGCGTAAGATCAGCTAGGCGGCTTTTGCCTTGGCTGATGGCTTACGGTTGCGGCGATTGCGCTGTGGCGGACGGCCAGTGCTCTTCTTGCCGCCACCATCCGTGCGCTTGCCAACTGGCTTGCGACGACGTGGTTTGCGCTGGGCAGGTTCGGGCTGTTGCAGCACCTGACGTTCTTCTTCCGGCACAACTTTACGCCCGCTGTCTGCGGGGCGATCCACCACATCAATCTTGCGTTTGATGAGCCGCTCAATGTCTCGCAGAAGGCCGCGCTCAGCACCGTCACACAATGCAATAGCTTGTCCGCTCTTGCCGGCACGGGCGGTTCGGCCGACGCGGTGCACATAGGCTTCAGCAACGTTGGGAAGTTCGAAGTTCACCACGTGTGAAACGTCATCCACGTCAATGCCGCGGGCAGCAATGTCCGTTGCCACCAACACATTCACTTTGCCTTTGCGGAATGCGTCGAGACTGCGCACGCGCTGGTTCTGGCTCTTGTTGCCGTGAATGGCGGCCGAGGCGAAACCATACATCTCAAGATGCTTGCACACTTTGTCCGCGCCACGCTTGGTGCGGGTGAAGACAATGGCCCGTTCCATATCGGGCGTTGCCAGATAGTCCACGAGCGCGGCACGCTTTTCTGCCGTCTTGAGCATGACCACTTTCTGGTCAATGCGATCGATCGGCTTGGAGTTGGGCGTGACCGTCACTTCGATCGGGTTATGCAAAAACACCTGCGCCAATGCACGGACCTGTTTCGGCATGGTCGCTGACAGCAGCATGGTCTGCCGCTTCTTGGGCAGATAACCCATGATGCGCTTGATCTGAGGCATGAAGCCCAGGTCGAACATCTGATCTGCTTCGTCGAGTACAACTTTGGTTGTCGCATCGAGGCGCAGGTTCTTGGAAGCCACGTGGTCAAGAAGACGGCCCGGCGTTGCCACCACAATGTCTACGCCCTTTGCCAGAGCTTTAATCTGCGGTGGAATTTTTGCGCCACCGACAATCACAGCCACTGAAGGCCGAGAGTGCTTGCCATAGGCACGAATGTTATCGCCAATCTGCGCTGCCAGCTCGCGCGTTGGCGCAAGGATCAGGGCTTTGCAGGTGCGGTGTTTTGCAGGCATTGGATCGCCACACAGGGCGTGGAGGATCGGTAGCACGAATGCAGCGGTCTTGCCGGTGCCGGTCTGTGCGATGCCCAGAATATCTGATCCATCCATCATGGATGGAATGACCTTGGCCTGAATTGGGGTAGGGGTCGTGTAGCCTTCGTCGGAAATGGCACGAAGGATCGGCTCGGCGAGGCCGAGCGATGTAAAATCTGTCACTTAGGTACTTTCAAAATGAGTGCCCGCAGCCAGCCGGATAGTCCGAAATAGCGTCATGGCACGGGAACGTGTCGCGTGGCCTTTTTGATACTCAAAAGGCAACTATGAGGGTCGTCTGTTTGACCCTCATCTTGGGCACGCGGCGGACATTTGAATGTCCTGCCCGTACCGTTCGCGAACGCCAATGTCGGTTCCAAATCACTTGGAAGCTCAACAAGACCTGTGACATGACAGCTAAATAGAGCAATTACAAGGCATGCCACCTATGCGCAGGCGCCTGTTTGAGCACGCAGGCCCACTCAAAAACTTGACAAATCACGGGATCCCGAATGTATTGGCATAATTAATGCCATTAATAAGGTGGGTACTATGGGGAAGAAGATCGTTCTGGGGGTTGTGGCCGCAGCTATTGTTCTGGGCGGCCTTGCCTATCTCATGCGCGTGGACATCATTTTGTATCTTGCGACGAACACCGGCAAGATTGATGTCGCACCCCATCAGGAAATCAGCTGGAAATCAGCCGACCCGGAGCGGGCGAGCAAGGCTGCTGCGGGCGCGCCCAATATCGTCTTCATCCTGGCTGATGATCTGGGCATCAACGACATCTCCACCTATGGCGGCGGCATGAATGGTGGTGCCTTCAAGACACCTCACATTGATCGACTGGCAACTGAGGGCGCCAACTTCACTCAGGCTTACGCAGGGACGGGCACCTGTGCACCATCGCGCGCCATGCTCATGACCGGGCGTTATCCATCACGCACAGGCTTTGAGTTCACTCCCACGCCGGATGGAATGGCCGATGTCGTCGGAATAGTTTCCGCAAGCATGGATAGTGGCTTGCCAGACGCCTACGTGCCCGACAGATCCGGCACGCCAGAACTCACTTACCAGGAAAAGGGCCTGCCAGGGTCTGAACTGACGGTTGCAGAAGTCCTCCAGGAGGCCGGATACCACACCGTCCATATCGGCAAGTGGCACCTGGGGCGCGGTGAAGAATTCGACGCCACGTCTCAGGGCTTCGATGAAAGCCTGTTGATGGCCAGCGGTCTGTTCCTGCCTGAGGATGATCCCAATGTGGTCAATGCCAAGCTTGATTTTGACCCCATCGACAAATTCCTGTGGGCCCGCATGCAATATGCCGCGAGCTACAACGGCAGCGAATGGTTTGAGCCGGGTGGCTACCTGACAGACTACTGGACCCAGGAAGCTCAGAAGGTTATCCGCGCCAACAAGGATAATCCGTTCTTCCTGTATCTCGCCCATTGGGGCATCCACACACCGCTGCAGGCCACCAAGGAAGACTACGAAGCTGTAGGTGACATCCAGCCCCATCGCGCACGGGTGTATGCGGCCATGATGCGCGCGGTCGACCGCAGCGTCGGTGATATCATTCAGACGCTGGAAGAAGAGGGGATTGCCGACAACACGATTATCGTCTTTTCCAGCGACAATGGCGGTGCCGGGTATATCGGCATTCCGGACGTCAATGCACCGTATCGCGGCTGGAAGATCACTCTGTTTGAAGGCGGCATCCGTGTGCCAATGCTCATGCGCTGGCCGAACCGGATTCCCGCCGGGACTGAAATCGAGTCACCCGTCGCCCACATTGATGTGATGCCGACACTTGTCGCTGCAGGCGAGGGCACAATCCCTGACACCATCGAGATTGATGGCAAGGACCTGCTGCCGCTGGCAACCGGTACGTCTACGGAAGATCCGCACGAAGCCATTTTCTGGACCAGCGGCTACTACCGCGTTGTGCGTGCAGGTGATTGGAAGCTGCAGGTATCAGAACGACCGAACAAGGCGTGGCTGTTCAATCTTGCCAGCGATCCGACCGAGCAGACCAACGTGGCTGAGGCCAATCCTGATGTGGTCAGCAGACTGACGGCCTTGCTGGATGCGCATAGCGCCGGTTCACGTCCGCCGCTCTATCCACATCAGGCAGAGTTCCCGGTTGCTGTCGACAAGACACGGGCCGAGCGGTTTGAAGACGGGGATGAGGTCATCTACTGGCCGAACTGATCGACTGCTATCCGTCCCGGATAACCCGAAAGCCGATGTGGTTGGTTGAAAAATCAACCTCCGACGGCTGTCGGGCCTCGGGACGGTAGCGACGGCAGAAATTGTCCGCGCACAGGTATGACCCGCCTTTGATGGTCTGCGTTCCGTCCGCATAGGGTGTGTCGGTGAGTTCCCACACATTGCCGATCATGTCGTAGACGC
The DNA here is from genome assembly GCF_040362765.1 of Pyruvatibacter sp. HU-CL02332. Taxonomy (NCBI): domain Bacteria; kingdom Pseudomonadati; phylum Pseudomonadota; class Alphaproteobacteria; order Hyphomicrobiales; family Parvibaculaceae; genus Pyruvatibacter; species Pyruvatibacter sp. HU-CL02332. The sequence continues at coordinate 393,099 of NZ_BAABWK010000002.1, forward strand.
CATTTTGATCGGCTGGGAAACAGCCAACGGGCGACGCTCCGGAGAACCCGTCCTCGGCCTGGTCAAAGAAGGGAAAGACCCCTTGCCACGTATTGGCGCGTGGCTTGCCGGTTTCATCATATGCGCCGGATGTCGTTACATTCTGGTCGGGCAGGCCGCTGGACGCTGCAAACTCCCACTCTTCTTCCGTGGGTAGTCGGGCACCGGCCCATTTTGCATAGGCTTGCGCGTCCGCGAGAGACACATGAACAACCGGGTGATTGTCCAGACCTTCTATGGATGAATCTGGACCGTTAGGTTTCTGCCACGTTGCACCGGGTATCAGCCGCCATGGATTGCCAGTCATGCTTCCATCCACGATCCGCTCAAACACCGCAGACCCTGCACCGGTCCGCCCGGCGGCGATGTCACGTTCAGCAGTTGTTTCATAGTTCGTCGCGTCAACGAATGCCGCAAACTGCGCGTTGGTGACCTCGTGCGTTTGAATGTCAAATCCCACAACGTGCAGACGAAGACCCAGTTTTTCCTCCGGGTAGACAGCGTTCCTGCCTTTGATAAATGAGCCCGAGGGAATTGATGCAAAGCTGCCAATGCGATCTGTCGTCAGGCCGCACGAGGCCGCGTTGGTCGCCGTTGGGCCGTTACCTTCAGCTGACGTCGCTGTGCGCTCATCGCATGCTGCAAGCGCACCAATCAGTGACAGGAGGATGACGAAACGCATTTACGCTGCCACCAGTTTCTCAACACTGAACCGAATTGCCTTTTCAGCCTGCTTGGCAGTGAGTTCCTGATCCTGCCGCAACCGCCTCCATGCATTGAAGCCTGTGAGCATCTCCAGCGCCGCAAAAAGCGTTTTGTCAGACTTGATGTGGCTGGGGAGAACGCCGGCCAGACCTTCGCGCTCCATGGTCAGGAAACGCTGGTAGTCCTGCATCAGATATTCGGACCTGAAACGACGCAGCCCTGCGCATGTCTTGATGGGCATGATGCGCTCGTAAACATTCACACGCCGATCAATCATCTCAGAAAGGCGCCCCTGCCAGGTAGATGCCGTGAAAGGCTGACTAACGATGGGAAGAATTTCTGCTTCCATCTGGGCAGACATTTCCCGGTAGAGGCTGTCTACATCGTCGAAGTGTCGGAACACGGTTCGAATGCCGACCTTTGCCTCCTCGGCGAGGGTTGCCGCGCTTGGATCCATCTCGCCGCCCCGGATGACCGAGAACATAGCCGCTACAATTTTTGCGCGGCTTCGCTCACTGCGCTGCCGGCGTCCATCACCTTGCCCAGCCACTTCAGTGGAGGCTGGTTCTGTAGATTTGGATACAGCGTTGGAGTGTGACTTTGGCGCCATTGGTGGGAACCGCTCTATTAAGCAAAATGATAAGCTACCAACCTAGGAATTGGCATAATGCACGTCAATACATGACGCAAATTCCCAGAGTTTGGGCTATGCGTGACTGCGCTCATCATCGGTTATGCCAAAGAAGATAGCGTAGAGGGCGGGGACGATGATGAGCGTCAGGAGTGTCGCGAAGCTGAGGCCAAAGACCAGAACCACCGCCATCGCCGCAAAGAACGGGTCCATGAAGAGCGGCAGAACACCAAGCACTGTCGTCAAAGACCCCATCATGACCGGCCGCACGCGGCTGGCCGCACTGTCGATAACAGCATCATGTCGAGGTTTGCCCTCACGTATCTCCAGGTCCATCTGGTCCACGAGCACAATGGCATTCTTGATCAAGAGCCCCGACAGGGACAACACACCGAGGATGGCCATGAACTCCATGGCGCTGTTGGTGACCAGCAAACCAATCACCACACCGATGATAGACAGCGGTACAACGAGCCAGATGAGGAGCGGCTGACGGATCGCGTTGAAGAGGATGATGACAGTCAGGACCATGGCTGCAAGGCCGATAGGCAACGTCGATGCAAGATTGCCGTTGGCTTCCGTGCTGTCCCCATACTCGCCGCGCCACGTCAACGTGTATCCCGGTGGCAAGGCAATGGCCTCGATTTGTCCGCGGATACGGTCAAAGGCGACAGACGCCAATTCAGAGGGCAGGGGGTCTGCCTGTGCTTTGATTGTCCACACACGATCAAGACGGCGGAGCTGCGCATCTCGCCAAATGGAATTCACACCCTCCACGACTTCGATGAGTGGAACCGTGTTGCCAGTTGTCGCGCTTGGAATCTGAATACCCGGCAGACCGGAAACGCCGGTGCGTTCCGCTTCGGGCGCGCGCGCGATGATGGGGATCAGTTCATCTCCTTCACGATATACGCCAATGTCGCGTCCTGAGTAATTGGACCTCAGTGCTGCGGCCAGATCCTCTCGGGAGACACCCAGCCGGCGACCGCTGGTTTCGGAGTAAATCGGTTCGAGGACAGACACAGGCTGGCGCCAGTCTTCCTTTATGGAAATGAGGTTGCCGTCTTGCGCAAATATATCTGTGGCCTCACCGGCAAGACGGCGCAGCACAACTGGGTCAGGGCCTGAAAACTCCGCCTGAATGGCCGACCCGCCGCCTGGACCAAGCTTGAAGCGCCAGACTTTTCCCTGGGCATCGGGGTAGTTGTTGTCCACGTAGGATTGAATGTCGGGGATCAAAGTTTCAATCAGCGAGTAGTCCGAGACCCGGACGAGCAACTGTCCATAGGCGCTGTTGTAGGACTCCGGCGGATACACAAGCATGTAGCGAAGACCGCCCTGACCGACATAGGTCGTAACGCTCTCGACACCGTCCAGTTGCGCCACCGCCTGCTCCAGTCGGCGCATGTCAGCGTCTGTACGATCAATGTCCGTGCCTTCGGTCAGCCAGTAATCGACAACTAGCTGAGGCGTCGTCGAGCTTGGGAAAAAGCCGGACTTTGTGAACTGAAATGCCCAGACAGACACAACGAACATTCCAATGGCTATGCCAACAACTCCCCAACGTGCGGCCAGCACGCGCCGCATGAAGCTCTTGTAGGTCCGCGAAAACTTGCCTTCCGGTGGCGTGTGTCCGGCTGCAGCGGTGTTCTCTTTGAACAGAAGGTCTGCCAGCAAGGGCACTGCGGTAATGGCAAAGACCCAGCTGTAGAGCAGGGAGATCAGCACCACCCAGAACAAGTGGCCGGTATATTCTGCTGTGCTACCCGGCGCGAAGCCGATGGGGGCAAAAGCAATGATGCCGACAATGGTGCCGCCCAGAAGCGGCCACCAGGTGCGGGTCACAATATCCTTGGCAACTTCGAGTTTCTTGCGCCCTTGCTGCACACCAACAAGGATACCCTCAGTAACAACAATGGCGTTGTCCACCAGCATGCCCAGTGCAATGATCAATGCGCCCAATGAGATGCGGTGCATGGGAATATCAACCAGATACATGGTGCCAAGTGTGGCGGCGATCGTCAGCAGCAGGACGGCGCCGATCACGACAGCCGATTTGAGGCCCATGAAAATAAGCAGCGTGATCAAAACGATGACCAGAGCCATGACCACGTTGACCACAAAGTCCTGCACCGCCTTCTCGACGATAGTGCCCTGATGATAGTACTGATGAATCTCCACGCCGATCGGACGACGGGATTCCTCTGCCGCAAAGGCTGCATCTATGCCCTTGGCCATTTTCACGACATTTGCGCCGGTCACATTTGAAATGCCAAGGCCCAACGCAGGCTGACCGTTGTGACGCAGGATAAACGTCTGCGGGTCTTTCAGCTCACGTCGAACCGTTGCGATGTCACGCAGATAGACCACGCCGGATGTGTCCGAACCGCTGGATGAACTTGTTGAAACGATGACGTTTTCAATTGCCGCGACGGAGTCGATATCTCCCGTAGGAAGAATGTTCAGGCGTAGATCGCCAACACGCACACTGCCTGCCGAGACAACAGAGTTCTGCTTGGCAAGATCGTTGTAAACCTGATCAACCGAGACGCCGAGGGCCGCAGCGCGGTCTCTGGAAATCTCCACATAAATGGCCTCAGACTGAACCCCGGTGATCGCTACTTTTGCAACGTCATCCACTGCCAGAAGATCCGCACGCAGACCTTTTACATACTCATGTAGTTCCTTGGCCGTGTAGCCTTCGCCGGTCACGAAGTAGTAGAGGCCATAGACGTCGCCGAAGTCGTCATTGGTGAGAGGTGCCAATGCACCGGGGGGCAGACTGCCGACTGCATCATCCACCTTGTTGCGCAGTTTGCCCCAGATGATCTGCAGATCCTCCTTGCTGGGGGAAAACTCGAACTTGATTTCGACCGTTATCCGCGAAACACCAAAGCTGGATTCAGACGTAATCTCGTCGACTTCCTGCAGCTGCTGAATGGCACTTTCCAGCGGTTCGGTGACTTCATTTGCAACTTCTTCCGGGGTCGCACCGGGATATTGCGTGACGACGACAGCCTGCCGAATGGTGAATTCCGGGTCCTCGAAACGCGGCATGTTTTCGTAGGCGGTCCAGCCTCCAAACAGCGCAATCAGGATAATGATCACGCTGATGAGGCGGTTCTTGATGGCAAATTCAGCAGGATGCATGTGACCGACCTCCTACTGTTCGAAGGCGCGGACTTGCGTGCCCTCCGTCAGGAATGAAACACCGGCCGCCACAATCGTGTCGCCAGCGGCAAGGCCCGAAGTCACCACCACATCCGCACCGACGTCAGGCCCTTCCTGGCTGATGGTGATGGCCGTGCGTGACACGGTCATGGTCTCGGCATCGACCTTCCAGGCAAACAGGTCTTCTGCCTGCGCAAGAACGGCTGTTCGCGGAATTGTAATTCGACCGTCCGCACCATTGCGGTTGGCAATCTGCAGCTTGGACCTCAGTGTGCCCGTCATGCCCGGCAGGATCACGAGGTCCTCCGGTGGCTCGAAAGCAAACCGCACCTGGAATGTCTGTGTCCGTGGGTCCGTCTGGGTTGACGTCGATACGATTTGCGCGGGCACTTCTCTGTCAGGTGCGGCATCCAGAACCACGTAGGATTCAGCCACGTCAATCTGGCCGGAATTGGCAACAAGCGTCGACGGCACCTGAACAACGGCTTCCGCAGCGCCGGTAGACTGGAGCGTTACAATCACCGTTTGGGCTCCAACGGTCTGGAACTGGTCAACATGCTTGGTTGCAATCACGCCAGCGAAGGGCGCGCGCAGCGTGCTGTCGTCGAGCTGCTTTTGGGCATCGTCGAGTGCGGTTCGCGCGACATCGCGGTCTTTCAACCGCTCATCATATGTTTTTTGAGCAATCGTGCCCTTCTTGATGAGCTGCGCTGCTCTGCTGAACTGGGATTGCGCGTTGCGGTAGGTCGCCTCTGCCTGCGCCACCTGATTTTGGAATGCCCGCTGTTCCAACTGACCAATAAGGTCGCCCTCAGCGACTTCCTGACCCTCAATGACCGGGAACTCCTGGAGCACCCCGTTCACTTCGAATGTCAGGTCTGCAGTTGATCGCGCGCTGATCACCGCCGGGAGGTTCATGGTCCGTGTGTTCTGCGACTGAACCACTTCAAAGAGCTTAGCTGGACGAACCGAAGGCTCTTCACTCGCCTCGGGCGCGTCAGAGCATGATGCAAGCCCGACACAAGCGGCCAACACAGATCCCGCCACCGTTCGCCGTTTCCACATCTTGAGATTTGTCAATTGGAACACAGGCTGCTCTCCACACTGATAAGGTCCGACCGTCCCTAAAAAAGGATTTCGGTTCCCCTTGATACCTGAATTGGCCCGCTGCGTAAGCCACGGACACAAATTAAGCAGAAGCGGGAGACCAGTACATCTGGACAATAGGAAATCCATATTCAGGATTTTGTGACGACCACGGATTGTTCGACGAATTTCGCCTGCCCAAAAACGCCCAGAAAAGCGACATCTGCTGCATCTGAGCCAACGCCGATCCGCGCGATGGTGTCTGCCGGCGCCATTCCGGTTGCATCGACAAGGTGCCATGTACCGTCAAGATAGATTTCCGCCACCGCGTGAAAATCTTGAGGCGTTACGCCTGGCGCATAGACGCTGACAAACCGAGCTGGGATCCCCGATGCACGCGCAAGCGTTATCAGGACATGGGCGAAATCTCGGCAAATACCCTGCCTTTGGACAAAGGTATCCAGAGCGGTCGTCTGAGCATTGCTGGACCCGGGAACATATTTGAAGGTTGAGTGAATCCAGGCACGCATTGCGTCAATCTTGGCACCACCCTCCAGGTGACCGAACTCGTCCTCAGCGAAGGAACTGAATTGATCAGACTGGCAGTAACGCGAGGGCATCAGGTACCTCACGGTATGCCAGGGCAGAAGACGGGGCATCGCCGAGCTGAGTGCGGTCAAGTCGAGGGCAGGCCGGTCAACGTGTATGCGTGCGCTGTAGGCGCAGCGAAATTCTCCATCCGCGCGTATCCATATGCGTTCACCCAGCCCATCTTCCGCCGGCACTCGCGACATATGAGAGATGTGCGAAAAATCAATTTCCGACGTCAGAACACGTTGGTCGGCTACATCAGCAACCTCAACCTGCAAGAGCAGGTCCGTTGTCTGTGAAAGCTCATATGCCATGTGCATATTTATATTCAGCAACACGGTGCGACCCCGCTGGAGAAATGACTCCTTGCTTCTACCGCAACAGTCAGACCCGAATTGTCAGTCATGAGGTCTTTCCAGAGATGCTGTGGAAAAGCGGCAGGAGGCTGAGGCGGCAGAAGCTGCCGACGGCGTATCGGCGTCCCGTTTCCGAAATGTCCGCAATAACGGAAAGATCAACGCTCACAATGGCCAGCATCGCACTGGCCTGATCGGCAAGGTTTTGTGTCGCACAAGGAGAGCCAATGGCGGAGAGGGAGGGATTCGAACCCCCGGGACCGTGAAGCCCAACGGTTTTCAAGACCGCCGCATTCGACCACTCTGCCACCTCTCCGCATAAAAGGCGCTGGCCTGCGGGGACAGCTTTAGCGGGGTCGGGACAATTTCGCAATATCGGCAGGAATCTTTGTTTTTGCCTTGGTCCCGGGACCCTCGGGGCAAGCGAATCAGCCGCGTTAACGCCGTTTGACGCGGCGGTTTGCGCTCGCCGGTTTTCGAGGCAACAATAGGCCGTATTGCTTGCTTTTCCGGGGGTGCCCGTGCATTCAATCGGGTAGGACACGTGAACACGGCTGTTAAGGCCGGGAAACATCATGAAGTAAGCCCGCTCAGGCGGCTGCTGGCCAGATAATGCACAGCAGCCAGATGGTGCGGGACAAGGGGAGTTTTTGAATGCTCGAATATGATCTGGTGCAAACCTGGATACCGGCGTCCATCATCGGCGTGCTGTTTGTCTTGATTTTGCTGGACAGCATGTGGATCGCCCGGCGCGACCGCAAAGCGATGGAACGCTCAGGTGGCGATGGTGGGCCCAGCACGGGCGGTGGCGGCGGTGGTCGCGATGCGCAGGCCAAGTGGCACGAACAGAACAAGGCAGATTTTGCTCAGCGTCAGTGGACGGAAAAGAACCGCGAAATTCTGCGTAACAAGAACGGCACCGCAGCTCAGGCTGTGGGCGCTGCCCCGGCAGCATCTGTCGCCATGGGGGGCTCTGCCCCCCGTGCCGGCGGATACTGGGGCCCGTGGCTTGTTCTTACGAGCCTCATCCTTGGTGCCGGTATCGCGTTCTATACCGTTTTTCCAATGCTCCAGAACTAGCGCCTGCCGGCACTTACATACCCGCCTGAACGCCATGCCGATTTCGCCTTCACAGGTCAGGCAAAGAGCGGAAGAGGCGGCAGCCTTTCGGCCATCGGCAGCGCAAGAATAGCCTCGGCGAGCTGCTTTGGCGCAGCAACACCGCCAAACTCCATCAGCCCCAATGATTTTTCGACCACCTCTGGTGGCGTGAGCGGTGCCTCAGGATCGCCCTTTGCAAACCCGCGTTCTGCGCGGTGCTTTGTCCCGTCTGTCATGACAATTTCAACAGCACTGCCCCAGTCAACGGGGTAGGACGCGGCATAAGGATCCATCACCTTGATGGTGATGCCGGAGGCAAGTCGTCGGGCTTTGACGCGGGCAGCATCATCAAACGATGCAAGAGTGACCTCACCATTTTCCAATGCCGTCGCGATGCAGTGCTGAAGTGAGAATTTGGCTTCGTATTCGCTGTCGGCATGGGGGCGATCGCAGACATCCTCCGCCGCCTGATAGGTCTCGACAGTTACAGAGTGAAACTCATCAGCGCTGGCGTGCTTCAGTTTCCCGGACAGCTCAAGGGACGCATCAATGGCCGGGTGGGTATGACGACAGGACGGCCATGGCTTCATGGATGTAAGAGGCAATTGCCAGGGTCCGTCGGGATCAGACATCACACGGGATGCATCCCCATCGGGACAAGTGGCTGCGAAGAAGCCTCGTTCGCCTTCCAGTATTCGGGGAGGCCCGGTGAAGCCGAGGGCCGCCAGGTCTGCAGACTGCACCCCAGCCTGCGCTGCATGGCCTGCATGCAGATGTTTGGTCATGGCGCCGGTATCAAGGAATTCCCATAGACCTGAGGACTGGCTGCCTGCATTGCCCAAAGCATGAACGGTCTGGTCTTCGTTGAGGCCCAGCAGGGTTGCCGCTGCCATAGCGGACCCATATGGGCCGCATGTGGCTGTGTTGTGCCAGATGCGGTAGTGGGCAGGCCCCACCCCCATGCCCACACGGGTCGTGACTTCAAAGCCTTCCAGGACACTGCGCAAGAATGCTGGCCCCGAGATACCTTCACGAAGCGCCATGACCCACGCAGCAGGCACGACCACACAACCGGGGTGCACCACGGAGGCCCGGTGGAGATCATCGGTTTCAAGAATATGGGTAAGGGCGCCCATTAGCAGCGCATGGGAGCCAGTATCGAAGGGGGTTCCGGGTCGGCTTGGGCCATTGCCTGCCCAACGCAGAAGTTTACGCCCCTGTTCGCTGGCGCAGCCGCCAAGCGCATTTGCCACAGCATCCAGGACAAACAGGGCGGCCATTGCCAGATCGTCAGCCGTGGCCTCCTTGGCGCGGGCATGCTGTACCAACTGGCGGGTCAGGGGAGTGTCGGTTTGTGCGTGATCGGTGGTCATGAAATCGTAAACGCCTCGTTTACCAAATTGCAGGCATTCTAACTGTCTGAAATTCGGGCGGTGCCGGTCTCCACAAGGACGAAGGTACTGCCTGCTTGTGGTGTCTCGACTATTGACGGGGATAATGGGGCCATGAACGCGATTATGTCACGCACACGTACGCCGCGCATTGGCGCAATGCTGGTTGGACTGACCGGCATGCTGGTTCTTGCAGGGTGTGCGGAAACGCAGCTGGCCGGCGCCGTTGTGAAGGAAGTCAGCCGCAGTGAGATACCAAGCGGCGAGGGTGGCTACTGGAAAGTGGGCAACCCGTATCAGATTGCCGGTGAGTGGTATTATCCCAAGGAAGACGAGCGCTACAACAGCACGGGCATTGCCTCCTGGTATGGCCCGCAGTTCCACAAGAAGATGACCGCCAATGGCGAGATCTTCGACATGTATCAGGTCTCTGCTGCACATCCGACACTTCCCATGCCGGTGATGGCGCGCGTGACCAACCTTGAAAATGGGCGCTCGTTGATTGTTCGCATCAATGACCGTGGCCCGTTTGCCCGTGGCCGTGAAATTGACATGTCCATGCGCGGCGCTGAATTGCTGGGCTACAAGGAGCAGGGCACAGCCAAAGTCCGCGTCGAGTATCTGGCGAAGGCGGAAGGCTGGACCGGTGAGCAGGGCCGCGTGCAGACGGTCAATGCGCAGCCTGCACCTGTGGCACCTGTAGCGACACAGGCAGCATCGCAGATGCAGCCCGTTCAGGATGACGACGATGACATTGCAACAGCGGGCCTGCCGCCTGTGCCAAACGCGCCGGTAGACCTGTCGCTTCTGGCGGGTGGTGCTTCTGCTGCCGCAGGGACCGTTCCCGCAGCAACTGCACCTTCGGCACCAGCTTCGCAGACAACCGCTATGGCGCCTGTCGTGGATAACTTCTTTGTTCAGGCAGGTTCGTTCCGCAGTGCCAGCAACGCCAATGCGCTCGCCTCACAGCTTTCCGACCTTGGTCCAGTTGAAGTGACTGAGTCTGTTGTGAATGGCACGCCTTGGTATCGTGTACGGGTTGGACCGGTGAACAACGCTCAGGGCGCCGATGGGCTGCTCGAATCGGTTGTGTCACGTGGGCAGAATGGGGCCCGCGTCGTCATCAACTAGGCGCGCATTCCTCTGCCAAAAAGGTGACGTTTCCATCAAAACGGGTGTCGCCACTGGTACAGGATGCTCATACGCGGTAATCCAGTTGCAGCCTTATTTGGACGGTACAAACGTACCCCCTTCGAGCTGGATGGAGCCCCGCGTTTTATGATTGCCCGCTTTACTCGACTTCCTGCTTTTCTGCTCGCCGTAGCGCTGGCTGCGGCTTCGTTCGCCATCGCACCTGCGCGGGCTATCGAGACCCCCGCCAGTTACGTATCGCTGATGGATTTTGCGACTGGCGAAATCATCTACGAGAAGCAGGGCAACGAGCTGATGGCTCCAGCCTCGATGTCAAAACTCATGACCATGGTCATGTTGTTCGACGCCCTGAAAGACGGCCGTGTGACGCTGGATGACGAGTTTGTCATTTCCGAAAACGCCTGGCGCAAGGGCGGTGCTGCTTCCGGCTCATCCACCATGTTTGCGGAACTCAACAGCCGCGTCCCGGTCCGCGACCTCATTTATGGTGTCATCGTCCAGTCCGGCAATGATGCCTGCATCGCAATCGCTGAAGCTCTGGCAGGTTCTGAAGCGACATTTGCTGAACGGATGACGGAGCGGGCCCGGGAAATCGGGCTTGAGACATCCACCTTTAAGAACGCGACCGGCTGGCCGGATGAAGGTCATCTCATGACTGCCAACGAGCTGGCTATTCTGGCGCGCTACCTCATCGAAACGCATCCTGAGTTTTACGAGATCTATTCCGTACGTGATTTCGAATGGAACGGAATTACGCAAGCCAATCGCAATCCGCTCATTTACATGAACATGGGCGCTGATGGGCTCAAGACCGGACACACATCCGTATCCGGCTATGGGCTTACGGCATCGGCCGTTCGCAACGGACGTCGCCTTGTGCTCGTGGTCAACGGGCTCAGTTCTGAAAAAGAGCGCGCCAATGAAACACAGCGGCTGATGGACTGGGCATTTCGCGAATTCCGCTCCTACAATCTGCTGGAAGCAGGTCAGGTTCTGGAGCGTGCGCCTGTCTGGCAAGGGTCAAGCCGCACAGTCCCCATGGTGATCGCCACGGATGTTGCCCTTACGATGTCGCGGGACGCGCGCAAAGGCATGGAAGCGAAGGTCCGCTACGATGGTCCTTTGAACGCCCCAATCGCCGAGGGCGATATCATTGGCCAGCTCGTTATCACCGGTCCTGGCTTGCCCACACGCACATATGACTTGCAGGCGGGAACATCCGTTGAGGCGCTGGGGATGTTCGGCAAAGCCATGAGCGCACTCGCGCAGCTGATCTCAGGCTGATGGCGACCGACACACAGCGCGGCCGGTTCATTACCTTTGAAGGCGGCGAGGGTGCCGGCAAGACAACGCAGATTACACGGCTGATCGAAGCGCTGACCGCGCATCAGATCGCCGCCATAGCAACGCGTGAACCAGGCGGCACGCCTGCCGCTGAAGACATACGTGCCCTCCTTGTCAGAGGCAGTACGGACCGTTGGGCACCCTTGTCTGAAGCGCTCCTCCTCAATGCAGCGCGCGTGGACCATCTCGAACGTCTGATCCGTCCATCACTTGCCAATGGCCAATGGGTGATAAGCGACAGATTTGCAGATTCAACCACCGCCTATCAGGGGCATGCCCTTGGTCTTGGCACCCAGACCACGTCTGACCTTGAACAGCTGGTGGTCGGCGATACGCAGCCAGACCTCACGCTCATCCTGGATTTGCCGATTGACGTTGGTCTTGCCCGTGCGCGAGCGCGTGAGGCAGATGCCAATGCGGGTGAGGATCGCTATGAGGGATTTGACGTTGCGTTCCACGAAACCTTGCGACAGGCCTTTCTCGACATTGCCAAAGGCGACCCCGACCGGTGCATCGTCATCGACGCATCGCAATCGCCTGATGAAGTTGCCCAGGCAATTTGGCAAGCCGTGATCACGCGGTTTGGTGAGGTGACGTCTTAATGGCTCGATCTCCTGAACCCTTTGATGTGCCCCAGCCAGATCAGCTGGAAGGATTTCCCCATCCCCGCGACACAGAAATGCTGTATGGCCATCAGCCGGCCGAAGACGCCCTGCGCGAAGCCTTCATGGCAGGCAGGCTTCACCATGCGTGGCTGATCACAGGGCCCGCAGGGATTGGCAAGGCAACACTGGCATACCGGTTCGCCCGGTTTCTGCTCAAATATGGTGACCCGCGTATTGTGGAATCTGCGGGCATTGAAACGCTGCACATTCCGCCGGAAGACGAGATCTTCAAAAGAGTGTCGTCGCGCGGTCATGCCAATGTGCTGACACTGCGCAAGCCATGGAACGACAAGACCAAGAAATACATGACCGTGCTTTCTGTCGATGAAGTTCGGAGGACGCATGACTTCTTCGGCATGAAGGCGGGCGAGGGCGGCTGGCGCATTTGCATTGTCGACAGTGCCGATGACATGAACACGAGTTCGGCCAATGCGTTGCTCAAGGTTCTCGAAGAACCTCCTGCACAGACCATTTTTCTGGTTCTCGCCAATCATCCCGGCCGGTTGTTGCCGACCATCAGATCGCGATGTCGCACGCTTCCATTGAAGCCGCTCAGTCATGATCAGTTGCTGTCCGCGGTCCATGGACATCTGGGGCACATGGCGGACGGAGATATGGAAGCCGTGGCCAAGCTGGCGCAGGGCAGCGTCGGGCGGGCACTTCTGCTGGCGGGCGGCGGTGGCATTGAGCTCTACCGTGAGATGCATGGGGTGATCGCAAGCCTTCCCAAGCCGGATGTCCCGGCGGTGCATGCGCTTGCTGAAAAGCTGGCGCGGCGCGGCAATGATCAGGCCTATGAGATGTTCCGCGAGCTTTTGTCAGACTGGCTCGTGCGCCTGGTACGGCAGGGCGCTGGTGGACCGGCGATGATTGATGAAGTGATTGCCGGGGAAGCTGACATCATGAACCGGCTGGCGGCGGGGGCTTCGCTTGATCGATGGGTGGAGGTATGGGAAAACACCGCCCGCACTGCCGAGAGGGCAGAGGCACTTAATCTCGACCGAAAACAGGTGGTTCTCGGCACGTTTGCAGCACTCGAAACTGCAGCGCGCGGGTAGCACCTGCTTCATACAAGCTGAAAGCCACCGCCATGTCCGGCGACAAGAATTTTTACATCACCACGGCCATTTCCTATCCCAATGGCGCACCGCATATTGGCCATGCCTATGAGGTGCTGACGACGGATGTCCTCGCACGCTTCAAGCGGCTTGATGGCTATGACGTGTTCTTTCTGACGGGTACGGATGAACATGGTCAGAAGATGGTGGAGACGGCGGAGAAAGAAGGCATAAGCGTTGATGACCTTGCGGACCGCAACTCGCAAAAGTTCAGGGAGCTGCCGCCGGCACTCAACTGCTCCAACAATGATTTCATTTCGACCCGCGAACCGCGCCACGCCGTGGCCGCGCAGGAATTGTGGAACCGGCTCGTAGCCAAGGGCGACATCTATCTCGACAAGTATGAAGGTTGGTACTCGGTACGTGACGAGGCGTTCTACACAGAGACCGAGCTGACCGAAGGGCCCAATGGTGAGAAACTTGCGCCCACCGGCACCGAGGTAAAATGGATGGAAGAAGAGAGCTATTTCTTCAAGCTCTCTGCCTATCAGGACAAGCTGATGGCGCTTTTCGAAAGCCAACCGGGCTTTGTGCAGCCGGATGCGCGGCGCAATGAGATCATGTCGTTCGTGAAGGGTGGCCTCAAAGATCTGTCCGTGTCCCGCAAGACCCTGAACTGGGGCGTGCCGGTTCCCGGTGATGACGATCACGTCATGTATGTGTGGATTGATGCGCTCACCAATTACCTCACGGGAGTTGGGTTTCCAGATACCGATCCAGACCAGCTTGCGAAGTTCTGGCCGGCGGATCTGCATATCATCGGCAAGGACATCCTGCGTTTCCACACGGTCTACTGGCCAGCCTTCTTGATGTCCGCAGAGATCGAGCTGCCCAAACGCGTGTTTGCGCACGGGTTCCTCTACAACCGCGGCGAAAAAATGTCGAAATCGCTCGGCAATGTGCTCGACCCGTTCGAGATGATTGAAGAATACGGTGTTGATCCGTTCCGCTACTTCTTCTGCCGCGAAGTTTCCTACGGGCAGGACGGCAGCTACGGTCACGAAGCCATGGTCAATCGCATCAATGCGGACCTGGCGAATGATTTGGGCAATCTTGCGCAGCGCTCGCTGTCGATGATTGGCAAGAATTGCGATGGCGTTGTGCCTACGCCGGGTGAGTTTTATGCCCAGGATGTAGCCATACTCGAGGCTGCGGACGGGTTGTTGCGTGGGGCCCGCAAGGCAATGGATCAACAGGCGATTCACACCTATGCGGGTGAGGTCTGGAAAGTCGTTGCTGAAGCAAACCGCTACTTTGCCGGTCAGGAACCTTGGGCGCTGAAGAAAACAGACCCGGAACGCATGGGCACTGTGCTCTACGTGACAGCCGAAATCATCCGGCAGGTCGCCATCCTCGCTTCGCCCATCATGCCAACGTCCTGTGGCAAACTTCTTGACCTGGTCGTGGCACCGGAAGACCAGCGCGACTTTGCGGCACTTGGCGCAGGCGGCCGTCTTGCAGCCGGCACCGCATTACCGAAACCCGAAGGCGTGTTCCCGCGCTATGTAGAAGCGGAGGCCGAGTAATGCTCGTTGATAGTCACTGCCATCTTGATTACCCGGGCCTCATTGAGGACCTGGATGGTGTTGTCGCCAGAGCAGGGGAGGCCGGCATTGGCCGAATGCTGACAATCTGCGTCAAGCTATCTGAGTTTGAGCGTGTGCATGATGTGGCCAAGCGGTTCGACAATGTGTGGTGCACGGTGGGTGTTCATCCCCATGAAGCCGATAGCGAGACCGGTGTCACGGCGCAACGCATCATTGACGCGACCCAATCGCCGGACGTGGTGGGAATTGGCGAGACCGGGCTCGACTATTTTTACGACAACGCCCCGCGCGAAGAACAGAAGGCCTGCTTTCTTGCGCACATTGAAGCTGCGCGCGAAACACAGCTGCCCTTGATCATCCACGCACGCGATGCCGATGAGGACATGGCGGACATTCTGGAAACAGAACACGCCAAGGGTGCGTTCCCGTTCCTCCTGCACTGTTTCTCATCGGGCCCTGAGCTTGCCCAGCGTGCGGTGGCCATTGGTGGCTATGTCTCACTGTCCGGTATCATCACCTTCAAGAAGGCGGATGACATTCGCGAGACGGTAAAGTTGCTGCCGATGGAGCGCCTGCTGGTGGAAACCGACTCTCCTTATCTGGCACCGGTGCCACACCGTGGCAAAACCAATGAGCCAGCCTTCACCGCTCACACTGCGGACAAACTGGCTGAAATCAAAGGTGTCACGCCGGATGAAATTGCTGCGGTCACAACTGCCAATTTTCATATGCTCTTCACAAAGATTCCGCCGGTTGCAAACTGACGCTGGCATTGGACACCAAACAGCGTGACACTTGGGTCCTCACAAGAACAAACGAGGGAAACGCCATGAAACATCGTATTGCAGCGCTCGCATGCGCCGGGCTCATTGCAGGTGCGGGTTCTGCTCTCGCCGCCCCACTTGAGGTCGACATCATTGGTGGCGAAGGCGCAAGCATCGGCACTGCGACTCTTCATGATGCGCCCACGGGCGTTCTCATGCGCATCGAAATTGGCGAGGACGGGCTGGAGCCAGGTTGGCACGGAATGCATCTGCATTCTGTCGGAGACTGTTCTGACGTTGGCAAGTTCAAGCTCTCCAAAGGTCACATCAACTTCGATGATAAAGAGCATGGGCTGCTGAACGAAAATGGGCCGGACAATGCAGACCTGCCCAACATCTACGCAGATGACGATGGCGCGGCGAACGCTGAACTCCTGACCACGCTGGTCTCCATCAGCGGCGACCGCGGGCTGATGGACGAGGACGGCTCGGCGCTGGTTATCCATGCCAATGAGGACGATCACATGACACAACCGATCGGCGGTGCCGGCGGACGGGTTGCATGTGGCGTCATCGGCGGGTAGTAGCCTTACATACCTAGAACTTGAACGGCGATGACCTGTTCGGCCGTCGCCGTTTTTGTTTACCTGCCAATCATCTGCGTTGAGTCATGAGCGGATTTCTCAAAATCACTATTCTGGGCTGCGGCTCGTCCGGCGGCGTGCCGCGCATCGGTAATATCTGGGGCGACTGCGACCCGGATGAACCAAAGAACCGCCGCCGACGCTGCTCGATCCTGGTACAGAAATCTGCCGAGGCGGGCGGCCCAACAACCAATGTCCTGATTGATACGTCGCCGGACATGGCGGAGCAGCTCAACATGGCCAATCAGGGTCGTCTTGATGCGGTGCTTTACACCCATGCGCATGCGGACCAGGCCCATGGCATCGATGACCTTCGTATGGTGGCCATGAACAACCGGGCGCGGGTAGATGTCTATATGGACGAAACCACGGAGTCGTGGCTGCTCAACCGCTTTGACTATTGCTTCAAGACACCGCCTGGGTCTGGCTATCCGCCGATACTCAATGCCCACAAGATGACGGCGCACGAGCCGGTCACCATTGACGGAGACGGCGGCCCCGTGACGTTCGAGCCCCTGTTGCTAGAGCACGGGTCAATTCCAGCATTGGGCTTCAAGGTGGGCGGCGTTGCCTATTCACCGGACGTCAACGGCGTACCGCAGCGCGCGCGTGATGCCATTGCCGGGATTGATTGCTGGATTGTGGACGCCCTGCGCCGGGCACCGCACCCATCCCATGCCAATCTTGATCTCACACTGGAATGGATTGCAGACGTCAAACCAAAGCTTGGTGTGTTGACCAATATGCATGTGGATCTGGACTACCAGACGCTTCGCAAGGAACTGCCAGACGGGATCATTCCTGCCTATGACGGCATGGTGCTGGAGTATCCACTGTGAGCGATGGTGCAAACCACACAGGTTGGAAAGGCGGCGTATACCGGCAAGGTGAGTTTGAGGTCTCGACAGACCGCAACCGACTCGACCGGACGGTGATTATCAACACGTTGTCGGAAACCTACTGGGCCGGCGACGTATCGCCAGAGCGCATCATGGAAAGCGTTGCCAACGGGTTTCCGTTCGGCCTGTATCACGTCCCCAGCGACCGGCAGATAGGTTTCGCACGTCTGGTGACGGACATGACCAGGTTTGCTTGGGTGTCAGATGTCTTTGTGATTGAGACATACAAGGGGCAGGGCTGTGGCAAGCTTCTGATGCAGGCCATCCTCGATTATCCGCCGTTTGAGAACGTCTACAATTGGACGCTAGCCACCAAAGACGCGCACGGCTTTTATGAGCAGTTCGGCTTTCAGCTTGCAGAAGGCAAGGACGCCACAATGCAACTCAAGCGCCCCAAAAAACCGATCGTCTAGCACACCGGTTCTGGCGCTTCGCGCAAATGTTGCTATTATGTTCTCACCGGGTAAGGAGAGCATTTTGGACCAGCGCATCAGTATCATCACCTTGAGCGTTTCAGACCTCGCAGCATCGCGGGCGTTTTACGGGCGGCTTGGCTTCACTGAGGCCAGCATCTCGCAGGACGGGATTGCCTTTTACGCCATGGGCACGTTTGTGTTCGCGCTGTATCCAACCGACAAGCTGGCTGAAGACATTGGTGAGGATCTGCCCGAGGCGACGGCTGGAGGCGTTACCTTGGCCTACAATGTGCGCGCCAAGGAAGACGTGGCCAGTGTGCTCTCTGAAGCCGTGGCTGCCGGGGCACGATTGGTGAAGCCGGCCGAGGATGTTTTCTGGGGTGGGCACTCCGGATATTTTGCAGATCCTGATGGGCACTTCTGGGAAGTGGCCTGGAACCCGCATTCACCACTTGAAGCAGATGGATCCCTGCGCGTCAGCTGATCGCAAGCACTCCTTATGTTTCGCCTTGAAATGACTTCCGGTCATATTTATCTATGATGAAACAAACGCGCTTCATGGACTGGCCGATGAATCGGGCAGACGATGAGTCGAAACAATGGTTTAGGGGAGGGTGCTATGAGCGGACTTGAAGGCAAGGTTGTAATCGTCACGGGTGCGTCAAGCGGTATCGGTGCACAAGTTGCCAAGACACTGGCGGCCGGCGGCGCGAAAGTCATGCTGGCAGCCCGCCGTCAGGACCGGCTGGACGCACTGGTAGATGAGATTGGTGCTAACGCAAAAGCGCATGTCACCGATGTGAGCGATCACCAGTCCATGCTCGACCTGGGTGAAGCCACCATTGCAGCGTTCGGACACATCGATGTGCTCGTGAATAATGCCGGGCTCATGCCGTTGTCATTCTTTGCATCACGCAAAGTGGACGAATGGGATCGCATGGTGGACGTCAACATCAAGGGCGTCCTCTATGGCATTGATGCCGTGCTGACCCACATGCTGGGACGCAGTTCTGGTCACATCATCAATGTATCCTCCATTGCCGGCCACAGGACCGGTCCGGCAACAGGTGTCTATTCGGGGACGAAGTTTGCCGTGCGCGCAATCTCAGAGGGACTGCGGCAGGAAACCGCCGGCAAAATCCGCGTCACCACCATTTGCCCTGGAGCCGTGACGACCGAACTTGCGGGCACCATCACCGACAAGGTGGTTATGGACAATATGGGCGGGACGTATGACTTTGAGTTCCTGGATCCCACGGCCATTGCTGATGCGATTGCCTATGCGATCGGCCAGCCGGACAACGTCGCGGTCAATGAAATGCTCATTCGTCCTCTACAGCAATCAATGTGAGCAAACCCTTGCTTTTGAACGGCTTTTTGCCATCCTAACAGTCTATTAACGGGCCTGTGAGATACTCTCGCAAACTGGGGATAAATCCTATCCTCAAAGGAGGGTGCTCCAATGGTGCGCTATGCAGGTGTGGTTGAGACCAAAAAGATCGACAGGCTGCTGACCAGTGCGGAACTGGATCGCGAAAAACGTCATGCCTTGAACGTGTTTCGTGATCGCATGGACCGTACGATCATGAAAGCCAATCAAGAGGTTCTGAGCGGCAAGCTGCCGGACATTGATCTCGATACGATCACGCGCCTTGCGGTACGTATTGCAGAGCTGCGCGCGAGCTATCTGTCAAAGGCGCTCGCGGTGGCTGAAACACCAGGTGTGCCGACGGTTGACGCACTTGAAGATCTGCAGCGGCATCGCGTGGCCTTTGAAGAGCTCCGCGAGGCCTTTGAAGCACTGGAACGCGTCATTGAGCGCGGCTACACAAAGGCCGTGTAACGTCGGTGATGTAGCCCACCCAAGCCTACTTCAGAGCGCCGTGACGACCATCACACATCGGGGCGTTTTTGGTGTGCTTGCACTGGCAGAAAAACACCGCGCGATCTTTCTCCGCCTTGTATTCCATCGGTTCGAAGTCTGTTCCAGCGTGGCTACCGTCGCAGAATGGCTGCGCCTTGGACCGACCACAGCGGCACCACCAATAGGTCTCACCAGCTTTGACTTCGACCATTGCAGGCTCTTTGGCGGCAATTACAGGATCTGACATTGGGGTTCCTTACAGGGGTTAGGGGCAGGGATGGTGGTACGGCTATTGAGCTGCTGCTTCGTCCATACCGGTAGCAATGACCGCGTCCATTTTACTGGCCGCGAACCGGTGCTTCACGATGGTCTGATAGCCATCCGAATTGTACCAGGCCATGACGTCATCCTTGGACGGGAAGCTCAGCAAGACAAATCGTGTGGCTGACCATGTTCCTTCAAGTGTCGACGGATTTTCATCCACAGCCAAAAGAGACCCTTTGAACTGCTGGAAGACGTCCATGAAGGACTCCTCGTATTTCGCGTACTCGTCGCGATCATGAATGGAGATGTGGCCAGCGACGTATACGGTCATGTGTGCGGTCTTCCTTGGAGATTCGAATAACTGTTCCCAAGTAGCCTAGCCACCCGGTACCTGTTTCACCATATCTATTGTTTTCCATAATATATATTATGCGTCAATTGCTGCTGACGGCGCTTGTCAGGAAGCGCCGTCACGGGCTGGCAGGTTCAGCCAAAAAAGCTATTGTGACGCATTCGCGGCTCAATGCCATTTCAGTGTCCCGCCTGCTTAAATCTGAAAGCACTTCATGACCGAAACAACGCTTGCCACAGAAGCTGATCTTCGCGGCACTTATGCCGAACCAAATGATGCGGTGCTGGCAAAAGACATCCGCCATATCGATGCGCACTGTGCCCGCTTCATCGAGCTGTCCCCGTTCTGCGTTTTGGGGACGTCGCGTGCAGATGGATTGGGCGATGTGTCCCCTCGCGGCGGCGAGCCCGGATTTGTGCATGTGCTGGACAAGACACATCTGGCCATGCCGGACCGTCCGGGCAACAACCGGCTCGATTCACTGACCAACGTATCCCACAACCCAGCCATCGGGCTTTTGTTCTTTCTGCCCGGCGTCAACGAAATGCTGCGGGTGAATGGCACAGCCTCCATCAGCAAGGATCCCGAGTTGATGGAGCGGTTTCTTGCAAACGGGCGCCCTCCTCTGTCGGTCCTCGTGGTCGAGGTCAAAGAGGCCTATCTGCACTGCGCAAAAGCTGTGAAGCGGTCCGGCCTGTGGGACCCTGAGGCTCAGATTGAACGCAAGGATTTCCCGAGCCTTGGACAGATCATGCGGGACCAGCTGGCGTTGGACATTGAGGCCGAGTTGATTGACCAGGCTCTGGATCAGGACGCCAAGGACAACCTCTACTAAGCGGCAAGAAGCATCTCCTGGCGACACCTCAAACCTTGTCGTCAGGTGCCATGCAGGCCATGCTAAAAAGTGACCGATGGTCGCTTTTCACACCCTGCTGCGAGATATCCGATGACCCTTCCTGCGCTCCCTGCATTTCAGTCCGGAAACACCGCCGTCATTACCGGTGGTGCCAACGGTATCGGCCTTGCCTGCGCACAGCAGATGGCTGACGCCGGGCTCAACGTGGCCTTGATAGACCGTGACCCTGAAGCACTTGCAGCTGCAGCGACACGTGTTTCAGGCGCCGGAAAGGTTCTGACCTTCGAGTGTGATGTCAGTGACGCGTCTGCCATGCACACACTGGCTGACCAGATATCAAGTGACCTTGGGCCCGCCAGCATTCTCATGAACAATGCCGGTGCAGGTCTCAATCCCGGCAAGCCCTGGGAGAATGGAGATGGGTGGCAGCAGCTGCTTGGCATCAATCTTGGCGGCATCATCAATGGCGTGCAGGCCTTCGTGCCCGGCATGATTGAAGCCGGTGCACCGGGGATCGTTATCAACACCGGGTCCAAGCAAGGCATCACCCTGCCGCCGGGCAACGGTGCGTACAATGTCTCCAAGGCAGGCGTAAAAGCATACACGGAGACCTTGGCTCATGAGCTGCGCAACCTTGATGAGTGTCAGATCAGCGCCCACCTGCTGATCCCCGGATTTACCTATACGGGGATGATCCAGCGGTTCCTTCCTGAAAAGCCACCGGGCGCCTGGACGTCCGAGCAGGTCGCAGATTTCATGTTTGACAGCCTTGCCCGCGGCGACTTTTACATTCTGTGCCCGGACAATGACGTGGACCGGGCTATGGATGAAAAGCGCACCGCGTGGAATGTCGGCGACCTGATTGAGAACCGACCCGCCCTCTCCCGCTGGCATCCGGATTTTGCGGATGCGTTTGAAGCGTTTATTAAGAGCTGAACCTGAAACCAGCCGGACCTAACCTCATGCCTCTCAAAATCGCCATCGTGCCCGTCACGCCGCTCCAGCAAAACTGCTCGCTCCTGTGGGACGACGAAACAATGGTGGGTGCCGTGTGTGACCCGGGCGGCGATATCGGTCGCCTGAATGACGCCATACATGAAGCTGGTTTCAAGCTTGAAAAGGTCCTCCTCACCCATGGACATCTGGACCATGCGGGTGCAGCAGGAGAGCTGGCGAAAACGCATGGTGTCCCCATTGAAGGGCCGCACAAGGATGACCTGTTCCTAATTGAGACGCTGCCGGAGCAGGCCTCCAAATATGGCATGCCAACTTACGACCTCTTTGAGCCAACGCGCTGGCTGGATCAGGGAGACACGGTGACAGTCGGAGGACTGACGCTGGACGTGATCCATTGCCCCGGACACACGCCCGGCCACATCGTTTTTCATCATGGGCCGTCGCGCATTGCTCTGGTCGGCGATGTCATTTTTCAGGGATCCGTCGGGCGCACGGATTTTCCACGCGGCAATCACCAGCAGCTCATCGATTCAATCCGAGATCGGCTGTTTACGCTTGGCGGTGACACAGGGTTTGTCCCCGGGCACGGCCCCCTCTCGACATTTGAATACGAGCAAAAGACGAATCCCTATGTTTCCGATGAAGTCCTGGGGCTGGCGTGAGTACACACCCCTTTGACCTGTCGGGCCGCATTGCACTTGTCACCGGTGCCGCGCGCGGGCTTGGGCTTGAAATGGCGCGCGCCCTTGGCGCTGCCGGTGCGCATGTTTTTGTTGGCGGCCGTGAAGCCGCGACAGTCAGCCTTGCGGCTAACACGCTGACGAACGATGGCTTGAAGGCAACGCCCCTGCCCTTTGATGTTGCAGACGCAGACGCTGCAGCACGATCTGTCGAGCGCATCATCGGCGAGCATGGCCGCATCGATATTCTCGTGAACAATGCGGCCGCACGAGATCGGCGCGATCTTTTTGAGTTTGAGCCCGATGCCATCAAGGACCTGTTGCAGGTCGATCTTGTTGCGCCTTTTGAGCTCTCCCGGCTTGCGGCGCAACACATGAAGACAAGAGGCAGTGGGCGCATCATCAACGTGACGTCGATTGCTGCACATATTTCGCTCAAGGGCGATCCGGTTTATGGCATGGCAAAAGGTGGACTTGCAGCAGCCACTCGAGCGCTTGCCGCTGAACTTGGCCCGAACGGCATCACGGTGAATGCCATCGCGCCGGGATTTTTTGCGACGGAGTTCAACGCCCCCCTTGTTGATGTTGAAGAGATCACCCAGATGCCGCGCGACCGGTCTTCACTTGGAAGGTGGGGCGAGCCTCACGAAATTGGGGGCGCGGCCGTGTTTCTTGCCTCAGATGCTGCGAGCTACATCACCGGCCACACGCTGGCGGTCGATGGCGGATACATGACCCACTACTAGACGCTACATCGTAGAGGTAATGACGTGCTCCAGGTACTAATCAAAGCAGCCCTATCTGGCGTACTCGTCATGATTGTTGCCGAAACCTCAAAACGAAGCCCTGCATTCGGAGCCTTGGTCGCGTCCCTGCCCCTCATTTCAATTCTGGCTGTTATCTGGCTTTGGAACGACACCGGAGACACTGTTCGTGTTGCCAATCAGCTCGAAGCGACATTCTTTTATGTGTTGCCATCACTGCCGATGTTTCTGGTGATGCCCGCGTTGCTTCGATCCGACTACGCGTTCTGGCCGGCGCTCGGGTTGTCGGTTCTACTGACTGTTGCGCTCTACGGGCTGGTGGTTTTTGTGACGGCGCGGTTTGGTATTGAGTTGTAGCCTTGGCCAAGCCCATTTTTGCCGCAGCCGCAAGATTGTATCGCACAGCTCACCACACTAGGCTCGCCCGCAATTCAGTAATTTGTGGGTGACGTATTCCATGGCTAAAGGCCGTATCTCCAAATGGCAGCTGGGCTCCTTTGCGCTTCCTGCCATTCCCATTGCCGCTCTTGGCCTGCCCATCGTTGTGTACCTGCCGCCCTTCTATGCAGAAGACATGGGCCTCTCCCTGTCACTCGTCGGCGTCATCTTCATGGTTGCGCGGTTCTGGGATGTTTTTACCGACCCGGTGCTTGGCACCCTGTCTGACCGCATCCACTCCCGCTGGGGGCGTCGCAGACACTGGCTGGTGATTTCAGCGCCAATTCTCATGTTGTCGTCATACATGCTGTTCATGCCGACGGCGCCAGTCACCGGCGCCTATCTGATGTTCTGGATGGTGATCCTCTACATCGGCTGGACGCTCATCACCATTTCACACATGTCATGGGGTGCAGAACTTTCGACAGACTATGATGAGCGATCATCAATCCAGGGTTGGCGTGAGTTTGCACTCATCTTCGGGTCTTTCACGGTGTTGGCGCTTCCAGCGGTTCTACAAACCACCGGCGCAAGTACAGGACTTGCCGATGGTGTAGCAGCCATGGGCTGGTTCGTTATCATTCTGCTGCCGATCACCATTGCCCTAGCGGTATGGGTCGTTCCCGAATTCAAAAGCGTGCCGCAGGCGAGTATCAACTGGAAAGAGTCCGGTCGCCTGATCCTCAAGAACACGCTGCTGCGTCGCGTCCTGTTTGCTGACCTTCTGGTGGGCATCGCACCGGGCATCACCGGCTCGCTCTACATTTTTTTTGCCTCATACGTGATGGGCCTGCCAGAAACGGCAAGCCTGCTGCTGCTCGTCTATTTCGTTGCAGGGTTTGTCGGCGTACCGATCTGGCTGCGCGTTGCCCACAAGATGGGCAAGCACAAGACGCTGGCGATTGCGATGTTCTATGGCGCGACGGCTTTGCCGTTGATTGTCTTCATGCCGCGCGAAGAATTCTGGTGGCTGTTCTTCGGCAACACCCTTTATGGCTTGGCCTACGGCGCTGGTTCGTTTCTGCTACGCGCCATCATGGCGGATGTGTGCGACCGCGACCTGATCGACTCCGGCCAGCAACGCACCGGGCTCTATTACTCGTTACTGACGATGACCAACAAGATTGGTTTCGCCGTCGCTGTGGGCATCACATACGTCATGTTGGATGTAATTGGATTTGTGCCTGAAACCGGAGCTAACAGCCCCGAAACTCTCAACCAGCTTCTGGCTCTGTACGTGACCCTGCCGGCACTGTTCATGGCCATCGCCGGTATTGTGATGTGGCGCTATCCATTGACCAAGGAAGCACAGGCTGAGTTGCGCGCCAAGTTGGCTGAGCGTCATCACACTCACGAAGGCCCTGCCGACGCTGCAGCAGCGGTCGCGGCTGTGGCTACGGGCGTGCATGACCGAACACCGGACTGATCAATGAGTGCGACACTTCCCAAAGACAAACACGGCATTGAGACGCTTCTGGCCATTATGGCGAAGTTGCGTGACCCGGATGGTGGCTGTCCTTGGGATCTGGAGCAGACGTTTGAAACGATCGCGCCGTACACGATTGAGGAAGCCTATGAGGTGGCTGACGCAATCCAACGTGGCGACCGTGACGACCTGAAAGATGAGCTTGGTGATCTGCTGTTGCAGGTCGTGTTTCATTCCCGCATTGCGGAAGATGAAGGCAGCTTTCGGTTTGAAGATGTCGTCGAGAGCATCTCCTCAAAAATGGTGCGCCGTCACCCCCATGTGTTTGGCGACGGCGAGGCAAAGACACCGGTCGCCGTCAAAGGCAGCTGGGAAAAAATCAAGGCTGAAGAACGTAAGGCAAAGGCTGACGGCAAAGACCCCGGTACGTTGGATGGCATTCCCAAAGCGCTGCCCGCCCTCGTCCGCGCGGTAAAACTGCAAAAACGCGCGGCCCGCGTCGGCTTCGACTGGCCTCAGACAGCCCAGGTCCTCGACAAGCTGGCCGAAGAAACAGCTGAACTCAAAGCCGAAGTGGATAAGGGAGCGCTTGCCGAACGGGTCATGGATGAACTGGGAGATATCCTGTTTGTCTATGCCAACCTCGCGCGGCATCTGGATGTTGATCCCGAGCAGGCTCTCAGCGGAACGAACGCAAAATTCGAACGGCGCTTTGCGCAGATTGAAGCATGGTTGGCAGAAGACGGACGAACCGCAGATCAATCGACGCTGGAAGAAATGGACGCTCTGTGGACCAGAGCCAAGACCGAAGAACGGCAGTAGAGTTCACACGATCCATCTGGAGGAACGCACATGTTCAAGACCGCACTTTTTGCTGCGATTGCATCAATTACAGTTAGTGCTTTGGCAAATGCCGACACACTCACGCCAATCGACGAGATGTCCGACGGCTGGAATACCATTGCGCCAGGTGGCGATACCTTGTGTGCGATGGGCACGCCCTACACCTTTCATGTAAAGCCCGGCGCACGTGAGAACGTGATGGTGTTTTTGAATGGCGGCGGCGCGTGCTGGTCAGGCCAGAACTGCGACGCCAGCGTTGAGCCCACAACATATGTGCCGATGGCCGAACTCCCCCACAACGATCCTCGCACTCGTGGCGGAGCGTTTGCACAGGACAAACCGGAAAATCCGTTCAGTGCATGGACGCAGGTATTTGTTTCCTACTGCACTGGCGACGTGCATCTGGGGGCCAATGACAAGACCTACACCAAGCCTGACGGCAGTGAAGTCACCATTCATCATCGCGGCAAAGCCAACACCATGTCAGCCCTTGGATGGTTGTTCGACAATGTGCAGGCACCCGAAAAAGTCTTCGTGTCCGGCGGCTCAGCAGGTGCTGTCTCCTCTCCGGTCTACGCGGGCATCGTGCAGGAAGCATACCCTGAAGCGGAGGTCATTCAGTTTGCAGGCGGCGCAGGTGGATATCGGGTAAGTGGCAACACGGACCTGAACGAGGCGTTGGGTATCTATACAGACCTGCCCGCGTGGCCTGCCATGCAATCATTGTCAGCTGAGACGTCGAGCTTTGACGACTTTTATGTCGCTACGGCCACGCAGTTTCCGCAGATAAAATTCCGCCAGTTCAACACCGCCTATGACGCTGTGCAGAAGCAATTTCTGACCTTGCTTGGGTCAGACAGCGAAGTGTATCCGCTGCTTCAGGCAAACTTGGATGACCTGGCGACGGAGATTGGCAACTTCCGCAGCTTTACTGCATCGGGCACTTTCCACACGCTCCTGCGTTTTGATGAGATGTATGAGTTTGAAGCCGAAGGTGTACGCGCCGTTGACTGGGTGCGCGATGTCGCCAACGGCAATGAAGTCGCCTCGGTCACCTGCGCGAACGACGAAGCAGGTTGCGGTGGACCTGCCGAGTAGCAACTAGAGTTCAAGAGCCTCAGGAAGCAGGCCGGGGAAACGTTTGTTGATCCGGCCTGTATCCGCTGAAGAGACCTTGATCAAAATACGGACATTACCTTCGTCATCAGGGTCATCTTCACCTGTAACGGTGCAGTTTTCGTGCAGCCATGCACGAGCGGCAGCGTCGCCAGGGCCAAGCAGGACATCAATCTCGGTTAGATGTGCGGTAACGCGCCCTT
Organism: Pyruvatibacter sp. HU-CL02332; assembly: GCF_040362765.1. NCBI lineage: Bacteria > Pseudomonadati > Pseudomonadota > Alphaproteobacteria > Hyphomicrobiales > Parvibaculaceae > Pyruvatibacter > Pyruvatibacter sp. HU-CL02332. The sequence continues at coordinate 420,482 of NZ_BAABWK010000002.1, forward strand.
CAATCAGAGCATTGAGGGGATCGATGCCCTCCCCGGTTATGGCAGAGACCGCGATCTGGTTTGGATCGCCTTCGATGGTATCAGCCAGCACGGCACGCCCGGGCCCATCAAGCTGATCAATCTTGTTGGCAACTTCAATCACGCGTTCCGTATCCTGCGGATCGACACCCAACTCTCTGAGTACATCATGGACATCCTGCCTTTGAGCAGCGGTGTCCGGGTGTGAGATATCGCGTACATGCAAGATCAGCTCTGCTTCCAGCACTTCTTCAAGTGTTGCGCGGAAAGCGGCGACCAGCGACGTCGGCAGGTCCGAAATGAACCCCACCGTGTCGGAGAGGATCACCCGCTGACCGCCCGGCATGTCCAGGGCACGCATAGTCGGGTCGAGTGTTGCGAACAACATGTCCTCCGCCAGCACGCCAGACGCCGTCAGCCGATTGAACAAGGTAGATTTGCCAGCGTTGGTATAGCCAACAAGCGCTACAACCGGATAGGGCACGCGCCGCCGGGTCTTGCGGTGCAATTCACGCGTGCGGGTCACACGCTCCAGCTGGTTTTCAAGCTTGGTTATGCGGTCCTGGATGTGACGTCTGTCGGCTTCGATCTGGGTTTCACCCGGACCACCCACAAATCCCAATCCGCCGCGCTGGCGTTCAAGGTGGGTCCATGACCGCACCAGACGGCTTTTCTGGTACATCAGGTGCGCAAGTTCGACTTGCAATGAGCCTTCTCGGGTCGCTGCGCGCTCGCCAAAAATCTCAAGGATCAAGCCTGTACGATCCAGCACTTTGGCTTTCCAGGCGCGCTCAAGGTTGCGCTGCTGAATGGGCGTGACCTGACCATCAATAATGACGAGGCCCGCCTCTTCCAGCTCCACCATGTGCTTGATCTCATCCACCTTGCCCTGACCAAACAATGTGCCGGGTTTGGGATCGGCTACAGGCACTACGATGGCCTGCGCGATGTCGAGGTGGATAGCAGCAGCAAGGCCCACCGCCTCTTCGAGACGGTCTTCAGGAGCACGTTGGGTGTGGCGAGCAGCGGCTGCCACCGGACCGGACTTGATCCATGGGTGAAGCACAATGGCCCGGCCGCTTTCAGTCGCAGCTACGCGATCATCCACCGGTGTCATATCCACGTGGACGTCTTTCGAAGCGGCAGTCGGATGTTGTTTGTTTTTCGTCTTTTTCGGTGTCGTCAAAATAAGGGCGGTCCCGGCGCTATTTATTCGCCGGATCCCTCGCCTTCATCATCGAAAAGCTGGACCGGCGCCGACGGCATGATCGTCGAAATGGCATGTTTGTACACAAGCTGCGAATGGCCGTCTCGGCGAAGCAGCACGCAGAAGCTGTCAAACCAGGTCACAACACCCTGCAACTTTACCCCATTCACGAGAAAAACCGTGACCGGCATCTTCTGTTTGCGAATGTAGTTGAGGAAGGTGTCCTGGAGGTTCTGCGGTTTGTCTGAGGACATGTGCTTGGCCTTTCTTTTGTTCTTGTTTGTATGCACTTGCGTCGTTCTCAGGGGCGAGGTTGGACAGCCCCAAAGAACCTAGACTCACTTCGGCAGTTTCGTACCAGACATTTGATACAGTTTTCTTGCGGAACAAGGGCAAATTCGTGGCAATCGACAGTTTTGCCTAAATGCTGGGCAATTGCGCACCAGAAACTTGCGAAATGGCGCGTGAAAATGCACGCAGGCGAAGTGTCACAGGGCCGGCCTGGCCGTCACCGACAGCCACTCCATCAATACCCACAACAGGAAAAAGGACAGCTGAGGAGCTTGACAGAAATGCTTCTGCAGCGGTCTTCGCCTCTGAGACGGTAAACGCACGCTCCTCTACTTCGAGCTGAAGCGATGTCGCCGCATCAAGAATAATGCTGCGACTGATGCCCGGCAGAATGTCTTCACTCAAGGGGCGCGTTACAAGTGTTCCGTCATTGGTCACGATCCACGCATTCGTCGATGACCCTTCGGTTATGAAGCCTGCCCTATCCACCAGCCACGCCTCATAGGCACCGGCTTCGCGCGCGGCCTGCTTGGCGAGGACATTTGGCAGCAGGCTGGTCGACTTGATGTCGCGTCGCGCCCACCTTTCATCCGGCAGAGTCGTCACCTCAACGCCAGCGGCGGCCCTGCCATCACGTATGGCCGTGTTCGCCGGCGTAACAAATACCGTAAGTGTCGGCTGCACCTGTGGATCCGGAAAGGCATGGTCGCGTCTGGCTGCGCCACGGGTTACCTGAAAGTACAACACCCCATTGCGGACATGGTTGCGGCGAATTGTTTCGCGCAACACCAATTGGAGGCTGCGGATCGGCATGGGCGATGCAAGCTTCAAGGCCTTGAGTGACGACACATACCGATCAAGGTGACGCTCTTCGTCAACGAGTCCGCCGTCTCGCACTTCACAGACTTCGTATATGCCGTCGGAGAACAAGAAGCCCCGGTCCTCGATGGAGACACCAGCCCTGTCGCGCGACACGTAGGAGCCAGGGTTTCGGGCATCTTTGACAAAGGCAATACGGCTCATAACCGCGCCCTAACTGTCCTGTGTTGTCAGGGCCGTGACAACACCGACAAATGCCAGAAGCTCCACACGGCCCGCGACCATTGCGAGGCTCAGCACCAGCTTTGCTGTCGCCGGCATGGCTGCATAGACTTCCGAACTGCCAACACCAATCGGAGCGCCGTCGATACTGGTCGCAAAACCAAGGACAGGGCCTGCATTGGAGAGCGCACCAATTGAGGCTGTGATCGCATGCTCAAATGGAACGCCCAGCACCGTCAGAGCAAGTGCCGTCAACAGGGCAAAGACCAGCATCAGCACAAACATGGTCCACACGCCTCGCATCAAGGGCATGGTGAAAGAGCGCCCACCAAAATCGGTATGAACAATGCCGTGGGGGTGAGACAGTCGGGCGATCTCCCGAGATCCCTGTTTCATCAATATCGCGATGCGCATGAGCTTGAGCCCGCCAGCTGTCGACATGGTGCTGCCACCAACGAACACAACTGCAAGAGCGACAAGAAGGGGAATGCTGCCAAAGCCTGCTTCGTCGACGGCAAACACCGACGTTGAAAGGAGAGACAGCATCCACATGATTGCATTGATCAGCGGGAGACTTGCACCCGACGTGATGGCAACAAGTCCCGCAAGTACGATACCACCAACAGTGATACCGAGGACCATGTACCGGAACTCAGGATCTTCCCAATAGGTACGCGGCGATCTTCGAACCAGTCCCGCGTGACGCAGATAATTGGTGGCACCAAGCAACAAGAGCGTTGCTACAACAATGCCCGAAAAGACGCTGATCGATGTCACAACCGTACCACCATTGGGCATCAGTCCCCCGGTTGCTGCAGCGGAGAAAGCCAAACCAATGGCTGGCACCAAAGCCATGCCACCAACCAGCAGACCAATGACACCGGCAAGGGTCACACTGCCGTAAACCAAACCCAGCGCCACCATTGCGGGCCAATACCGCCCGAAAGGTCCGGATGTATCACCGGGGGGAATGGGTGCCCGGCGTAGTGACAATCCTGCAAGACCAAGCTGCGCGAGCACGAGCATAGACATCAAAAGAGTCGCATACCCGCCAATCCACTGCAGGGTCGCGCGCCAAATCATGACAGCGGGCGCAGACGACAACTCATTGATCAGCGAAATGGATCCTGTTGTTGTCAATGCGGACACCGCATCAAAATAGGCATCCACATAAAGCGTCTTTGGATCAACCCCGACAAACGCAATGGCGGCAAAGCCGGGCACAATGAGCCAGACGATGGAAAGTGCCGTCAGTCTTTCCGCCACAACAGGTCGATGTTTCTGCCCACCTGTTGCAAAACCCAAGGCACCAGCAATAAACGCCGTCAGTAGCCCGGTCATGGCAAATACAATTGCCTGGTCATTGTCACCTGCGGATACAGCGACAAGCACCGGCAGCAAATGCGCGAGCGCAATCACCGAAAGAGAAGCTGCGAGAACAATGCCGATAATGGCGAACATGAAAAGGCTTTCCGCCGGATTGCGCTAGAAGAACTCGATGCTCACACGGAACATGCGTTCCACACGTCGCACTTCATCAGCCATGGCAAAAATGATGACCCGATCACCAGCCTGAATTTCAGTATCACCACGCGGAACGATTACTTCTGTTCCGCGCAGAACAGCGCCCAGGCGTATGCCTGATGGCAGATCTGCATCCCGCAAAGGCCGCCCGACAAGGGTCGATGTCGCAAGGGCTTCGGCCTCAATCACCTCCGCCTTGCCATCCTGCACAGATGAAACGCCGCGGATGCGCCCACGCCTGACATGACGGAGTACGGTTGAGACCGTCGTGGCACGCGGGTTGACGAATGCGTCGACCCCCATCGGATTGATCAAACCGGAGTAACCGCGATTGTTAATCAGCGACACCGACCGCTCGCACCCAAGTTGCTTGGCCATCACGCAACTCAGAATATTGACCTTGTCGTCATTGGTCAGTGCCAGGATTGTTTCCGCCTGACTGGCACCTGCTTCACGCAACACTTCTTCATCAAGTGCGTCACCGTTCAGCACAACGGTCCGGGATAACTCGTCAGCTGCCAACACGGCTTTTTGTTTGTCAGCCTCAATTATTTTTACTTTCACACTGGTGTGTGAATTTTCAAGCTCAGCTGCCACATGTCTGCCGATGTTGCCTGCGCCAACAATCACGACACGGCGTGCGGCCTGCTCTTCATGACCAAAGAGCGACAGGACGCGCGCACTTTGCGTCGTATCCGTCACAACATAAGCGACATCGCCGACCATCATCTGATCTTCTGAGTCCGGCACGAAGAGCCGCTCGCCACGTTGAATACCCGTAACAACCGCATTGAGATCCGGAAACAGCTCGGTCAGTTGGCGAAGAGGCGTATTTACGACCGGACAATCATCTTCCAGCGCAATGCCGAGGAACGTGATGTGAGTGTCACCAAATGGAATGGCTTCCAAAGCACCGGGCATCTCGAGACGCCGCATCACATCACGGCCCACTTCAAGTTCAGGTGAAATGATCACATCGATGGGCATGTGATCGCGCGTAAACAGATCCTGCCACATCGGGCGCAGATAGCTCTGGGCCCGGATGCGAGCAATCTTGGTGGGAACATTGAAGATCGAGTGCGCAACCTGGCAGGCCACCATGTTGACTTCATCCGCGAACGTTACGGCGATCACCATGTCAGCTTCCCGGGCACCGGCGCGTTCCAGCACATCAGGATGAGACGCGTATCCAACGACAGTGCGCACATCAAGATTGTCCGCCATCTGCTGAATGAGATCTGGCGAATTATCGATGACGGTTACATCGTTGTGCTCATTGGAGAGCTGCCGCGCAATGCCGGAACCAACCTGCCCTGCGCCACAAACGATAACTTTCATGAGGTAGCCCTTATGCGGCTTGGTTCTTGAAGAATTGAGATGAGATGTGACGCAAAATCAGGCGCTCAGTTCGGATCTATTTGAAGTGGTTACGCCCAAAGACTTCAGTTTGCGATGAAGGGCTGAGCGTTCCATCCCGATAAAGGCTGCAGTACGAGAGATATTTCCGCCAAAGCGCCTGATCTGTGCAAGCAGATATTGGCGCTCGAAACTCTCCCGCGCTTCGCGCAACGGCAATGCCATGATGTTCTGGCCCGCTTCGCCCTCACCCACCTGGGGTGTGGTTCGTGCAACTTCGGACGGCAACATGTCGGCCGTGATGGCACCTTCCTTTTCGCCCGAAGCAAGGATCAGAAGGCGTTCAATGTTGTTTCGCAATTGACGCACATTGCCCGGCCAGTCATGTGCCTGCAGCGCGGCAAGAGCATCTTCACCAATCTTGCGGACCGACAGACCGGTTGAATTGGCAATGTGTTCCATGAAGTGCTCTGCAAGAAGCGGAATGTCCTCGCGGCGTTCTGACAAAGCAGGAACGGAAATCGGCACAACGTTGAGCCGGTGATACAGATCCTCCCGGAAGCGGCCTGCGGCAATTTCCGTGGTCAGGTCACGACTTGAGGACGACACCACACGAACATCAACCTGCACGCGCGGACCGCCGCCAACACGTTCAAATGTCTGGTCCACCAGAACGCGCAGAATTTTTCCCTGGGTCTCAAGCGGCATGTCAGCAACTTCATCGAGGAACAAAGTGCCCTTATGGGCCTGCTCAAACACGCCAACCTTGGCCGCGCGGCCTGCGTCAGCCTCGGTCCCAAAGAGTTCTTCCTCCATGCGGTCCGGAGACATGGTCGCGGCATTGATTGCCACAAAGCTGCCGCCTGAACGAAGCGAGCGGGCGTGAAGCATTCGCGCCACCACTTCTTTGCCTGACCCCGATGGTCCGCTGATCAGCACCCGGCTGTTTGTGGGCGCAATCCGATCCACCATCTGCCGCAACTGATTGACGCCGGAAGACACACCCACAAGCTCCGCTTCGTCACCGGTCCGCTGACGAAGCTGCTCATTTTCCCGCTTCAGCTTTGACGCTTCGATCGCACGCTGAACGATCAGGACAAGCCGATCTGCTTTGAAGGGTTTTTCGATGTAGTCATAGGCACCCTTTTTGATGGCGGTTACGGCAGTTTCAACATTGCCGTGGCCAGAAATCACAACCACCGGAAGGTCCGGGTGCTTCTCCTTGATCGCATCCAGCAAATCCAGCCCATCCATGCGGCTGCCCTGTAACCAGACATCCAGCAGAACCATGCGTGGCACACGCGCCTGAATTGCCTTCAGCGTTTCATCGCTGTTGCCTGCAAGACGGGTTTCGTAGCCTTCATCATCCAGGATGCCGGCCATAAGCTCCCGAATGTCGAGCTCATCATCAACAATGAGAATATCTGACGCCATAAGTCTAACTCTCCAACACTCTTAATCAGACATAGATGCGCTTTGCCCGAAGGGCACTTCTGCATCATCATTGATTTCAATTTCATTCGTAGATTGATCGTTCTCGGTCGCCTGGGTGCGCGGAAGCAGCAGGCGAATGCTGGCGCCATGACCGCCATCGGCAACCCATGGCGCATCTTCCAGCAGCAAGTTTCCGGAGTGGTCTTCCATGATCTTCTTCACGATCGCGAGGCCAAGGCCCGTACCCTTGTCGCGGTGCGTCACATATGGCTCAAGCAGCCGATAGCGTTCGCCGCGCGGCAACCCAATGCCGGTATCAGCCACGCTGAGCGAAATCATCTCGGCGCTGTCATCGAGGGATACAACAATACGGTCCTCACCTTCTTCCGGCTCGGAACCTTCAGCCTGGTGCCGCGACTGAATAGCCTCAGATGCGTTCTTGATCAGATTGGTAAGCGCCTGACCGATCAAACGACGATCACACTCGACCATGATCGGGGCATCTGCACCCTCGACATCAAACTCAATGTGGGGAGCGGCCACGCGTTGCAGGAACACGGCTTCCCTCACGAGTTCTCCAATATCAGCCCGCGCCATGACAGCAGTTGGCATGCGCGCGAATGACGAAAACTCATCGACCATCCGACCAAGATCACCGACCTGTCGTATGATCGTATTGGTACATTGTTCAAACACCTCAGGATCATTCTCGATGTGTTTGCCGTATTTACGTTTGAGTCGCTCAGCAGAAAGCTGAATGGGTGTCAGCGGGTTTTTGATTTCATGGGCGATGCGGCGGGCAATGTCCGCCCATGCAGATGCACGCTGCGCGGATACCAACTCGGAAATATCATCAAGCGTCACGACATAGCCATGTGACCCGTCGCCGGATTTTTCGGATGCCACACGCACGGTCAACGTCCGCTCACTACCGTCTTCTTGCTCAAGCGTAATCTGCCCTTCCGACGGTCTGTCGTTACGCGCCATGGCCTGCCGCACATAAATCGCTGTTTCGGGAACCGTGGCCACAAGCGGCTGACCCACAAGCTCGTCGCGTGTTCGGCCAAGCAAATTGAGGCAACTGCGATTGACGAGGTCGATGCGCCCCTTGGCATCGAGTCCGATTACACCCGCACTGACGCCGGACAGGACCGTTTCCGTAAACCGGCGACGTCGGTCGAGCTGATGGTTTGCTTCCATCAGCTCATTGCGCTGACTCTGCAGCTGCCCGGTCATGCGATTGAAGGTGCGGCCCAGTGCCGTAATTTCGTCGGCATCGTTTGCGACTTCTACCCGGGTGGTCAGATCGCCATCGGACACCCGCTCCGCAGCACCCACAAGTTCACCGATCGGTGCGACCATCCGATTTGCAGCCCACAACCCAAGCCAGATCGCCGCGAGCAGAACCAACAGTGCAACGATCACGTAAATCAGCGCAAAGGTCAGTTGCACGGTGTAACGACGGCTTTCCAGATTTGCGTATTCAGCAGCGGCTGTCCGCGTCCTTGCAAGATGATCAATCACCCGTGCATCGACGATGCGGAAGACCAGAAGAAACGCGTCATCAAAACTGGAGAGGCGTACCAGTGCCTGGACCTGGTCACCGCCCTCGCTGGCAATGAGATGTACTTCGCCTTCACCCAACTCATTCAGTGTTTCCGGAGATGGCGGAGCAATGCGTGTCTGTGCTGACCCTTCGGCATACTCCAACAACTGACCGTTGGAGTTTGCGACAAACCCACCGGAAAGAGACCGCAGGGCGATCTGCGTTGTCAGTACTTCACGGAAACGCTGGCGGTTGGACATGTAGAGAGAGGCACTGCGGTTTACGTCGCTCGCCATTGCAAGCGCATCGGCACGCAAAACCTGCTGATGTTCGCTGAGATATGCCTCTGCCACACTTGAGGCATTGGCAATGATTGTGCGCGTCCGCTCTGAGAACCAGGAATCCAGACTGCGGTCCAAGGTCGTGGCCGCAAACACGGCGACGATGATGGCGGGCATGACCGCAACGAAGCTGAACATGGCAACGAGGCGTACATGCAGCCGTGCACCGGCGCTGCCCGCCCGTCGAGCAATCCACAAGCGCACAAGTCTGTAGGCGATCAGCGCGAAAAGTGTGAGGACGATAGCCAGATTGACGAGAAGCAGCCCAATGGCCTGCAGTCGCGTGGGCTCAAAATCAGTCGCCCCCGTAAGAGCGATGTAGGTGGCCGCACCGCTGACAACTGCCGCGATTGCGAGGCCGATGCCGAGTATCGTTGGCCACTGGATGCGTTTGAGCCACCACCCCACACGTGCTCTCGCGGTGCGGTAGCTGTCTTTGCGCTGCGTCATCGAGCCTGTGGACGCCATTGTCCGTATTCGCCTCAGTTGCCGCTACGGGTTCCACAAAAGTAAGAGATGCTCAAACATGCCAGGACCACACGGTCACGGGCGGACGTTTGGCAACACTTTGGTATTGTGGACGTGCAACAGGTGCAAATCAACAACATTGTTGCTGGAATGCGACAGGCCGAAAATGAGCCTACTGCTCTGTTCTAATTAACGAATTCCACGAACGACCTGAATATCGAGATCTCGAATCTTCTTGCGCAGTGTGTTGCGGTTTAGGCCCAGTAGGTGCGCCGCCTTTATCTGGTTTCCCCGAGTAGCCCCCAGGGAGATTGAGATCAGTGGCCGCTCCAACTCCTTGAGAATACGGTCGTAGAGACCTGGAGGTGGCAGGGCGTCACCATGCTCAGAAAAGTACCTTTGCAGGTGCCGTTCGATTGCGGCCCCCATATTTTCATCCTCAGCAACTTCAGACAATTCGTGTGAGACAGACGGTTCAGCCAGTTCCGTCTGGATCACCTCTGACGTGATGGTGTCTTCGGTGTAAAGCGCGGCGAGACGGCGAACCATGTTTTCCAGTTCACGCACATTGCCCGGCCAGCGATGTCTGCGCATGAGATCAAGCGCAGAATTATCGATGCTTTTGGACGGCAGGCCTTCTTCTTCGCACAGCGTAAGGAAGTGCCGGACCAGATCGGGAATGTCCTCAGAGCGCTCTCGCAGAGGCGGCAGTCGGATGGGTACAACATTCAACCGGTAGAACAGGTCTTCTCGGAAAAGCCCCTGATTTATGAGCTGCCGCAGATCGCGGTTTGTTGCGGCAACGATGCGTACATCTGTCTTGATTGGCGAACGTCCGCCGACAGTCGTGTACTCGCCTTCCTGCAACACACGTAGCAGGCGGGTCTGGGCATCCATCGGCATGTCGCCAATTTCATCCAAAAAGAGGGTGCCGCCTTCCGCCTGCTCAAAGCGACCAACGCCTTTGCCACTCGCGCCGGTAAAGGACCCCTTCTCGTGGCCGAAGAGTTCTGACTCGATAAGTTCACGAGGAATAGCCGCCATATTGATGGCCACAAACGGTCCATTGCGACGCTTGCCGTAGTCGTGAAGCGCCTTGGCCACCAGCTCTTTGCCGGTCCCGCTTTCACCGATGATCATGACTGTCAGGTCTGTACCTACCAGACGCGCCATAACCCGATAGATTTCCTGCATGGCGGCCGAACGACCGATGAGCGGAATCCGATCTTCTTCTTCGGTTGTTTCACGCTTGGGCGCAGCCGCCTTTGGCTGCGAGAGTGCGCGGCGCACAATGCCTGTGAGCTCATTTAGATCAAAGGGTTTGGGCAGGTATTCATAGGCACCGCGCTCTGCCGCGGTGATGGCCGTCATGAGCGTATTCTGCGCGCTCATCACGATGATCGGCAGATCTGGTCGCAGTTTCTTAATTCTGGGAATGAGATCAAATGCATTTTCATCCGGCATCACCACATCGGTGATGATGAGGTCACCCTCGCCCTGGTTCACCCAACGCCACAGTGTGGAGGCATTGCCCGTTGAGCGAACATCGAACCCCGCACGGCCGAGCGCCTGATTGAGCACTGTGCGGATGGCGCCGTCATCATCCGCGATAAGGATCGTTTCACTGGGCATCAAATTCTCCTAAGCCGCCTGAAACGGGAACATCACTGTTCGCGCCAAGAGACGGGTCTTTCATAGCTGTGCGCTTGATGGGGAGGAGCACGCGGAAAACAGTGCGGCGCGGAATGCTGTCACATTCAATGACGCCGCCATGGTCACCCACAATCTTTGCGACCAGCGCTAAACCCAGCCCGGTTCCGGTGGGTTTTGTGGTCACGAAGGGGTCAAACAGATGAGGTAGCAGATCCGGGGGCACGCCAGGGCCGTTGTCGCGCACGCACACTTCAAGCGGCAGACTCACGCGCTCACTGCTCCCGGGAATAGATAGCCGCACACCCGGTCGATAGGCTGTCGAGACAACGATCTCACCATCTTCCGGATCAACAGCTTCCGCTGCATTCTTCACGAGGTTCAGGAAGACCTGAACGAGCTGATCGCGCGAGCCGGGTACCGGCGGCAAAGATGGATCGTATTCCTCAGTCAGCTTGATGTCTTTGGCGACCCCTGTGCCTGCAAGACGACGTACATGGTCCAGGACCTCATGGATGTTCACGGGCTCTGCAGCCAGAGGGCGCTTGTCGGAAAATACCTCCATGCTGTCGACCAGCTTGCAGATGCGGTCCACTTCCTCCGTGATCAATCTCGTCAGATGCCGATCTTCGGGCTGTGCGCCCATTTCAAGCAACTGAGCTGACCCGCGGATACCTGACAGCGGGTTCTTGATCTCATGGGCCAGCACGGCGGCCATGCCGGTGACCGAACGCGCGGCCCCTCGGTGCGTGAGTTGCCGGTCCATTTTGTGGGCAATGGTGCGTTCCTGAAGCATCACAACCACGGCCCCAGGTTCTTCAACAATAGGCGCAACCTGGATATCAACGTCGCGCTCACCCATGCGCGGTCCGCCAATGCCGACGCCATACTCAGTCACTGAGGCACCGGTTGCCTGAACCTGATTGATAAGGGCTACCAAGGGGCTGCCAAATGCCACCAGGTCACTTGGTGGATTGCCAAGAATGATGTTTGAGCCGGCTGCAAAAAACTGCTCAGCGACGGCATTCACGAACGCCACCATTCCGTCCGGCCCGACTTTCATAACCGGATGCGGGAGAGCATCCAGAACAAATGCACCTGCCCCGTCCAATCCCAATCCTGATGATGCAACTTTAGCTGCCTGACCGGCCATTATGCGACTTGCCCTTGCATCGCGACCTCAGTCGCGTCGTCGTTGAAAATCGATGTGAGTGCGTTTCGGACGTCTGAGGGGTCAGACATGCGGCACATGTCTGATTTGGCAGCGCGCAGGCTAATGCCATTGCAGCGCTCATAATCCTCGACGTACCAGGCTAGGTGCTTGCGAGCGCAACGTACGCCAAGCGCCTCTCCGTAATGTTCCAGTATGGCTTCGTAATGCGCGAGAATAATCTCAAGACGCTGATCCGTACCCGGATCACCCGGGACCGCACTGCCTGCAAGCGACGCCCGAATTTGCCCAAGCCGCCACGGAGCGCCCTGCGCACCCCGCCCGACCATCACGCCATCAGCCCCTGACTGTGAGAGCGCGTTTTGGGCATCTTCAATTGTGCAGATGTCACCATTCACAATGACGGGGACATCGACGGCGTTTTTGACTTCACGGACAAAACCCCAATCCGCATGGCCGGTGTAAAACTGGTTGCGCGTGCGCCCATGCACTGTGATGAGTGCCACGCCGGCCGCCTCAGCGCGCGCGGCAAGTTCGGGCGCGTTTCGGCAATCCATGTCCCAACCGGTCCGCATTTTCAGCGTCACGGGAACACTCACTGCCTCAAGGGTGGCATCAATCAGCGTGAGAGCGTGGTCAAGGTCGCGCATCAGGGCGGAGCCCGAGAGCCCGCCGACCACCTTCTTGGCGGGGCACCCCATATTGATGTCGATGATCCGGGCCCCTGAGCCTTCCGCAATTTTGGCGGCTTCCGTCATCCAGTGTGGCTCGCGTCCGGCAAGCTGCACCGCCATTGGCTCTTCAGCCGCCTCGCGGCGTGCGCGAAGCATCACCTCTTCTTTTTCGTTTACGAGGTCCTCACAGGCGATCATTTCCGACACCACCAGCCCTGCCCCAAGCCCACGCACAGTGCGGCGGAAGGGGAGATCAGTAATGCCGGACATCGGCGCAAGGAAAACGGGATCGACAGCAATATCCGTCTTACCGCGCACGACGTGCAGCGCCGGGCGCTTCGAAAGCGCCAGCTTTTGCGGGCCTGACTGATCCATTTGCTTAGTTGATGAGCACATACAATAACTGCCTATTTGTTGATCAAACTATACCCAACACCCCGTGCCGACAAGGGCTGACCGGAAGCAAATTGACGGTGATCGCCACCAGGCCAGGATTTGGGGCGACTGGTGCTTCTACAATAAATCCAGTGAACGGCTGGAATGCTTGGCATTGGCACCGTGCTGCGGCTAGCTTGCAGCCTCAATTCTGGCGTTAACGCGCCGATTCCTGACCGTTTGCCTGCAAGGCCTGAAGTTCATGACCGCACCTGCCTCCACCGCCGTGCTGATTGTCGCTGCCGGACGTGGCCATCGATTTGGGGGCGAGTTGCCCAAGCAATACGCCCAGCTGCGCGGCGCCCCGGTCCTTAGCCACACGCTGCGGGCTTTTCTCAAACATCCTGATGTAACTCATGTCGTGACCGCTATTCACCCGGATGATCGGGAGATGTATGACGCAGCCGCACAGGCATCTGGTGCCGGGGACAAGCTCCTTCCCCCTGTGCATGGCGGCGCTGAAAGACAGGACTCTGTTCGCTTTGGGCTAGAGGCACTCGAGGCGCTCTCGCCTTCCAAGGTCCTGATCCAGGACGGCGCTCGGCCGCTTGCAAGCGCCGGCCTGATAACGCGGGTCATAGATGCACTTGACGATCATGCGGCCGCTTTGCCGTGTGTCGCCGTTACTGACACCCTCAAACGTGTAGCCGATGGGCTGGTGGGTGAAACAGTCGATCGAACCGGCCTTGCCCGTGCGCAGACACCACAGGGCTTCCGATACAATGACATTCTGACAGCTCATCGTGCTGTCGCCGGAGATGCTCTCACAGATGATGCTGCGGTTGCTGAACATGCAAAGATGGCAATAGGTCTGGTCGACGGCGCGGAGGATAACTTGAAAATCACCACACAGGACGATCTGGTTCGCGCCGATGGACTGATGGCCGCGCGCCTTGGAGATGTCCGAACGGGATCAGGCTTTGACGTACACAAGTTTGACGCCCCCGGCACGGCAAGCGAAATCATGCTGTGCGGCATTCCGGTCCCCCACGATTGCGACACTGTTGGCCACTCTGACGCTGATGTCGGCCTTCACGCGCTTACAGATGCTATTTTGGGCTCCATTGGAGCCGGCGACATCGGCGAGCATTTTCCACCCAGCGATCCACAGTGGAAGGGCGCTGCGTCCTGGAAGTTTCTGGCTCATGCAGCATCTCTCGTCACAGACCGAGGCGGCGTGATTGCAAGTGCAGACATCACCATCATATGCGAGCGCCCCAAGGTTGGACCGCACCGTCCTGCAATGCGTAAACGGGTTGCTGAAATTCTCTCCATTGCTGAAGACAGGGTATCCGTGAAAGCGACAACCACCGAAGCGCTCGGATTTACCGGCCGGCGCGAAGGCATAGCCGCACAATCCATCGCCACTGTGCGGTTGCCTCTCGCGGCAGAGCTATGAGCCGGTATCTGACACCCTTGCCGCAGGGCCTTAGATTTACCGACCCCGTCGTCGTGGTTGCTACGTTCGGTGGATCCGGATTGCTGCGCCCAGCACCCGGCACCTGGGGCTCAATTGCGGCGGTGTTTGCCGCCCTCCCCTTTGCCATTCTCGGTGGCCCAGTGGTTCTGTCCATTGCTGCCATTGCTGCATTCCTGATCGGACTTTGGGCAACGGAAAAATACATTGCTGCTTCCCGCAATCATGACCCCAGCGAAGTGGTGATTGATGAAGTCGCTGCCATGTGGCTCGTGATGGCCGCCCTGCCGCCAAACCCGATTTTCTACCTGCTTGGGTTTGCCTTTTTCAGATTGTTCGACATCTGGAAGCCCTGGCCGATCAGAGGTCTGGAAAAACGTGTGGCCGGTGAAATGGGTGTCATGGTTGATGACCTGGTTGCCGCAATCTATGCAATCATGGCCGCATGGATCGCGGGCATTGCTTTCTTCACCGCCTGAGCTGAGAGGACAAAGATCATTTTCCCCGGACCCATCAGCAAGCTGGCACAACTCGTTCTGTCTGATGCCCAGGCCAAAAACCTCAAAGTGGCAACGGCCGAATCCTGCACGGGCGGTCTGGTTGCCGCGTGCCTGACAGATATTGCCGGCTCATCGGCCGTCGTGGATGCTGGATTCGTTACCTATTCCAACGAGGCTAAACGGGGATTGCTTGGCGTTCCCGGAGACATGATTGCCGACTTTGGTGCCGTCAGCGAGCCCGTTGCTCGGGCAATGGCCGAAGGTGCAATTTCCCATTCTCGGGCAGATGTATCGGTTTCAATTACCGGTGTAGCCGGCCCGGGCGGCGGCACTCCAATGAAGCCGGTGGGACTCGTCCACTTTGCCAGCGCCAGACGCGATGGACGCATCGTTCATGACAGCCATCGATTTGGTGATATTGGCCGCACTGAAGTCCGGATGAAGGCCATGGAAGTCGCGCTCACAATGCTTCTGGAGCGCATTGCCGAATAGGACTAGCCGCCGGTCACTGGCTCTGCTTGAGGCGCAGGCACCTCCTTAACCGAAGCAGGTGCATAAATGTCATGGGATCGCGCCTCAAAGGCATCGCCCATTTTGACCACCGCATCTGCAAACCTGCTTTCAATGATCTTTTGCAACGTCTTGCTCTTGAAAGCAAAGTCAACGAAGAATCCGACCTTTGTTCCGTTTACCACCACATCATCTGTATAAGGACTAAATGTCCAACGGTTGATCAGGTGGGTAAAGGGCCCATCGAGGTACTCCACCTCGATCACACCTTCTTGATCATTCAACGTCACACGACTGGTAAAGCGTTCGCGAAACACCTTGTAGGCGACGATAAGATCTGCCGTCATCCGGTCCACACCTTCAATCCGTTCGCGCGTGCGGATGCGGGCGCCAGCGCACCACGGCAAGAATTCCGGATAACGGGCTACGTCTGCGACCAACGCAAACATCTGTTCGGGCGAAAACGGCACAATGCGCTGCTCGTCATGGACAGGCATCAGGTGCTCACCTGCCGTGCTCTCGCTTCTTTAAGAGCTGCGAAGTCTGTGTCCGCATGGTAGCTCGACCGGGTAAGCGGTGTTGCTGACACCAGCAGAAACCCTTTCGCGCGGGCAACCCGCTCGTAGGCAGCGAACTCATCCGGTGTCACAAAACGGGCGACCGGATGGTGTTTACGTGTCGGCTGCAAGTATTGTCCGATGGTCAGAAAATCAACGCCTGCGGACCGCAAGTCGTCCATCAACTGCAAGACCTCGTCGCGCTCCTCACCCAGGCCCACCATAATGCCGGACTTGGTGAAAACCGTCGGGTCCAGCTCTTTGGCCCGTTCCAGCAAACGCATGGAATGGTAATACCGGGCACCGGGCCGCACCCTCAGGTAAAGCGATGGCACGGTTTCAAGGTTGTGATTGAACACATCCGGCCTTGCTTCAATCACGGTCTCCAAGGCGCCATCCTTTCGTAGAAAGTCAGGCGTGAGAATTTCGATTGTTGTTTTTGGCGCCTGCTGGCGGATCGAACGAATGACTTTGGAAAAGTGATCTGCTCCGCCATCTGCAAGGTCATCGCGATCGACACTTGTTATCACAACATGAGCAAGGTCGAGTTTGGCGACAGCTGAACCAACATTCTTTGGTTCATCATCATCAAGGGCCCCTGGTAGCCCAGTCTTCACGTTGCAAAAGGCGCATGCCCGCGTGCATGTGTCACCCATGATCATCATGGTGGCGTGCCGTTGGTCCCAGCATTCTCCGATGTTGGGACAGGCAGCCTCTTCACACACGGTTGTGAGGCTGTGCTCTTTGACGATTTTTCGCGTGGCGGCATAACCCTTGGAGATTGGCGCCTTTACACGAATCCACTCCGGCTTGCGCAGAATAGGTGTGTCTGGCCGGTTTTCCTTTTCAGGATGCCGCGGGCGTTGGGCGGAAACTGTATCGAGAACTGTAACCATGGGCCGGAAGACCGATTCCAATAGGGTGACTGGTTGGCGTTAGCTTATCATATAGCGGGGCAAACGGGGATTTCACCTGCTGCATGCCAGCGCGGCACATCCGGGCGGACGGCCCGAGAGGTGCCTTCTAATCGAACGCGAACTGGCCACCGATCACGCCGCGTGAGCCGTCTTCAAACTGAATGGCGAGATGCAGCACTTCGAAATCGATATGCTCCAGATTGTCGCCCACATAGTTGCCCCGCAGGGTCAATGGCTCGCAGGTTGTCGCAGCGTGGCGGTAACTCTCAACAGTCTTGGGCCCAAAATCCGGCCCATAGACGCCAGTCAGTGTCTGGTTCGTCAGCGCACGGCGCATCCGCTCCTCAATCTGGCTGCCAACGAGACGAAACTGGTAATCATCGCCCAGTGGCTTGGCCAGGAACAGGCACGGCAGCAGCTTGGGCAGTTGTAGCGGATCAAAATCAGACCGCATCAATGGCTGCCCCTCTGGCCGTTTTTCCTCCCAATAGGCCAGCAACGCCTGATTGTTCATATGAGATGGAGCGTCCACCCGGCCGGAGGAATATCCCAGCGTTTTAGGCTTTTTCTGTAACATGCAGAGATTATTGCATTATTCCGGTTATCAATTCGCAAATATACCGTGTGCGTCCTATTGGTTGAGTGAACCCTATTCAGCCGCTCTAAGCGCCCCTGCATAGGGTTCCGCATTCCAGTCGGGATATCTCTCCTTGGTGCGCTCAAGCGTCCGCTGCGTCCAATAGGCATGGCCAGGCAGCGGTATACCAATCAAAGCAAGCTGCTCAGGCGTTGCGTGGGCAAAAATGGTCTCCCACGGTTTCATGAAGTGGTAGGGCCACGCCGACCAGCCGATCATTTCATTGCCGGCTCGTTTGAAGCTTGCGGTGAGCGTAAACCGCCGCGCACCGGGCAATGTCAGGTTGGTACCGCGATGAAACACGTCAATGCCATAAGCGAAGATTGACCCTGCCGGTGCCGCCCCAGACTTTTCCAATGGCTTCAACTTTGCCTGCTCGGCATCGCCCGGGAATTGCGGGCGGCGACCGTTCATGACTGTGTCGCCGTCTGGCTGAGTCACGTAATGAATTGCGCCGTGTTCATTGGTTACATCCGTGGCGTAGATCATGATGTTGATCGTCCGCTCCCGCACGTCGTCGGATGGCGCAATCAATGTGTGGTTTTTAAAGTCACAGTGAAATGTCTGGTCATAGTCAGCACCGCCGGTAAATTTGGCCCAGCTGTGGCTTTGATAGAGATGCACGTCCTCGGCCTGCAAGGCAGCGCGAGCAAGTTCAGCAAGGGCAGGATGCATGCCCAGTAGGTTCAACGCTGGCGAGCAGTCGAACGGCATGTCGTCGAAGTAGGCAAACTGCTCAACTTCAAACTGGCCGATTGAACCGCTCTTTTTATTGTCCCGAGCTGAACTCTGGGCGCCGGGTGCCTTATCGCCATACAGGACCTCAAAGTCCTTCAAGACCGGCGCCAACTCCTCCGGTGTAAAGAAGTTCTCGATCAGGACCGCTCCATCGCGATTCCAGTTCGCAATATCCTTTTCGGTGAAGCGGCAATCAGCTGATGTGATTGATCCTGGACTCATGAACACGTCCTCCCAACGCATATGGCGACCGAAGAAAGACTAGCGCGGCACGTGTAATTCTCAACAACCGGAAATTGCACAGCGCTCCCTCTAAGCAGCCGCAGCTGCTCGCTTCTTCTTTCGCGCAACCCGCATCAGATTGAGGCTTTCAACGCCAACGGCGAATGCGACAGCGAAATACAGGTATCCCTTGGGAATGTGGAACTGCAGACCATCTGCGACCAAAGCCATGCCGATGAGCAGCAAGAATGACAAAGCGAGCATCTTCACCGTTGGATGCCGGGAGACAAATGCACCAACCGCATCAGCCGCAAAGAGCATCACCGCGATGGCAATCATGACCGCAGCAACCATGATCTCGATGTCGTCGGCCATGCCAACAGCCGTGATCACACTGTCGAGTGAAAACACGATATCGAGAATGGCAATCTGAGTGATGACATAGGCAAAACTCGCGTGAGCAACTTTGGCTTCAGCAGGACCGTCGCCTTCCACGGTGTGGTGGATTTCCATGGTCCCCTTGGCAATGAGGAAGCCCCCGCCGCCCAAAAGAATGAGATCGCGGATCGATACGGATTGGTCCAGCACCGTGAACAACGGCTCAGTGAGCTGCATGACCCACACGATTGAAAACAGCAGTAATATTCGCGTCCCAAGCGCGGCACCCAGTCCAACGCGGCGAGCCAGTTGGCGCTGCTCCGGTGGCAATCGATCTGCCAGAATGGAGATGAACACCAGATTGTCGATGCCCAATACTATTTCGAGTATGGCCAGTGTTGCGAGGCTGGCCCAGGCAGCAGGCGAGGCTAGAAGTTCAATCATGGAGGTGACCGCCAGATCATGTTGCGAGGATGAATCGCACCAACCCTAGCGGGACGCACTGACGTCCGCAAAGACCCCATTGGTCGTGTGTCTAATTGAAAGCAAACATGCCGCAAATCGCATCCACACGGGTGTCATCACGCGACATGACTGGGAGGAAGACCATTTCATAGTCGACATGCTCTATCCCCAACCCGAGCAGGTTACCCCGCAACATGACGGGGCGGTGATTTGCAAAAATTCGGCGGTAGATTGATCGCAGTTCTTCCGACATCGCCTGACCGAAGATTTCCGGAGATTTGCCGGTGAATGCAACCTTGGTGCGCTCTTCAATCTCGCTGCCGATAAGGCGATAACGTATCAAGCCTTCATCTTCGGGCACCTGTTCAACGATCAGTAATCCCGGCGCTATATCTTTGAGATCGATAAGGTCAAAGCTCCCACGGTTCGGCAAACCACCATCGGGGCGATTGGCTTCATAACTGGCCAGCAATTGCTGGTTTTTGGGGTGCTCTACTGCTTGAACCTCGTGGACATCCCAATTGATGTCAGCGATGGAAGTATCGGAACTCATTTACACTAGTGCCTTGATTTCAAATCTATTTAACCCACCAGCCAACAGGGTTAATGGGTGCGCGCTCTATCTGCCCTGCCACTTACCGAATTGTAAGTGCGCCAAAATGACGCCCTGTCAACAAGGGCAAAAAACTACAGTGAAAAGCTGGATAAATAAGCTCTGCGAGTTTGGCGGATCAGATGTGCAGAACACGCCCGAACGCATCCAAGACACTCTCGTGCATGGCTTCAGAGAGAGTTGGATGCGGGAAAACCGTCTGCATCAATTCGGCTTCGGTGGTTTCAAGCTGGCGCGCCACCGTGTAGCCCTGAATAAGTTCGGTTACTTCCGGGCCAATCATGTGGGCACCCAGTAGTTCACCGGTCTTCTTATCGAAAACGGTTTTGATGAACCCGTCCGGCTCCCCTAGGGCGATGGCCTTGCCATTACCCTGAAACGGGAATGTACCGACACGCACCTCATGCCCCGCTTCCTTGGCCTTGGCCTCGGTCAAGCCGACAGAAGCGACCTGTGGGCGGCAATAGGTACAGCCTGGAATGTTTGAGGTATCGAGCGGATGTACCCCTTTGAGATCCGCAATTTTTTCCACGCAGGAAATACCTTCATGGCTTGCCTTGTGCGCCAGCCAGGGTGGCCCGGTGAGATCACCGATCGCATAAATACCATCTACGCCTGTGCGGCCATAACCATCCACGACAACGTGGCCGCGGTCCACTTTTACGCCCAGATCTTCGAGCCCAAGGTCTTCGACATTTCCCGTAATGCCCACCGCCAGAATGACTTTGTCGAAGGTTTCCTTGGATGACTTTCCTTTGACCTCAATTGTCGCGGTAGCCGCCCCGCCCTTCACATCTAGCGCTGCCACCTTGGCGCTGGTGACAAGCTTCATGCCCTGCTTCTTGAATGCCTTGAGCGCAAACGACGAAACGTCTTCGTCCTCTACGGGCAGGATGCGGTCCATGACTTCGACCACCGTCACGTCTGCACCCATTGTGTTGTAGAAACTGGCAAACTCGATGCCGATAGCACCTGATCCGATGACCAGCAGTTTCTTCGGCATCTCCTTTGGCACCATCGCTTCGCGATAGGTCCAAACTGTCTCACCGTCGGGTTCAAGCCCTGGCAAAGTGCGGGCCCGGGCACCCGTGGCCAACACAATGTGCTTGGCTGTCACGTCCTGGGTCGTGCCTTCATTCTCGACGATGAGCTTGCCTTTTCCAGCAAGCTTTGCAGTTCCGACAATGACGTCGATCTTGTTTTTCTTCATCAGGAACGAAATGCCCGATGAAAGCTGCCCCGCGACCTTGCGGGAGCGCTTGACGATTTTTGAGATGTCGAAAGATACATTGTCCGCAGACAGACCAAAATCATCGAGATGCTGAAGATGGTCATAGATTTCAGACGTACGCAGCAGTGCCTTGGTCGGGATGCAGCCCCAGTTGAGGCAAATGCCACCCAGCTCGGACCGTTCAACAACTGCCGTCTTCATTCCCAGCTGACTTGCTCGAATGGCCGCAACATAGCCACCCGGCCCTGTCCCAACCACGACGAGATCGTATGCACTTGCCATGGACCAGTTCCTTTAAAGCAGCATGGTGAGCGGATCTTCGATCAGGACCTTAAAGGCCTGCAGAAGCGTCGCTCCCAGCGCGCCGTCGATGGCGCGGTGATCACATGACAGCGTCACTGTCATCATGGTGGCAGAACCCAGCACACCCTCGCGCACGACCGGGCGTTCTTCGCCGGCGCCCACAGCCATGATGGCAGACTGGGGAGGATTGATAACGGCGGTAAAATTCTTGATACCAAACATGCCGAGATTGGAAACCGAGAACGACCCGCCTTCATAATCAGACGGCTTGAGCTTCTTATCTTTGGCGCGGGCTGCAAGGTCTTTCACCTCGGCAGAGATCTGTCCCAGCCCCTTGGTGTCCGCTGCCTTGACGATAGGCGTAATCAGCCCGCCATCCAGGGCAACTGCGACGCCGATATCCGCGTGCTTGTGCTTCAACAGAGCATCGCCTGCATAGGAGACATTGCAGTCAGGCACCTTCATCAGCGACAGCGCGGATGCGCGGATAATGAAGTCGTTGACAGACACCTTGATGCCGTCCTTTTCGCCACGCGCATTCAATTCCTTACGAACGCGCAGCAACTCATCAAGCTCGCAGTCAATCGTGAGATAGTAATGAGGGATTTCCTGCTTTGACTGGGTCAGACGCTTCGCAATGGATTTGCGCATGCTGTCCAGTGGAACTTCCTCGTATGTGCCTTCCTCATAGTAGAGCCGTGGGTCCGGCAGCGATCCCACAAGTCCACCGCCCGGTGCGGAAGGTGGCTTCTTCGGTTCTGCGGACTTAGCGCCCGGTTTGGCACTCTCCACGTCTGCTTTGACGATACGACCGTGCGGACCCGAGCCTGCAATGCCGGAAAGGTTGATACCCTTGTCGGCAGCAATACGGCGGGCCAATGGACTGGCGAACACGCGGTCACTCTTTGCAGCGGCAGGCGCTGCTACCTGCATTTGAGCCGGTGCTGCTGCAGGCGCATCCGGTTTTGGCTCTGCGGCAGGCGCAGCTTCCATCTTGGGCGCAACTCCACCGCCTACCTTGAAGCCCTCAAGGGCGGACGCGTCTTCACCGTCCTCAAGAATGACGGCGACGGGCGTATTAATGGCAACACCTTCGGTGCCTTCATCGACCAGTATTTTGCCGACGGTACCTTCGTCAACAGCTTCCACTTCCATGGTTGCCTTGTCGGTTTCTATCTCCGCGATGACATCGCCGGACGAAACCGTGTCACCTTCTTTCACAAGCCATTTGGCAAGCGTCCCCTCTTCCATTGTGGGGGATAGCGCGGGCATGAGGACAGAAATGGGCATGGGAGCGCTCTACCTGTAAGTGACGGCTCTGACCGCCTCGACGACTTCAGCAGCACTTGGCAGTGCCAGTTTTTCAAGATTGGCAGCATAGGGCATGGGCACGTCCTTGCCTGCTACGCGCATCACTGGCGCATCAAGATGATCAAACGCATCTTGCATCAGCATTGCGGAAATCTCTGACCCGATGCCGCAGATGCTCCAACCTTCTTCTACGGTTACGCAGCGATTGGTCTTTTTGACGCTGTCGATGATCGCCTGCTTGTCGAGCGGACGGATTGTACGAAGGTCGATGACTTCTGCATTGATACCGGCAGCCTCAAGCTCAGGCAGTGCATCCATCACATAAGTCAGGCTGTGGGAGTGCGAGACGATGGTAACGTCCGTACCTTCCTTCAATACCTTTGCCTTGCCGATGGGCACGATCCAATCGTCGGTGTCCGGCACATCAAAGGTCTTGCCGTACATCACTTCGTTTTCAAGGAAGATCACCGGGTTTGGATCTCGGATAGCTGCTTTTAGCAGTCCCTTGGCGTCCGCTGCAGAGTACGGAGCTACAACCACGAGGCCGGGAATATGGGCGTACCAGGCAGCATAGTCCTGGCTGTGTTGGGCACCGACACGGGCTGCAGCCCCGTTGGGCCCTCTAAACACGATCGGGCAGCCAATCTTGCCACCCGCCATGTAGCGGGTTTTGGCCGCAGAGTTGATAATCTGGTCAATGGCCTGCATGGCAAAGTTGAACGTCATAAATTCAACAATCGGCCGAAGGTCGGCGAAAGCGGCACCAACACCAATACCGGCAAATCCATGCTCGGTAATAGGTGTGTCAATGACGCGCCGGGGGCCAAACTCGTCGAGCAAGCCCTGAGTAACCTTGTAGGCACCTTGGTATTCAGCGACTTCCTCACCCATGACGAAGACGCGATCATCCGCCCGCATCTCTTCAGCCATTGCATCACGCAATGCCTCACGAACCGTAATGGACACCATAGCAGTGCCCGAAGGGACATCCGGTTCTGCGACTTCTACTGGTGTAGGTGCTGGCCCGACAGCAGAACTTGGCTCGGAAGCCTCAGCCGCTGGCGCTGGTTTTGGCGCCACAGGTGCCGCATCCATTGCGTTGGCGTCTTCACCGTCTTCCAGCAGCACGGCAATCACGTCATTGACAGGCACAGCCTCTGTGCCTTCTGCCACCAGGAGCTTGCCGACTATGCCTTCGTCCACGGCTTCCACTTCCATGGTGGCCTTGTCGGTTTCAATCTCAGCAATGACATCGCCTGATGAGACTGTATCGCCTTCCTTGACCAGCCATTTGGCAAGAGTGCCTTCTTCCATGGTGGGCGATAGCGCGGGCATGGTGATGTTAGTGGGCATTAGCGTGCGCCTCCTTCAAGAGGGGCATAGATATCAGTCCACAGTTCCTTGGGATCAGGCTCAGGGCTTTCCTGCGCAAATTCGGCAGCCGCTGACACCTCATCCTTGATTTCCCGGTCAATCTTTTTGAGGTCGTCTTCGCTCGCCCATTTTCCATCCAGAATGCGGGCCCGCACCATGTCGATGGGGTCATGCTCTGCCCGCATCTTCTGCACTTCATCCTTTGAGCGGTATTTCGCCGGGTCAGACATGGAGTGGCCGCGATAGCGGTAGGTTTTCATCTCAAGGATGATCGGCCCATTGCCGTCACGGCACCATTGGGCGGCGCGGGACGCTGCCTCACGCACTTGCGCCACGTCCATGCCGTCCACTTCTTCGCCGGGAATGTTGAACGAGCGCCCTCGCTTGTAGAGATGGGTTTCAGCAGCGGCACGCTTCAAAGAGGTGCCCATGGCATAGCCATTGTTCTCGATCACATAGATGACCGGCAGCTTCCAGAGTTCCGCCATGTTGAAGGCTTCGTAGACCTGCCCCTGATTGGACGCGCCCTCACCAAAGAAGGTCGCCGATACATGTCCGTTATCCCGGTAGGCATTGGCAAAGGCCAGCCCTGTGCCGATGGGAACCTGCGCTCCGACAATCCCGTGACCGCCATAAAATGCTTTCTCAGTCGAGAACATATGCATTGAGCCCCCCTTACCCCGGGAATACCCACCGGCGCGGCCCGTCAACTCGGCCATCACCCCTTTGGGATCCATCTTCTTGGCAAGCATGTGACCGTGGTCGCGGTAGGAGGTAATCACCTGATCACCATCCTCGAGCGCCATCTCAACGCCGGTCACGACGGCTTCCTGCCCGATATACAGGTGACAGAAGCCACCAATGAGGCCCATGCCGTACATCTGTCCGGCGCGCTCCTCAAATCGGCGAATCATCAACATGTCCCGATAGGCCTGGAGCGTATCTTCCTTGGACATTTTGGGGTTTGCGCGTTTGATCTTGTCCCACGCCGCCTGGGAAACGTCCTGCCGCTCGGCTTCGGTCTGAGCGATGGATTTCGACGCGGTTTTCTTTGAGGCGGATTTTGACGCCGTGCTGCGCGCAGCCATTTAGGACTCCCTCGTGCCGACAACCGGCAAATGACGTGATTTGGTCAAAGTCTACCGCGCCAAGGTTTAATGCGCGATGCACTCCCGCGCACAAAACCGTCGAATGCAGGTGGCCACGGGTTACAAAATTGTGAGAACCGGGTCGTTTTCGCAATCGGGCCGAAACAGCCTGATAACCGGCAAAACTGACTACTCGTCAACAAAGACGGTCAACTCGTCAGGGTGTGCAAAACCGAGGGCAGCGCGCGCGCGCTCATCCAGCAAATCCGGGTCCAGGCTTTCGGGACGCAAAAGCGCCACATCGCGTTCAAGATCACGTCTGATCTGCTGCGCCGAGAGAACCTTTTGGGACAACTCCTGGCGCACTTCGCGTATCTCAGCGAGCCGCAACAGGCCATTGTCGCCATGGATAGCGTGGTAGGCGAAGTAGCCCATGATGCACAGGCAAGCCACCGGTACGATGGCCCTACCCAAACGCGACCGCAAACCGTCTCGTTCAGCGGAGTAGCGCCCACCGTAATGCGTCGTGCGAATCGTCTCGTGCATCTTCATACATCCAAGGAATCACAAAAGTGATTCTTATTGCAACCCCATAAAAGTCAGTGACTTAGGGTGAGTCGCTGGAAATTTGAATCCGGCTGTTCATGAGCAAGAGAGGCCGTGTGATAGTGGTCTGTGCAGAGCGCACACGCCACAAATGCGAGACACGGACATGCTGACTATACGCCCGGCCACCAATGCGGATTCTGATGTGATCTGGGGCATGTTGGAGCCGGTCATCCGAGCTGGCGAAACCTATGCCCTACCCCGAGATTTCAGCCGTGAGGATGCACTCGCGTACTGGCTGGCTTCTGACAAACACACTTTTGTTGCCCTTGAAGACGGTGCAGCGCTGGGCACCTACTACATGAAGGCGAACCAGATGGGCGGCGGCTCCCACGTGGCCAACTGCGGCTATGTGACGTCAGTTGACGCGCGAGGGCGCGGCATCGCGGCCGCCATGTGCGAACACTCTCAGGATGAGGCTCGTCGCCGCAACTTTACCGCGATGCAGTTCAATCTCGTGGTCGCAACCAACACGGGGGCTGTCGCTCTATGGCAGAGGTTGGGCTTTGAAATCATGGGAACACTCCCCGGCGCCTTTGCACATCCAACACTTGGCCATGTTGATGCCCACATCATGTTCAAAATTCTCTAGATCAAGCGGCCCCCGGTCCGCCCTTTCCTGATTTGTATTGAGTTTTGATCATGTATTTGCGCCCCTCCCTTTTTGTTGCGTTGATGGTTGTTGTCATGCCCGTTGGTTCTGCTGTTGCCCAATCTGATGCCCAAGCCGCCTGCACGCTTGTTGCCCGGTCTGACACCGGTGAAATCCTGGTTGAAGAAGGTGACTGCGACAGGCGTGCGACGCCTGCATCAACTTTCAAGCTACCTTTGGCGGTCATCGGATTTGATACCCGCGTGCTCACATCCCCAGAGGCGCCGGCTGTTGACTTCGACCCGAACAAGCATGTCGCCTGGATTGAAAACTGGAAGGCCACCACAACGCCCCGCACATGGTTGCGGGATTCAGTTGTTTGGTACTCATGGGAAGTGACCCGCCCGTTGGGTCTTGACGGCATAGAGACGTATCTGGAGCGTTTCAACTACGGCAATCGGGACATGAGCGGCACTGCAGGGGAAAACAACGGGATTACCCATGCATGGCTGAGCTCGTCGCTGGCTATCTCCCCGCGGGAGCAGATCGCATTCCTCAGCAAACTCATGATGCGCTCGCTACCAGTCAAAGTCGCATCCCAGGAACTCGCCATTGAAGCAACGGCGTCTTATGAGTTCGACGATGATCGCATTGCCAAAGGAAAGACTGGAAATGGGTTTGCCCGCGGCACGGATGGGGCCGTTATGCGTGACCGGCAGGTTGGGTGGTTCATTGGCTGGACCAATGACTGGCCAAAGGGCGAAAACGTGGCTGAAGATACACCGTTGGTCTTCGCGAGGCTCATCCTGGATGGGGGCCCGACCGAGGGCTACGCCAGTGTCCGTGCTCGGGACAGCCTGCTTGCTGATTTGCCGCGCTATCTCGACACAACCAACTAGTCTTTGTTTGCAAGCCACTCCTCGAGCAGGACCAACCGGTCATTGCCGAACCACAGATGGCCATCGCAAACAAATGTTGGTGCACCGAACACCCCTGCAGCAATGCCGCTTTCAATGTGGCTTTGGTGCAGCGCTTCGGTTTGCGGCGATGTTAGCGCCTCTGAATAGGCTGCGGCGTCCAACCCCAGCGCAACAGCTATCTCAACAAGCTCCATATCGGTCAATGACCGACGCTCACTCTGAAACATCGCCGCAAATATCGCCTTCGACATGGCTTCGGCCTTGCCAAGTGCGGCTCCCGCGACGGCTGCCAGCGAGAACTGGTGGCGGTCTCCTTCCAGACGTCCATCAATCTCAACGTATGGAATGCCATAGTGCCGCGCCCACCGCGCAACATCGCGTAAACGATATTCAACATCATAGGCACCTGACGGGGGTTCAGACGCGAAGGGATTCTGCCCCTGCTTGTTCATCAGGTCGGGCGTGAAAAGCGGCTTCCACACGAATGTTGCACCGGTTCTCTCAGCGATGCCGTCAAGTTGCGTATGTGCCAGATAGGAGTAGCGGCTGGATAGCCCGAAATAGAAATCGACTGTCTTGCCATTGGATTTACCAGCCATCTCACTCGCCCTCTCTTGCGGCACAAGGCCTGATCATCCCATTGTGTGACCAACAAAAACAGAAGAACACCGTCAGCAAGGCAAAGCAGCCGTGCGGACTAGTTGGGAGACAAAATCATGGTTGAACTCACACGCGATCCACGCACGGATCGGGGCGAACGCATCACCTATACAAGCAGCGACGCTTTTGAATTCACGCAGATCCTGGATGGCTCCGCAAAACCCCAGGAAATCTTTGGCGACCTGGAATTGCCAAAAGGCGATGGCCCCTTTCCCTGTGTCGTGATGTGTCATGGGTCTTACGGGTGGCGATCACACCATCTGGATTATGCCGACATGTTTCATGAAATGGGCATCGCCACTTTCCGCCCGCACTCGTTTGAAGCGCGCGGCACGCTGGAAGTCTCCACCACCCAGATCGACGTCACCATGGCCATGATGATTTGCGATGCGTATGCCGCGCTGGCATTGCTCGCAGATAATCCAAAGATTGATGCAAAACGGGTTGCCATTGCCGGCTGGAGCCTTGGCGGCGGCATGGCAACATATGCCGCCTGGCTGCCGATTGCCGAAAAACTCAGCGAGAACGGTCGACGCTTTGCAGCACATATGCCGGTCTATCCGGCAACACACATCAAGGTTGAGGACAATCGCTGGTCCAACGCACCCATGTGCACATTGATGGGCGAGGCAGAGGACTACACGCCTGCCGCTCCGGCTGTTGAACTGACCGATGATATCAACGCGCATGGGGGCAATGCCGAAATCATTCTGTACCCGGAGAGCTATCACTCGTTCGACAGCACAGACGAATTGACGTTCCTTCCTGACGTTATCGCGCTGCCACCCACCCGCAATATCACTGTCACAGCGGATGGCCGAATGATGACCGACAAGGGTGTGGATGTTTCAAGCCGTGAAGCACGCATCGAAGGATTTGCCACCATGACAAAACGGGGCGCGCATATTGGCGGCAACCCGGCAATGCGTGAAAAGGCATTTGCGGATGCGAAGGCCTTCATGACGCGCACGCTTCTCTAAGGAGACCAGCGTATGTCGCTTCTGCTCATCGGCACCACGGGCATGCTGAAATCTGCAGCGCAGCAGATCGCTAAGGACACGCAGGGAGATGTCGTTGTTTTATCGAGGCGAGCGAGCAGTTTCTCCTTTGACGATGCAGCGCTGCATAGTCGGACCCACACCTATGATATCGACTGGGCGGATGGTCCTGCATTTCTGTCGGCACTTGATGAGATAGCTGCATCACACGGCCCCTTTGCGGCATCCCTGATCTGGATGCATGGGCGTGATGAACCATTACGGTCGCACATCTCACACCAGATAGCGGCAGATGGGACACTGATTGAGGTTCTGGGCTCGGCAGCCTCTCGTCCCAGCGCGTTAGGAGAGGTACGTGTCCGGCATATGCAGGGGCTGCCGCATGTCCGCTACCGGCAGGTGCTTCTTGGCTTCGTCCACGAAGATGGCCAATCCCGCTGGTTGACCCATGAGGAAATTTGCGAAGGCGCGCTTCAAGCGTTTGCCTCGGACGACAGTGTTACGATCGCAGGCCAGGTCGAGCCCTGGAACCTGCGACCATAAACATCACTATCCCTTGAGGATTGACTTGCCGGCATATTCTGCGGCCGGTCCGAGTTCTTCCGCAATGCGGATGAGCTGATTGTACTTTGCCGTCCGGTCAGAGCGGGCAAGAGAGCCGGTTTTGATCTGGCCGCAATTTGTCGCCACTGCAAGATCGGCAATCGTTGCGTCTTCTGTTTCACCGGAGCGGTGAGACATCACATTCGTGTAGGATGCCTTGTGTGCCATCTCCACAGTTTCCAGTGTCTCCGTCAGGGAGCCAATCTGGTTCACCTTGACGAGAATTGAATTGGCGACGCCCTTGGCAATGCCATCAGACAGACGTGCAGTATTGGTGACGAACAGGTCGTCACCCACCAGCTGCACCTTGTCGCCGATCTTGTCTGTAAGAGCTTTCCAGCCGTCCCAGTCATCTTCCGCCATGGCATCTTCTATGGAGATAATCGGGAAGCGGCCCACGAGGTCTGCCCAATAGTCGACCATGCCAGCGGCATCCAGTGTCTTGCCTTCACCAGCCAGTACGTAGTTGCCATCCTTGAAAAACTCAGTTGAAGCCGCATCGATGGCCAGGTGAATGTCGTCACCTGGTTTGTAGCCGGCTGCTTCCACGGCCTTCATGACGAAGCTCAGGGCGTCTTCAGTTGACGCCAGGTTTGGCGCAAAGCCGCCCTCGTCGCCTACATTGGTATTGTGGCCTGCATCCTTCAGGCCCTTCTTGAGCTGGTGGAATACTTCCGACCCCATGCGCACTGCGTCCGCAATCGTGGGTGCGGACACCGGCATGATCATGAATTCCTGGATGTCGATGGGGTTGTCCGCGTGCTCACCGCCATTGACGATGTTCATCATTGGCACCGGAAGAACCCGTGCAGCGGGACCACCTACATATTTGTAGAGCGGCAAGCCGCAAGACTGGGCCGATGCCTTTGCCAGCGCCAGAGACACGCCAAGAATGGCGTTGGCACCCAAACGAGATTTGTTGGGTGTGCCGTCGAGGTCGCACATCATGCGATCCAGCAGGATCTGGTCTTCTGAGTCCATGCCGGCAATTGCGTCAAAAATCTCGGTGTTCACGTTCTCAACAGCCTGCAGCACGCCCTTACCGCCGTAGCGCTTTGCATCGCCGTCGCGCAATTCAGCAGCTTCATGCGCACCGGTAGATGCACCTGACGGCACAGCGGCGCGGCCGGAGGCACCATCTTCCAGCACCACATCCACTTCGACGGTGGGGTTGCCGCGGCTATCGAGGATTTCGCGAGCAGTGATGTCGATGATGGCAGCCATTTTGGCGCTCCTTGCGGTCTATTGGGTCTATCTAGAACGGGGTCTGGTGAGGCATAAGATGGCGACTACATAGCCGAAGCCTCGATGGCTTGGAAGATGCCGTCATAATTTGTCTGTCCCGCGCACCCGGAGAGCCTGAAATGCCACCCTCTAAAGCCAAGATCCGACTGTGGGGACGCAATAACTCAATCAATGTTCAGAAGGTCATCTGGACGCTGGAAGAACTGAAGGTGCCCTATGAGCGTCTTGAGGCAGGCGGTACCCACGGCGTAACGGACACCCCCGAGTACGAAGCCCTCAATCCCAACCGGCTGGTGCCGGTCATCAAGGATGGTGACACGACCATCTGGGAATCAAATGCCATCATTCGATATCTTTTCGCGACATATGCGCCTGAAAGCGGCACCGGCCTTCACTATCCCAGCGATGCGCGGGTCCGGGCGATGGAAGAACAATGGATGGACTGGCAGGCGACTGACTTCTGGCCGGAAATGCGGCCGATCTTCCACGGACTGATCCGGAAATCTCCTGACGTCACGGAAGAGATGATTGCCAAATCCACAGACTTGGTGGAATTCAAACTACGGGTTTTGAATTCACAGCTTGATATCTCCCCATTTGTAGCGGGAAAGCGCTTCTCAATGGCCGATATTCCGGTCGGGCTGACAGTGGCGCGCTGGTACAAATTGCCGGTGGATCACAAGCGCCATGAGCATATTGAGAGCTGGTTTGGGGTGTTGCGCGCCCGCACAGCCTTCAAGTCCGTGGACCTTCCCCTCACCTGACCGTTTCCCGCTTGGGTTGGCGACACTTTAGAGTCATTGCAGACTCTCCCGGAAGCCAGTATCAAAGCGGCCAACACGCATTCAACACCCAGAACATAGGTAGATATTCCAGATGTCTGTGAAGCCCGGCGTCGTCAGCGGCGAAGACTACAAAACGCTCCTCAAGGCCTGCAAAGACGGGAAATACGCACTCCCCGCCGTCAATGTAGTGAATTCCAACACCGCAAACGCGGTGCTGGAAGCGGCAGCGAAGAACAAGTCAGACGTCATCATTCAGGCTTCAAATGGCGGCGCGCAGTTCTATGCGGGCAAGGGTTTTCCGGACGGGGATGAAGGCAAGGTGCTGGGTGCGGTCGCATTGGCCAAGCATGTTCATATGTTGGCCGAGCACTACGGCGTCTGCGTTGTGCTGCACACGGACCACGCCAACAAAAAACTCATTCCCTGGGTAGAGAAGCTGCTGGACCACGGCGAAGCCTTCTACAAGGAAACCGGCAAGCCGCTTTACACGTCCCACATGCTCGACCTGTCTGAAGAGCCTATCGAAGAGAACATCTCCGAGAGTGCTCGCATCCTCAAGCGCATGGTGCCGCTGGATATGAGCATCGAGATCGAGCTTGGCGTGACCGGCGGCGAAGAAGACGGTGTTGGCTCTGATGAGATCGATAACGACAAGCTCTATACGCAGCCTGAAGACGTGCTTTACGCCCACAACATCCTGTCGCCCATCGGCCATTACTCACTCGCTGCTTCTTTCGGCAATGTCCACGGTGTCTACAAGCCCGGCAATGTGCAGCTTCGTCCTGAGATCCTGAAGAATTCTCAGGCGCTGGTGAAGGAACGCTACCAGACTGGCGACAACCCGTTGGACCTGGTGTTCCACGGTGGTTCGGGTTCTGAAAAATCCAAGATTGCGGAAGCACTGGAATACGGCGTGTTCAAGATGAACATCGATACCGATACCCAGTTTGCCCAGTCCAAGGCGGTCGGCGCCTATGTAGAAGCCAACGCTCGGGCTTTCAAATACCAGATCGATCCGGACGACGGCACGCCATACAAGAAGAAGTACGATCCGCGCACATGGCTTCGGGAAGCTGAAGTCAGCATGGTCGAGCGTCTTGATGAAGCCTTTGCGGACCTCCAGTCGGCTGGCAAGTCTATCGCTTCCTGAGCGAAGAGAACCCGCAACGGTTTATGGCGATCAGCAGCAGTCGTCATCCATTGGCACTGCGCGCCCATACTCATCATGCAGCCGGACCCAGCTCATGGTGCCCTCTTCATTGCGCCCTTTGGGCACGAGATCGAGAAATGAGAACGCCCCGATGAAAGCTTCGTCGCCTCGGGCATATGTTGAGTATGTATGGAACACTTCACCTGCGTCGTTTTTAGCAAAAACGCTGGTGCCGTGGACGTCCTCATCCAAATACCCGGTGGTCCCAAAGTTGTAGAGCGGCTTTCCCTCGGCGATCTGCTCAGGCGTGAACGAAACGCCAAAGTCATAATTGAAACTGGTTCCACCAGATGACACCCAGGGGAAGTCCCATTCCATACGGGTGCGGGCTGCTTCTATCTGTTCAATGGGTGCGCGTGAAATGGCAGCGAAACTCAGGTCAGCATTTTTGAAATGCAGGCTCGCGCCGGGTACATGATCTGCCATCAAAGAACAGCCAGGACAGATATGGTCCTTGCCAGGTGTAAGCATGAAGTGCTGCACCAGTAGCTGGCTGCGTCCTTCAAACAGGTCTGCCAGCGTCACCGGGCCCGACATGGATTGAAACACGTACGGCGTCTCGACCTTCACCCATGGCAGCGCGCGCCGTTGGGCGGCAACCTCGTCGCGCAGGTGTGTCACTTCGCGTTCCTTAGCCAGCAGAGCCTTCCTAGCGTCGAGCCATTCGTCTCGAGATACGATGTTGGGCTGCATGGTCATTCCTCCTTGTTGGCAGATGCTTGCAGACCATCCAGGTAGGATTCCAGACGGTCCAATCGACCTTCCCAAAGTGCCTTTTGTTCCACGATCCAGTCCTGAGCGGTTGAAAGAGCCTGCGGCTCCATTTCGCACGTACGGACCCTGCCCTGTTTTTGGGTGCTCACCAGTCCTGAGCCTTCCAGCACCTTGAGATGCTGCATGAAGGACGGCAGAGCCATTTCAAATGGCTGTGCCAACTCGCTGACGCTCGCAGGACCTGTGGTCAGGCGGGCCAATACAGCACGACGCGTGGAATCAGACAGTGCGTGAAACACACCGTCCAGCGACAGATCGGAAGTATTTTGTTGGTTAGTCATTTGCCTAAGTTATGTTGGGCGCATGACCTGCGCAAGAATAATAAGCAAATCACCTAACTTTTTTTCTTGTTGACCCACTCTTGTCATCGCCCATATGCATCCACTGGATGTTTTTAATGGAGATGCACGATGAACATGTTTCAAGTCATAAAGGAACAATTCAATGTTCCGTTCGCGACACACACAGGCGTTGAGATAACGGACGTGGCCGATGGGCAAGGCACCGCCCGGATGCCGCAGACAGAAACCAGCATCAACCACATTGGCAGTCAGCACGCCGGCGCGCTGTTTACGCTTGGAGAAGCAGCTTCGGGTGCCGCCATGGCCGGTGCTTTTGCACCAGTAATCCTCGAGGTGCGCCCCATCGCGGGTAAGGCAGAGATTTCCTACACCAAAGTTGCCAAGGGAATGATCACGGCCCATTCTAGGACCCTGCTGCCGGGTACTGAGCTTCTCGAGAAACTAAATGCCGACGGCAAAGTGGCTTTTGATGTCGCTGTAGATCTCACAAATGCAGACGGTGACCAGGTGGCACAGATGACGGTCGCGTGGCACGTCAAAAAGACCTAAACATGCAGGCATGGCCCCTACTTCCAAACGCGCCGGTTCTGCCTCCGGGACAGCAGCTGCAACCACAGCCGCGAAACGCAAAACCTATCGCCATGGCAATGTGGCGGCAGAGGCGCTTGCGGCTGCGGTAAAGCGGGTGGAGGCAGGCGGTTCTGCCAAGCTGAGCCTTCGACAGGTTGCCGGAGATCTGGGTATTGCCCACCGGTCTCTCTACAATCACTTTCAGGATCGTGACGCGTTGCTCGTTGCCGTCGGTGCGTATGGGTTCGGCGCACTCGCTGACGCGGTTGCAAGCGCGAAATCAGCCAAGGACTATGTCAAAGCGTATGCTGACTTCGCGGTTACGCGGCGACACCTCTATGAAGTGATGATGGCGCAGCGGAATGCATCGATGTTTGCGGACAAGGCTCTGGGCACACAAGTGCAGCGGCTTATCGGTCTCTCACTGGCAATGTTTGGCGATGAGCACGCCTCAAGCGACGACAATCGCCGCGCCGTGATGCGCATCTGGATGCTGCTGCATGGCGGGGTTTCCCTACATCTCAATGGCGCGCTTGAACCGCGAAGCGATGAAGCTTTTGTTGCTGAACTGCTGAAGATTGCAGGCCTCTAGCGCACAATCCGTCACGGCAAGCTTATCTAAAACGTCATACAGAGAAGTCGTGCCGCTTTGGCTCTGACCGTTTCACCCGCATTGGCACCAGCGCGGCACAAAACATCGCTGGATGATCCGGTTGTTGCCACGCCCAAGCAGAAGGACACACTCCAATGGCCCGTATTCTCCTATTTATTCTTGCCGGATACGCCATCATCATCTCTGGCTATATCTGGTTCCTGCCGCAGATGTTTTATGACAACACACCCGGCGTTGCGATGATGGGGCCATTCTCTTTGCATTTCATGCGCGATGTGTCTCTTGCCTATCTGGCAGGGGGGCTGATCCTCTTCTGGGGTGCCCTGCGTCATGACCAGAGACTGGCATTGGCCGGCGGTTTGTGGTTTGCGTTTCACGCGCTCTATCACTTCGGCATCTTCATCAACCGTGGCTTCCCGTTTGACATCATCACGGCATCAGACTTTGCTGGCGTCATCGTTCCCGCCACTTTGGCGATTTGGGCTGCCCGACGGCTCACTCCTGCAACAAGCTAAACAGAGATAGTCCGCATGCCGCATATTGGTTCCAGTGTGACCCTTGATGATCCAGCATATATCCACGACACCGTCACCCTCTACGGCAAAGTCCAGATAGGTCCCGGCGCGAGCATCTGGCCGCAGGTTGTGATGCGGGCGGAAATGTTTGAAATTCGGATCGGCGCACGCACAAATATCCAGGACTTCGTCATGGTGCATGTGGGCAATGGGACGCCGACCATTGTGGGTGAGGACTGCTCCATTACCCATCATGC
The DNA here is from genome assembly GCF_040362765.1 of Pyruvatibacter sp. HU-CL02332. NCBI lineage: Bacteria > Pseudomonadati > Pseudomonadota > Alphaproteobacteria > Hyphomicrobiales > Parvibaculaceae > Pyruvatibacter > Pyruvatibacter sp. HU-CL02332. The sequence continues at coordinate 456,549 of NZ_BAABWK010000002.1, forward strand.
GACGCTGCATGGTTGTGAGATCGGCGACAGATGTCTTATCGGCATCAATGCCACGATCATGGACGGAGCAAAAATCGGCGCAAACTCCATCGTCGCCGGGCACACCATTGTGCGAGAGGGTCAGGAATTTCCCGACAACTCAATCATTGCCGGTGTCCCGGCAAAGCAGGTCGGTACGCGAGACAATGGCGAGGCCAACCTATTCAATGCACGTTTCTATCACCAGAATGCTCTGAATTACGCCAAAGGCATCGACCGCATGAGCGACGATGATTTGAAACTCGTCGCAAGCACTGCCCCTATCGGCTCTGCTGTGGCGGCAGACTGATGCTCAGGATCTACGTCGCTCAGATTTCGACCTATGGCCGCATTGTCTCAACCGTAGCCGAGGCAGCCGGTATCAAACACGAGACTGTTCCTACTGACTCGAAAGCACCGGAGCACCGCGCGCGTCATCCGTTCATGAAAACACCCGCCGTGGAGATCACCGACAACGGCCAGACCATCGCCATGTATGAAAGCGCTGCGATCTGTCCTTACATTGACGATGTCTACAACAATGGCGACCTGCAACCATCAGACCCGCTGGAGAGGGCGCGTATGCGCCAGTGGATGGCGGTGACGGACCACTATGTCTTTCCTCTAACAGAAGAGCGTCTGGTGCTGCCGCGGATCGTTGTGCCAATGATGGGACGTGAGCCGCGAGAAGATCTCATCCGCGAAGCCCTTCCGGCCATTCAATACTACATTCAGGTCGTGGAAGACCGGCTACAGGAAACGCCATTCCTTGCCGGAGTCACCTTCTCGCTCGCAGACATTTTTATGTATTGCACCATGGTTGCCGTCTCCCTCACGCCAGAAGGCAAGGCCATGCTGGGGCAAATGCCGGGGGTTCAGCAGTGGATGCAGGCATGCAGCACCCAACCGTGCCTGGAAGCGACGCGCTGGCCGATGGAGTCCGAGATGTAAGGCTAGATTCCTTGACCTCTGCTCGCCCCCAACAGCGTTAACCAAAAGTAAATCTGATACGAGACGCCACCGTTCTGCTGCGTTCCAATGGGTACAGAGAGGGTCCCGCCGTGACTGGGACGGGGCCGGGGGGCTGTCCGGAATGAATTTGATGACTTTGCTGCGCGTGTCTGCAGCTGCGGCGAGTGCCCTAGCTGGTGTTTTGGTGTTCGTGCCCGCTCCCCCTGCATACGCAAATACCACCTTCGCAAACTGCGCAGCACTCGATGGGCACGTCTTTTCCCGCGCACATAACTCGGCGGTCATTTCTGAAAGCAACACCATCACGACGTTGAACGATGGCGACGCGATCTCCATCGTCATCCGCTACAGTTCCGGCGCTGTTGGAACCGTTTCGGGAGCCATTGCGTTTGATGGAACAACCATTTTCGCCGAAACACTGACATTTGGCGGCGGAGGTCTGGCCTTTGGGAACTACACCCGGAATGTGGCCTATGATCCGCCCACTGACGGCACCAATGTGCCACTGGTGTTCACCACACTGCCCTTCAGTTCTCCGGAAGGTAGTGTGCGCTTCACCGTGTCCTGTGTACCGGGCGCGGCGTCTACCGCACCAGCAGCTGCAGCGGCAACCAAGACCTTTGCGATTGAGCGTGCGCGACGTCTTCTGGAGGATCGTCCAGACAGACCCCGCTACATCCGCAAGCGCCTCAAAGCCCTTTGGGGAGACGATGCTGACGCGACTGATACCGCAGACGTGCTGACACGCGCGGCCAATCAACACAGCCGTGCGCCTGCCGTCCCGCCGCGCATCAGTCCCTCTCATTCTTTCCAGGTGGCCTCCTCCAGTGACAGGCATCCAATTGGGGGAATGGCCGCGCGCGACGCGACGCTCAGGGCTTCATCATATGGGTCAGGTGATGTGACGGATGGATGCGGTGCAGATGATTCAGGAGCGTCGCGCCTCAGCTGCATCGATGTTTGGACGGAAGGGCACTACACCCGTTTCACGGACAGCGGCGACAGGGATGGACACTTCGCCATTATCTATGCCGGGGCAGACATTCACCTCACGCCATGGGTCATTGCTGGCTTGATGGGTCAGGTCGACTGGATGGATGACGACATCGGAAGCGCAAACACTCGCGTTGAGGGTATTGGCTGGATGGTCGGGCCCTACGCATCCATGCGCCTGACGCCACAGCTGTTCTTTGATGTCCGCGCTGCTTGGGGGCTATCGGATACAGACGTCAATGCTGCCAGTATCACTGGCAACGTTTCCACCGAGCGGTGGCTGGTCACCGGTCAGCTGTCCGGCAATTTCCATGCGGGTCCCTACCGCATCACGCCGGAAGTCTCGATTGAGTATATCCAGGAGGAACTCGATTCCTACACTGTCTCTTCCGGAGCGCAGATTGCCAGCCAAACGGTCAGCATCGGCCGTCTGAGGGCTGGTCCAGAGGTTGCCCGCATATTCGACATAGGCAGCGGCGCAACGCTGGAGCCACGTGTTGCTGTTGCGGCGGTCTGGGATTTCAACCCGGCAGATACTGTGACCCTTGGCAATGTGCGCTATGGCGAAGACGATTTTCGGGCGGTCGTCGAAGCGGGGACAATTCTCCAGACTGAAAGCGGCATCAACTTCGCCATTTCAGGCAAATATGAAGGCTTAGGCATATCTGGTTTCGATGCCTATGGCGGCTATCTGTGGATCAACGTGCCCATCTAGCTGACTTGCGAGGTTGAGGCATATCGGCCTTGTTCTCCAGACCTTGACGCCCACGCGCAGCCGCGCTTCAACCTGCGTATGAGCAACATTTCGTCTTCGTTAGATCAAACCGGTGCACTTGTCCTTTTTTCTGGCGGGCAGGATTCAACCACCACGCTGGCCTGGGCGCTTGATCGCTATGCCCGCGTTGAGACCATCGGCTTCGACTATGGCCAGCGCCATGCCATTGAACTTGAGCAGCGTCTGGTGGTTCTCAACAAGATGCGCGCGGCCTACCCGGACTGGGCCAAAAAGCTCGGCGATGACCATATGCTGGACCTTACTGATCTGGGCCGCATCTCTGAGACCTCGCTCACCCGCGACGCCGAAATCGCGTTCACGGATGAAGGACTACCGTCAACCTTTGTACCCGGCCGCAATCTCCTGTTCTTCACCTATGCCGCTGCCATCGCTTTCAGACGTGGGCTGACAGTCCTGGTGGGTGGGATGTGTGAAACGGATTACTCCGGCTATCCGGACTGTCGCGATACGACGCTCAAGTCACTTCAAGCGTCGCTCAATCTGGGCATGGACCGTGCCTTCGTGATTGAGACGCCGCTCATGTGGATTGACAAGGCACAGACCTGGGCTATGGCGCATGCGCTTGGTGGCGATGTTCTGACGCAGATTATCCGCGACGATACCCACACCTGCTATCTTGGCGACCGTGATACTTCCCACCCTTGGGGCAAAGGCTGTGGCACCTGCCCGGCTTGTGAGCTACGCGCATCAGGCTGGGACAGCTGGAAGGCAAATGTCGAGTGACCTACTCCGTCAAAGAGATGTTTGCGACCCTGCAGGGTGAAGGGGGACAGGCTGGCCGGGCAGCGGTGTTCCTGCGCTTTGCCGGCTGCAATTTGTGGACGGGTCGAGAAGAAGACCGCGCGGCTGCCGTATGCACCTTCTGCGACACGGAGTTTGTGGGTACGGACGGTGACGGGGGCGGCAAGTTTGCAACGCCTGAGCAACTTACTCAGGCGGTCGCCGACAAATGGCAGGGCGGCCTTGCCGGACGTTTGGTCGTATGCACGGGTGGTGAGCCATTGTTGCAGCTCGATGGTGCTCTGATTGACGAACTACACAATGCCGGATTTGAAATCGCCGTTGAAACGAACGGCACACTGAAAGCACCTCGAGGCAAAACAGGTGGCATTGACTGGATTTGCGTCAGCCCGAAGGCTAACGCGCCTCTTGTTCTTACGTCCGGCCAAGAGCTGAAACTGGTCTACCCTCAATCTGAGCCGGAAGCTCAGCCAGAATGCTTCGAAACTCTTGATTTTCAGCATTTTTACCTGCAACCGATGGACAGCCCTGCCCGCGATAAAAACACGCAACTGGCGGTTTCCTATTGCCTTTCACACCCCAAATGGCGTTTGTCCCTGCAGTCACATAAATATATCGGCATTCCGTAAGGCCTGATTTCTCCGCCATGCGCATTACAAAACAATTCACCTTCGACGCGGCACACTTTTTACCGCACGCTGAAGACGGCCATCCCAACCGACGGCTACATGGTCACTCGTTCCGCGTGATTGTTGCCCTGGACGGCATGCCCGCCGAAGATACCGGCCTGATCCGGGATTTTGGTGAAGTTGAAAACATCCTGAGCCAAGCACAAGAAGAGCTGGATCATCGCTTCCTCAATGAGATCGAGGGGCTTGAGGCACCAACACTGGAGAACATCACACTGTGGCTCTGGACCCGATTGGCAGCACCGCTACCTGAGCTTGCGCGCATCGAGATACATCGCGACAGTTGTGGTGAAGCCTGTATCTATGAAGGCTCACGACACGGGAAACAAAAATCATGAGCGATGTACCCGGTGCCACACAGCTCGGCCAACAGACCGCCCTTCCTGCATCCCCGGAGGCTGCGGAACTTGAACGCGTGGCCAACCCCCATCCCGGAACTGATTATGTGGCCCGGTTCACCGCACCTGAGTTCACTTCTCTTTGCCCCGTTACCGGCCAACCGGACTTTGCCCACATCGTCATCGACTACGTGCCCGACGAATGGCTGGTCGAGAGCAAGTCGCTGAAACTGTATCTAGGCAGCTTTAGAAATCATGGTGCATTTCATGAGGACTGCACCATTGCCATTGCCAAGCGTCTGGCGGACTTGCTTGAGCCGAAATGGCTGCGCATTGGTGGATACTGGTATCCGCGCGGTGGCATCCCAATTGACGTTTTCTGGCAAACAGGCGATGTGCCACAAGGCGTCTGGCTACCGGATCAAGGTGTGCCTGCTTATCGTGGTCGCGGTTAGCGCTGACGCGCCAATCGTTTGGCCTTGAGCTTTTCCCCGATCGTCAGGCCACTGTATGTCCCTTGAGGCATGGGGGCTGACCCAAGGGCATATGTACGTTGGCGCAGCTCTTCAGCAAATTCCTGACGATCAGTTAGATGTGCGAGTTCGGCATATCGGATCGGCCGACCGATACGAACGGGCACACGGCTGCCAATGCTCTCCCGAACTTCGCGAAATAGGAGAGACAGTCGCAGTGTGCGGCTGAAGTGGCTGGCAACTTGAAATAGTCTGCCATTCTGACCTTCAAAAAAGACTGGCACGACAGTGGCCTTCGACCTCTGCACGAGTTGAGCTGTAAAGGGCTGCCAAACAGGATCAACCGCACGGCCGAACGGTCGTGGTGACGTTGAGACGGTGCCGCCGGGAAACACGATAATCGTGCCTCCAGCTCTCAACAGATCACGTGATATTTTCCGGGTACGGATGTTTGTCGCAAGAGCTTCCGGCGTCTCATCAAAATCAACCGGCAGTAGATAGCCTTCAATTTCCGGCGCTTGATTCAAAACTGCGTTGGTCAAAATCTTGAATTCACCACGCACCATCGACGCAAGGTGGCTGACTACAAGCCCATCAATAACGCCGAAGGGATGATTGGCAACGATGACCAGAGGGCCCTGCTTGGGCACCTCGTGCAGCCGGGCCATATCGAAATCCACCCGTAGTTTCAGATAGCGAATAGCCGCCGCAAAAAAGGTCTCGCCCTCAACCGGGTTTGCGCGATTATCGAGATACATGCGTTTGAGGCGAGGTTGACCGGTAAGGCGTTCGATCAACCTGATGATGATCTGCTTAAGGCGCGGATCGTCTGGAGAGGCATAGGAAAAAGTTGGTTCCGGCATTGGTTGCCGCGCATCAAGCTCTTGACCAAATTGCGGGTTCACATTCATGAAGCCGACACCCCTAACCTGCACGAGCGATTGCCCGCCTAAGCTGCTCCCTTTGAACGCAGGATTAGTGATTTGCGGCGTCAGGGCAATACCCACTTTGCGCCGCGAAATCGGTGTTATCTATGCTGCCATTTTGGTGTCGGTGGCTGGCATCCGCTCACGCCGTCTATCCGGGCATCTTGGCCCTCTTCCGCCGTCAGCATTTCATTCATGCCGGCCAATGAGCGAAGCGCAGATGTCCTAGTCAGTGTGTGCCCTAAAACTCGAGCCGCGACAAAGGCTTCGCGCCTTTGGCAATGTGGCCTTGGCAGACAAGGTTGACGAAGACGTCATTTCGGCAAAATCAGGCAGCCTTGGCCAGCGCGTCAAAGCCCTGCAACCGTTCAAGCAGTGCGGGCATGTCTTTCAGGTGCACCATGTTGGGGCCGTCAGAGGGCGCGGAATCAGGATCTTGATGTGTTTCCATAAAGACGCCTGCCACGCCAACTGCCACAGCAGCACGTGCCAGCACAGGCACGAATTCGCGCTGGCCACCTGACGTTGTGCCCTGCCCACCGGGCTGTTGCACTGAGTGCGTCGCATCAAAAATCACTGGTGCGCGGGTTTTTGCAAGTTCGGGCAATGAGCGCATATCAGACACCAAGGTGTTGTAACCAAAGCTGGCCCCGCGTTCGGTTACCATTACATTCGGATTTCCTGCACCTCGTACTTTTTCAATGACGTTCTTCATGTCCCAGGGTGCAAGAAACTGCCCTTTCTTGACGTTCACGACCGCGCCTGTTTCAGCAGCAGCAATCAACATGTCGGTCTGGCGGCAGAGGAAAGCCGGGATCTGCAATACATCCACTACTTCAGCCACAGGCGCGCATTGCTCAGCTGTATGCACATCGGTCAGCACTGGAATGCCTAGCGTTTCCTTTACCTCGGCAAAGATCGGCAAAGCCAGTTCAAGGCCCAAGCCACGAGGACTGTTGGCTGAGGTACGGTTGGCCTTATCGAAGGAAGACTTGTAGACCAGCCCCATTCCAAGCTTTGACGTAATTTCTTTCAGCGCAGTCGCCATTTCAAGCGCGTGGTCACGGCTCTCCATGGCGCAGGGCCCTGCGATGATCGACAAGGGCTTGTCGTTGCCGAATACAACCTGCTTGCTTTCACCTGCCGCAATTTCGACCACGTCCATATGGAAATCTCACCTGTAAAATTGGAACTGCAGCCTACTGCTGCGTCTGGTGGCGCATATTGCACATTTCCCGGCTCAGGCGCCAACCGACACGCAAAAATCGTATTGATGCTGTGGGTTTAGACCAGTCGGCTTTGGGCCAAAGCGGCAGCAACAAAGCTGGCGAACAACGGGTGCGGATCAAATGGCTTGGACTTCAGTTCCGGGTGGTACTGGACGCCGATGAACCAGGGGTGCGCCGGAATTTCTATCGTCTCAGGCAGCAGCCCATCTGGTGATGCTCCTGAAAATGTCATTCCTGCCGCTTCCAACGGCTCGCGATAGGTCATGTTGACCTCGTAGCGATGCCTATGGCGCTCGGCAATATCGGTGGACCCGTAAATTTCTGCGATGCGCGTACCATCCTTCAGCTTGGCCTCGTAGGCGCCAAGCCGCATGGTTCCGCCAAGATTTCCGTTGTCGGCCCGCTGCTGAAGTTCGCCATCCTTAAGCCACTCGGTCATGAGGCCAACGACAGGCTCATTGCACGGACCAAATTCAGAAGAAGATGCAGCAGACATGTTAGCCATGTTGCGCGCCGCTTCTACCACCGCCATCTGCATTCCAAAGCAAATGCCGAAGTATGGCACTTCGCGCTCGCGCGCGAATTTGGCAGCTGCAATCTTGCCTTCTGCGCCCCGCTCACCAAACGCACCGGGAACGAGAATCGCGTTGACGCCATCCAGGTACGGCGCAGGGTCCTCTTTTTCAAATATTTCCGAGTCGATCCACTCGACGTTGACACGCACCTTGTTGGCAATGCCGCCATGGGTGAGCGCCTCAGTCAGTGACTTATAGGCGTCCTTGAGACCGGTGTACTTGCCGACGACTGCAATCTTCACCTCGCCATCCGGCTGACGGACCCGGTGGGTGATTTCATTCCATGTATCCAAGCCGGGTTCGGCTGCATCAGTAATACCGAAGTGAGCGAGCACTTCAGTATCCAGACCCTCAGCATGATACGCCGCCGGCACATCATAGATTGTGTCGACATCACGCGCTTCGATGACGCTTGAAGGTCTTACGTTGCAGAACAGACCCAACTTCCGGCGCTGGTCGGTCGGGATTGGTCGGTCAGCCCGGCACAGGAGAATATCTGGCTGAATGCCAATTGCCCGCAGTTCACGAACCGAGTGCTGCGTTGGCTTGGTCTTCATTTCTCCGGCGGATGCAATCCACGGCATCAAGGTGAGATGAATGAAAACAGCGTCATTGATCGGCAGGTCGTTGCCCAACTGACGAATGGCCTCAAAGAACGGCAGGCCTTCGATGTCGCCCACGGTGCCGCCGATCTCACACAGCACGAAGTCTACGTCGTCATTGCCATGCAGCACGAATGCCTTGATGGCGTCAGTCACATGCGGGATCACCTGGACGGTACCCCCCAGATAGTCGCCACGGCGCTCTTTCTGGAGGATCGTCTGATAAATCTTGCCGGCGGTCACATTGTCAAAGCGTGAGGCGTGCACGCCTGTGAACCGCTCATAGTGACCCAGGTCCAGGTCTGTCTCCGCACCATCATCGGTAACGAACACTTCGCCGTGTTGAATGGGGCTCATGGTGCCAGGGTCAACATTCAGATACGGGTCGAGCTTGCGAAGGCGCACGGAATAACCGCGCGCCTGGAGCAATGCGCCCAACGCCGCTGATGCAAGACCCTTTCCGAGGGAGGACACCACGCCGCCGGTAATGAAAATGTACCGCGCCATGGGCGTTGAACTTATCCCGAGTCGCTGAGTGCACGAAGCACTCAATGGGTGATCAGACAGGTTTATTGGCCCCGCAGGCGCAAATGCCGCGGGCTAGTGCCAAAAATGAAGCGTTATTCAGGCCGTGGAACTGCTGGCTCTTCATCGGCGGGCCCAGCCGTCGGTGGTGCAACACCCAGATCCGGCTCAGCAACACCATCGGCCTCGGTGTTCAGCGGAGCAACTGGTGTTATGCGATCGACAATCGAGCCCGCATTGCGGTCATTCGTGTGAATCACGGTCAGCCCGATTGAAGACAGGAAGAAGATGACAGCGAGAATGCCTGTGGCCCGCGTCAGCAGGTTGGCTGCGGTTCGGCTGGAAAACATCCCTCCACCGGCACCACCGCCGCCGCCACCAATACCCAATGCGCCGCCTTCAGAACGCTGAAGCAACACCACGCCCACCAGAGCAACGGCAACCAGGGTGTGTATGACAAGCAGGATATTTTCCATAGCGGCAGGCAATTCTCATAAATGTCAGAGGATTAGGGCACTCAAAGCACCCACGCGGCGGGTTTTACGCCAAGGCAGCGCGGAACGCCAGTGCCGCGTTTACCCACTTGTGAGCGGCTCACTTAGCGATAGGCGTCAATAATTCCATCAAAGTCCGCTGCCTTGAGGCTGGCACCCCCTACAAGGGCCCCATCCACATCAGGAACACCCATGAGTTCTGCCGCATTTGCGGGCTTTACGGAGCCGCCGTAGAGCAAACGGAAGCCATTTCCAACCTCATCTCCAAAACGGGCGACCAATGTCTCACGCATGGTGGCGTGAACCTTTGCCACATCATCCGCAGTTGGCGTACGGCCGGTGCCAATAGCCCACACGGGCTCGTAAGCAACAACGGTGTTTGAAGAATCTGCTGTATCTGGCAGGGAACCAGCTAACTGCCCATTCACCACGTCCAGTGTGGCACCCCGGTCCCTCTCGGGCTCCGTTTCGCCAACGCAGATGATAGCGGTAAGGCCAGCTTCATACGCGGCCAGCGCTTTCGCGTTCACGGCCTCATCAGTCTCATGGTGATCCTGACGCCGTTCCGAGTGGCCGACAATCACAGCAGTAGCACCGGCATCTGCCAGCATCGATGCTGCCACATCGCCGGTATGGGCCCCTGGGGCGAGGGCCGAGCAGTCCTGACCAGCGATCTCAACCGGGGAATCTGCGCATGTGGAAGAAAAATCCGCCACCAGCGTGAAGGGTGGCGCAATCATCACTTCGCACCCGTTGGCGGGCCGCGCTGCCAAGGCGGCAATGAGGGCTTCTAGTTCCGCCTTTGACCCTCGCAGGCCATTCATCTTCCAGTTTCCGGCAACAATAGGACGACGATTGGTCATGTGGCTGTTTTCCAGTTCTGCGGACAAATCTTGGTGGAGCGGATAGCAAACCCGTTTCGTGAGCACCAGCACAAAAACGATACATGGTGTGTGGTCAGCCTCCCCTTCCGGTCGTCATTTCCGATATGCGCGCCTAACAGGGTTAATTTCTGTGTGATTTCCTTGCCGCCATGGCGCTGGGACACATAAAATGCGCTGCATCTGCGGCGTTTATGCTATGGGCAACGATACGTGCCTGATTTGGTGCCGTAATCGGCCTCATCTGTTGTCCTCTAAGCAAAAAGTACTGACCTCACACCATGCTTGAAAAACTGCGCAAAAATGCTTCCGGGTTTGTCGCCCAGATATTCATTGGCCTCCTGGTGCTGAGCTTCGCGGTTTGGGGCATCAATGACATCTTTACGGGATCTGTTGATCGCACCGTGGCGACTGTTGGCGACGAAGAGATTGATGGCGGGCTGTTCTTGTTTGAATACCGGCGCGATCTCAACCAGCGTTCCCAGAGTTTTGGCCGTCAGTTGAGTCTGAATGAGGGCCAGGCGCTTGGGTTTGATCGTCGCGTTCTTGAACAGATGGTGGGTAGAACCGCTCTTGATGCGACAGCCCGCAATCTTGGCATGGCTGCGGGCGATGATCTTGTCATCGAAGACATTCGCAATGACCCGGCCTTTCAGGGTCCAACCGGCCAGTTTGATGCGAATACCTTCCAGCAGACGCTTTTCAGCAATGGCATTTCCGAAGCATTCCTGATTGATGACCGCAAGCGTTTCATTGCGCGCCAGCAGCTCATCGAATCCATCAGCGCGGATGTTGAGGTATCTACGGGATTTGCCCAGCGCATGTACGCTGTGCTGAACGAACGTCGCAAAGCCAAGTATATCGTCCTCACGCCCGATACAGTGGATGCGCCAGGACAGCCGTCCGATGAAGATTTGGCCAACTTCTACGAAGTGCGAGGTCAGGGCCTGTTCCGGGAGCCTGAGTATCGCACTTTTTCTTACGTGCTGATGACCCCTGACACGGTGGCTCAGAGCATTGAGATTCCTGAAGAAGCGCTACGTGATGAATATTCACTTCGCAAAGCGGAGTTTGATCAGGTTGAGCGCCGGGCTATTGAGCAGATTTCCTACCCCACGCTTGAAGAAGCACAAGCCGCGCGCGCCAGCATAAATGAAGGCAAGACGTTTGCCGGCCTTGCCGCGGATGCAGAGCTAACGCCCACTGACTATCAGTTGGGCACGCTCACCCGCGCGGAGATTTTTGACACAACGATTGCAGACGCCGCGTTCTCCCTGGAAGAGGGCAAAGTCAGCGACCCGGTCGAAGGACCTCTCGGTTTCCTGCTCATCCGTGTGGGACAGATCATCCCTGCGGTGGAAAGCAACTTCGACGATGTACGCCAACAGCTGCGTGACGACCTTGCAGCCGATCGCGCCTATGACGAACTGTTCGATCTTGCAAATCAGGTCGAGGACGCACGTGCAGGCGGCGACCCACTTGATACTGCTGTTGCAGTGCTTGGCATGACGGCGACCCAGGTCCCTGCAGTGACCCCGGCCGGTTTGGGGCGCAACGGTCAGCGTGTCTCAGAACTCCCGACTGACGAAGCTATTCTAACTGCTGCCTACGAGGCAGTGGTTGGCGAGGAGTCGCCCATGGGTGAACTAGCTGATGGATCGTTCTTCTGGGTCGAAGTCTCAGAAATTGCTGAGGCTCGTACACCGCCTCTTGAGGAAGTGCGTGATCAGGTTGTGGAGACATGGCGGGAAGAAGAACGTGAGGCGAGTCTTCTGCGGCTCGCAGCAGATCTGTCCGCACGCATCAATGCCGGCGAGACGATTGCGCAGGTTGCGTCAGACTATGGCAAGGCTCCCATTGAGACACCGGAGCTACGTCGCGGCATGACGAACGAGACTTTCTCTCGCATCGCCATCAACAACCTTTTCAGCATTGGCGAGGGTGAAGCCACCTACGGGCCCGTAGGCTTTGGCAACAGCGTTTTGGTAATGCAGGCAACCGAGGTGACCTCAGGCAATGCCTTGGAAGCTGATGACGCCTTTGATGGATTTCGTGAGCGTCTGTCCGGTGGATTTGCTGACGATCTGATGGTGCAGTACATCAATGCCATTCGCGCCGACCTGGGCGTTGAAATCAACCAGGCCGCCATTGATTACGTCATCGGCGGTGAAGGAATTAATCAGGGAGGCGGGTACTAGGCTCCAAGCGCCTAAAACCTCCTTCGCAATTGCCATGATTGTCGAACCAGAATTTTCCGCCTTTGAGCAAGCCTACAAAGCGGGGACCGCACAAGTCGTGTGGACGAAGCTTGTGGCTGACCTTGAAACGCCGGTCTCCGCCATGCTCAAGCTTATGGACGGCCGCTTCAACTCATTCCTGTTGGAGAGCGTTGAAGATGGGGCTGTGCGCGGGCGTTACTCCATCATCGGCGTTGACCCGGATATTCTGTTTCGCGCCACAGGCAATGCCGCGGAAATCAATCGTAAGGCGCTGACGGACCGGACGGCCTACGAGCCGTGCGACGCCGGCACGCTTGATGCGCTACGGGACCTTTTGGCCGAGTCCGCAATAGACCTCCCGCACAGCCTACCGCCCATGTCGGCGGGCGTTTTCGGCTATCTGGGCTACGACATGGTCCGTCTGATGGAGCATCTGCCGGACCAGAATCCGGATGCGCTTGGCCTGCCGGACTCGATTATGGCGCGCCCCACAGTCATTGCCGTCTTTGACAGCGTGCGCGATGAAATCTCGCTAGTAACGCCGGTCCGCCCAACCGACGACATCTCCGCCAAGGTCGCCATGACCCGCGCAGAAGAGCGGCTGTCAGCTATCGTTGATGCGTTGGACAAGCCGCTACCCCATGCGGCCAATGCATTCGTGGATGCGGCTGCGCTGCCAGAACCCGCTTCAAATACTCAGCCTGCGGAGTATCACCAGATGGTGAACACCGCCAAGGAATACATCGCAGCGGGCGACATCTTCCAGGTGGTGCCGAGCCAGCGGTTCTCCGTACCGTTCGACCTGCCCCCCTTCGCGCTCTATCGCGCTCTGCGACGTACAAACCCGTCGCCCTATCTCTATTTCCTCGACTTTGAAGACTTTGCTGTCGCCGGGTCGTCACCGGAAATCATGGTCAAGGTGGCCGGTGACGAAGTCACCATCCGCCCAATCGCCGGAACGCGCCCTCGCGGCGCAACCCCTGAGGAAGATCTGGCGCTGGAGGAAGAGCTTCTGGCCGACCCCAAAGAGCGGGCCGAGCATTTGATGCTGCTTGACCTTGGCCGCAATGATGTGGGTCGCGTGGCAAAGATCGGCACGGTGGAGGTCACCGCCAGCTATACCATCGAGCGCTACAGCCAGGTGATGCACATTGTTTCCAACGTCATCGGCAAGCTTGATCCAAGCTATGACGCGATTTCCGCTCTCGTCGCTGGCTTCCCGGCAGGAACCGTCTCCGGTGCGCCCAAAGTGCGGGCGATGGAAATCATCGACGAGCTGGAAAAAGAAAAGCGCGGTCTTTATGCAGGCTGCGTTGGTTACTTCTCAGCCGGTGGCGACATGGACACGTGCATCGTGCTGCGCACCGGTGTCGTCAAGGACAACACGCTCTATGTGCAGGCTGGCGGCGGTGTCGTTGCAGACAGCGACCCAGAAGCCGAGCGCATGGAAAGCGTGAACAAGGCCAAGGCACTTTTCAAAGCTGCGGAAGAAGCGATCCGCTACGCGAGCAGCGTCGGGCGTGGGCAGTAACCAACGCTCGGCCTGGGTAGGGAAAATTGTATTGTGCTGATCCAAGTAGAAGTCAGCGGCGACTATGAGCCAGCTGGCATCAAACCGTCTGTTGCTCAAATCTATATGGACCAACAAGGCGTCAATGATTTATGCGAACAGTTGGATGCTTTGGAACTGCCTGGCGACCATACTCACAATTTCTCAGATGATTGGGGCGGCAGCGAGTTGTCGCTCGGGCCAAAGCACAACCCAAATGCACATTATGGCCACCACCTCGAGCTAATTTTCTTTGGGGTTGGGCACATAAATGCTGAGGTCGAAGTACCTGGAGATGGCCGCCCGCCTGGCATAGTTGAAATTCATGTGAACGCACGCGGAAGAGATGAACTTATCAGAGCGTTGCTCTCGCTTTTGCCTCACAAGAAGTGCGTAGCCTACGCAACAAAGTCCTTTGAAAAAATCGCAGATGGAGTTTTGGACGGCAAACATCAAAGCCGGGATGGAATGACCCCCCTTACCTATTTGGAGTTTTGCCTGATCCCCTAGTCTCTACTGCGCCATCGCAAGCTGTGAGCGCCTGCCTTCCATTTCGATGGCCTCACGGATGGTCACGAGCCGCAGGCCCTTCGCTTCAAGCCCCTTCACCCAGACGTCGAGTATTTCAAGGGAGGTCGAATGCGGGTGCGCAATGGCGACAGCGATGCCACGCGTGCGGGCCTGGCGTTCCAGTTCATCAAGCTGCGCCAGTAAAAAGTCTTCTCCCTCGCCGTGATCCAGAAACACATCACGAGCAATGAAGGGCACATCGTATGTCGCGGCAGCTGCACGTGCCTTGCTGTTTCTCGTGGTGATTGAATCGACGAATACCAGGCCACGTTCCGCGGCGCCGCGCATGACTTCATCCATCACCCGCCGGTCAGCCGTTGCGCGGCTGCCCATGTGATTGTTGATACCAGCAAGCGGTGCGGCTTCTGCAAGGTCGGCAATCTGCTTGTCCAGTTTGGCACGCAACTGCCGATCGCTATCCTGTGTCATTAGGGCGTCTGGGCCTGGATTGGCCTGGCCCCGAGGCTCCATAGGCACGTGGAGAAAAATCTCATGCCCCTTTGCGGCCGCCGCCTGCGCCAATGGGCGTGAAACCGGCCCGTAGGGCAGGAAGCTGAGCGTGACCTCGGTGGGGAGACGCAGCGCATGCGCTGAACGATCCGGTACAACCCCCAGATCGTCGATCATCAACGCAATGGCAGGGCGATTGTCGCGTGTCAGACCCGGATCGATCGCAGCTGTTGTAAGCGGCACAAGGCCTGTCTTACCGGATGCCACTACCAGCGGCGGGATTTCGGCTGGAAGCATAATCTGAGAAAAGACCATCCTTGGCGGCGCATCCTTCAACGCGCGCTTCCCGGCTGCAATCTGGACCGGAGCACCAGATACGCTGCCAACAGCGACCACGTAGTCGCCAGGTAAATCTTGAGGCGTCATCCAGGACGTGACATCCACGCGCGGCGCATAAAACGACACCGCGAGCAGCGTCATGCCCAATAGCATTCCCGTTGCAAAGGCCATGGGCGCGCGCAGCTTTGCTGGTACGCTGAATGCGTGCCGGAAGCGGTCGCTAATTGGTTTTGCCTGCGCCACCTGCGCTCCTGCCCGATTTACGGCACATTATGCGCCTTAACCACTTATTAACACTATATGTTGTGGCGGTAAACGCGCTGATTGGCCAAAAACCGCAGAAAGCTGGGGATATGTATCTCCTCTCTAGTTTCCATGCGGAAAAGCGCGGCAGAGGTGCAGCGTCAGAGGACCGGTTTTCTTGCCTAATTGGCTGGATGGCCCCTATATGTCGCGCACATGTTTTTCGCGGGCTTTCACTCTTTTCAGGACACTTAGGTGATGCTGCTACTCATCGATAACTACGACAGCTTTACCTATAACCTCGTGCACTTCCTTGGAGAGCTTGGTGCGGACGTCCAGGTAGTCCGCAATGACAAGATCACCGCCGACGAGGCGCTGGCCATGAAGCCGGAGGCGATCGTTCTGTCACCAGGCCCGTGCGACCCGGACAAGGCGGGCATCTGCCTGGAACTCACTGAAAAAGCCGCCGGCAAGGTGCCCCTGATGGGCGTGTGCCTTGGGCACCAGACTATCGGCCAGGTCTTTGGCGGTAAGGTCGTGCGTGCACCAACACTGATGCATGGCAAGATGAGCAAGGTGCATCACACCGGCAAAGGTCTGTTCAAGGGCCTGAATGATGATTTTGACGCAACGCGCTATCACTCATTACTCGTAGATCGTGACACCCTGCCGGATGAGCTTGAAATCACTGCAGAAACCGATGACGGCATCATCATGGGTGTGCAGCACAAGACCCAACCAGTCCATGGTGTGCAGTTCCATCCAGAGAGCATCGCATCGGAACACGGGCACGCCCTTTTGAAAAATTTTCTCGATATTGCTGCGCATTTCAATGAGGCGCGGGAAACGGAACCAGCATGAGCGACTTCAAAACCATTCTGGCCCATGTGGGTGCGGGCAATGCGCTGGACGCCGCCCACGCTAAGTCGGCCTTCGAATTCATCATGTCCGGCGAAGCATCACCGGCGCAGATTGCTGCCTTCCTGATGGCGCTGCGCGTGCGTGGTGAAACAGTGGATGAGATCACCGGTGCGGCTGGCGTCATGCGTGAAATGGCGCTGCATGTGCCCGCGCCGGCAGATGCCATTGATACCTGCGGCACCGGCGGCGACGCTTCAGGCACCTACAACATTTCCACCGCTGTTGCCTTTGTGGCTGCAGGCGCAGGCGTCAAGGTGGCCAAGCACGGCAACAAGGCCCTGACGTCCAAGTCCGGCTCAGCGGATGTCTTGCGTGCACTTGGCGTCAAGCTGGAGCTTGGCCCGGATGCCATTGCGCGGTGCATTGAGACCGCTGGCCTAGGCTTTATGTTTGCTCCGCAGCATCACGCCGCGATGAAACATGTGGGCCCAGTCCGAACGGAACTGGGTACGAGAACTATTTTCAATCTGCTTGGCCCCCTCTCAAACCCAGCGGGCACCAAACGGCAACTCGTCGGCGTGTTTGCGCGCGAATGGTGTGAACCTTTGGCACATGTGCTGCAGAACCTTGGAGCCACTCACGCGATCATCGCCCATGGATCTGACGGTCTGGATGAACTCACAACAACCGGTGTCAGCTATGTCAGCGAATTGTCTGACGGCGTGGTGCGCAATTATGAAGTGACGCCGGAAGATGTTGGCCTGACACGTGCTGACCCCAAGGCGCTTGTCGGCGGAGACGAGAGCGAGAATGCCGAAGCCCTGCGTGCTCTTCTGGACGGCCAGTCCGGTGCCTATCGTGACATTGTTGTTCTCAATGCTGCCGCAGCACTCAAGGTTGCAGGCAAAGCTGAGACACTTCAGGTGGGTGCCAAACAGGCCGAAGCAGCCATTGATGACGGCAAAGCAAAGGCTGCGCTTGATGCACTTATCGCATCGAGCAATCAGGCAGAGTGAAAATGGACATCCTTTCCCAGATTGCGGCGTACAAGCGCGAGGAAATTGCTGCTGCCAAGCAAGCGATACCAATGGCTGAACTCGAGAAGCAGGCGGCAGACGCCCCAGCAGTGCGCCCGTTCGCCAAAGCGCTTGAGACCGCGCAGTCATCAGGCTACGGGCTGATTGCCGAAATCAAAAAAGCAAGCCCGTCAAAAGGCCTCATCCGTGCTGACTTTGATCCGCCCGCCCATGCCAAGGCATACGAAGACGGAGGCGCAACGTGCCTGTCCGTTCTCACGGATGCTCCGTCCTTTCAAGGCAAGCCGGACTATCTGGTTGCCGCGCGCAACGCCTGTTCCCTGCCGGTATTGCGTAAGGACTTTATGTTTGAGCCTTACCAGGTAGCTGAAGCCCGCGCGATGGGGGCTGACTGCATCCTCATCATCATGGCTTGCACGACGGATGCCGAGGCCGCAGACCTTGCCGCTGCAGCGCGCGACCATGGTATGGACGCCCTGGTTGAGGTGCATGACGCCGATGAACTTGCCCGCGGGCTCAAGCTCGACTGCCGGATGATTGGCATCAACAACCGCAATCTGCGGACGTTTGAGACGACGCTGGCGACAACAGAAGAACTGGCACCGAAAGTCACAGGTGACAGGTTTGTTGTGGGTGAAAGCGGCATTGCAAACCACAACGATGTCTTGCGTCTTGCCAAGGCCAATGTGCGCACCTATCTCGTCGGCGAAAGTCTGATGCGGCAGGCTGACGTGGCCGCCGCAACTCGTTCGCTTTTGAAAGGATAAGATCCATAGCTCACAAGCCCCTCCCAGAAGGTTACGCCATTCGTCAGGCCCATATAGCCGAAGCGCCTCAACTGCCGGAGATTGAAGACCGTGCAGGAGTACTCTTTCTAGAGTCGAACCACCCTGAGGTGAATGGGCACGAGGCAGGCTCTCCCCAATTGTTCCGTGCACATATCAATCAGAATCTCTGTTTCTTGATGGTCGATGCCGCCGATACACCCATTGGGTTTGCAACATGCGGTGTTCTGGACAGGGCGTTGCACTTGTATGAGTTGGCAATGGTACCTGAACACGGCGGCAGGGGATTGGGCAAAGCACTGATTGAGACAGTCTGCGCTGAAGCTAAGTCGCGCGGACTTGATGCTGTCACTCTTTCGACTTTCACAGACGTTGCATGGAATGGACCATTCTACGAGCGGGTTGGCTTCCGCACTCTTGATGATGACGAGCTATCGCCTGGCCTGCATCTGGTAAAGAACCATGAGGCCGACATAGGCCTCACTCATCGCTGCATCATGCGTCGGGAAATCAAATGACCAAGGATGCCCTTACCCATCTGGATGACCAGGGCAACGCAGCCATGGTGGATGTATCCGGCAAGGCCGTCACAGCACGTGAAGCTGTAGCCGGCAGCCGTATCACTATGTCAGCAGAAGCATTTGAAGCTTTGACAAGCGGTACGTCTCCAAAGGGTGACGTTATGGCGGCCGCCCGCATTGCCGGCATTATGGCCGCAAAAAAGACCAGTGACCTTATTCCGCTGTGTCACCCGCTGCCTCTGTCAAAAGTCGCTGTCACGCTGGAAACACGGCCGGATGAGCTAGCCGTTGATGTGACAGCAACAGCCCGCACAAGCGGACAAACCGGCGTCGAAATGGAAGCGCTCACGGCGGCAACGGTGGCAAGTCTGACGCTCTATGACATGCTCAAGGCCGTGGATAAGGCCATGACCATTGGCAATGTCCGGCTGCTAAAAAAGTCTGGCGGAAAGTCCGGAACCTTTGAGCGTGTTGAGGACTGACGCGACCTAAGCCCCACCATCTGCCCTTTTTGCGCTTGACGGAAATTGAGAACCAAAATAGAACATTTGAACCGTTTCGGTTTTGTTCTGATTTGATTTGATTCTGGAACGAAACCGCAACTTGGATGCGCTGGCATGCGGGCCGGCGCGCTGTATACAGATTGTGTGGCTGAACCTTCTCTTTTCGGAAGGTGCATGCTCCGCAATCACGCAAGAATTGCGGGAAGGGGTTCAGTCATGCTGACGCGCAAACAGCACGAGCTTTTGACATTCATACATGAGCGGATTCGCGAGACAGGTGTTTCGCCTTCTTTTGATGAAATGAAGGAAGCGCTGGATCTGAGGTCCAAATCCGGTATCCATCGCCTTATTACCGCGCTGGAGGAACGAGGTTTCATCCGGCGGATGCCGCACCGAGCCCGCGCCCTGGAGGTTGTAAAACTTCCTGAGTCAGCTGCTCCGCAATCAACACCTGCCAAGCGCGGATTCTCGCCGAGCGTCATCCAAGGCAGCCTGTCTGAGCCAGCACCGCTTCCAGACAATCACCATTCAGTGCCAGAAGGTGGGGATGCGCTCACCCTTCCGCTTGTTGGACGAATTGCGGCTGGTACACCTATTGAGGCGCTTCAGGACGACTCCAACCATGTGGGTGTTCCTGCAAGCTTGCTGGGCTCCGGCGAGCATTACGCTCTGGAGGTCAAGGGTGACTCGATGATCGATGCGGGTATTTTTGATGGCGACATTGTTGTCATTCAACGCGCAGACACCGCCAGCTCGGGTGAAATTGTGGTGGCGCTGGTTGATCAGCACGAAGCAACGCTCAAACGCCTGCGCCGCAAGGGCGATACCATTGCCCTTGAAGCCGCTAACCCGGCCTATGAGACACGGATTTTTCCGTCAGACCGAGTAAAGGTTCAGGGCAAACTCGTTGGCCTGATGCGCAGGTACTAATCCCCTGCTCACTTCTAGATGTGTTTCAGCGCGGTCTCGATTCCTTGCAGACGGCGCTCAAGCTTGTCGATTGATTTTGCGCGGGCTGACAGATCGCTCAGATGTGCTTCAATCCGCAGCAGAACCTCAGTCATATCCTTCACCGGATCACCACTTGAAGGCCGAATTGGCTGGGGTGTCCTGCGTTTGAATGGATTAAGTGATGGCATTGATCCCTCCGAACATCCTTGTGTTCCTGCCTACTCACACAATCCAAGTCTATTCAGGCGGATTTGTGTCAGCCTAAATCCTCAAGGCCTGCAACGGGTCCAGGGACGGATGCCAGACACATCACACGCAGTTACGATGCGAACCCCCATCGGCATGTGCGCATCAGCGTAAAGCGCATGTGAACCGCGCCTCTGCAATGCACTCCTGTCGATTATGACCGGCACACGACAAGCCACAGGTGCATATGTGTCGGTCACAATGACCTTTGCCTCGCCACAGTCTTCGATCAGGCCACGCCAGGTTCGGGGCACAGAAATCAATCCAATGTCGGAATGTCGGGCAATACACCCGTCCGCATCACAGACGAATAGGCTCGCGGCCGCCAGTTTTTGAGATCGCAGATCAGCATCGCGCCTCAGCCAGGTCTCAGCGGAAAATCCAGCACGTCGGGATGCGCTCAGGGCTAGCTGCTTGTTCATATCTCGGACCGCGACAAGTTCCGCGTCTCGATCTACCAGAACGTCCGGGTACGGATTTGTCATCGCCAACGCAATTCCCAAAATTGGCCCAAGCATCCCAACCCACCGCAGTGACGTTGCCCACAGGGCCATCCACAATCCGCCGGCTATCAGCAGGGCCAAGGACGCATCCGGCATTGCGGGAACCGCCGTAATCGCGCCAGGCCAACTGGCAACTGTGTCGGCAACCATAGTGATAAGCGAGATGCCCTGCCCGGCCGCCCAAAGAGGAATGGCCTCCAGGCCGAATGGCATTGCAACAAAGGCCAAAAGTGCCGCTGGCATAACGACAAAACCAACGATAGGCATCGCTGCGAGGTTGGCCACAAGACCAAAATCAACAACCCTATTGAAGTGGAATGCGGCAAACGGTGCGGTGGCCAATGACGCAACAATCGACGTCAATGCAATACCGCCCAGATACAGCACACCCTTCGCTACCACACCGCGTTCCGCCATCGTGCTGCTCCACCGACTGAGCCAGGGGCGTGACGCCTCGTAGAAGGCGACCAGAGCAATGGCCGCTGAAAATGACATCTGGAAGCTGGCCTCCATGACTGCTTCCGGTGTCAGTACCATTACGATCATTGCGGCCAGGGCGACGTTGCGCATGGTGATAGCTGGGCGGTCCAACATCACCGCAACAAAGATCAACGTGAACATGACGAAGGCACGTTGTGTTGCGACGGACCCGCCGGAGACAAGCAGATACCCAAAACCACCAATGAGCGCCGCTGCAGCCGCCCATTTTTTGATGGGCATCCTCAATGCCAAGGGCGGCAAGAGGGCCAACAGCCCGCGAACGCCCCAAAAGATGGCCCCCGCAAACAGCGCCATATGCAGTCCAGAAATGGCAAGAAGATGCGCCAGACCTGTATCCCGCAGGTCCTGCAGCACATTTTCGGGAATACCTCCCCTGTCGCCTGTCATCAATGCTGCAGCTATGGCGCCCTGGGGGGGCGGAAGCGCGGCGACAATCCGGTCTGTCAGAGCATCACGCAGCCTGCTGACGCAGAACCGCAGGCAAGTGGTCCATGTGTTCGGCGCAGGTGCGACGCGGGCGAGCGGAGATATGGCGTAACCCACGGCTCCAAGCTGGCGAAAATAGGCCTGCCGCCCAAAGTCAAAAGCACTCGGTGCTGCTGGACCCGGCGGCGGCATTAGTCCAGCACGCACTGACACCACATCACCAGGCTGGACCCTGTCCATCTGTGTCCTAACATTGATGCGGATTCGAGCTGGCATGCCCTCCTTCAACTGGCGGCCGAGGTGCGTTGGCGCAATGACCACCCGAGTTCCACCTTCCGCCCGGTTGGTCTTTTCCAACAAGATGCCCTCAATGGATATTGCCCTGATCGCCCTATCCAACACCGGTGCATCAACTCGCGCAGCGCGCCAGTCCGCAGTCACAAATCCAGCCATTAGTGCTGCAACCGCACACAGAACCATCCTTGGCGCCAATGACTGGCGAACGAGTGGCAGTGCGCCCAACGCAGTTCCCAAAAAGAGGGGTGCGACCCAGGCAACAGGCTCGGATGACCGGGCAAAATAGAGGACCACCCCAGCACCGAAAAACACGGGGACCCAGAGCGTCAGACGGTCCTGCTCCTGCGCAGCCATCTTCACAATTTGCCGCCAGCGAACACGAACGACTGACCGCAGATGCACCGTCCGCGGAACCCAGCCCTCATATCTTCTTGTTTCTAAAGTGATTTTGTCCCCTCAGCGCGCCACGCCTGCTATCAAAAGGGGTATTTTGCACCAAAAAGTCGTGTTTGGTTGTTGTTCAATATTGGGTGCACTGCAACGTATCGCGCCGAGCGCCGATATGTTAAAAACCGCCTGGCTTTTGGGCCTTGGACGCAGCGTATCTGCGACGATCTCAAGAGTTTCACCCACGCCCCCAAGCGGATGCGGGACCTGCCATGACGTCGGCGGGTCATTTGTTGCAGGCCTTGAGGCCAATAAGGCTACGCACGCACCCGGGTGGACAGGACAGACAAAGGACGATTGATGCCGGCTGGCGCCTCTACATCCCCAGGCAGCAAAACGGTTCGCACCCGATTTGCCCCCTCACCCACCGGTTTTCTGCATATTGGTGGCGCACGCACTGCGTTGTTCAGCTGGCTGTTTGCCCGCCATCATGGCGGCCAATTTCTGTTGCGGATCGAAGATACAGACCGTGCCCGCTCAACGGATGAAGCTGTCGAAGCCATTTTTGAAGGTATGCGGTGGCTTGGTCTGGAATGGGACGAGGACGTCGTCTTCCAGTATGCCCAGCGCAATCGCCATGCGGAGGTTGCCCATCAACTTCTGGCAGATGGCAAAGCCTACAAATGCTACGCGTCGAAGGAAGAGCTGGCCGAAATGCGGGAGACCGCAAAGGCTGAAGGAAAGCCACAAGGCTACGATGGCCGCTGGCGAGACCGCGATCCCTCAGAGGCACCTGAGGGCGTTGATCCAGTCATTCGCATCAAGATGCCACGCGATGGTGAAACTGTTATCCGTGATCATGTCCAGGGCGATGTGACCATTCCAAACGCCGTGTTGGATGATTATATCCTGCTTCGCTCAGACGGATCTCCGACATACATGCTCTCAGTGGTCGTTGATGATCACGACATGAACATCACTCATGTGATCCGTGGAGATGACCACCTCACCAATGCTGCGCGTCAGATCAACCTGATGACAGCGCTGGGCTGGGATGTTCCTGAGTACGCCCACGTGCCGATGATCCATGGCGCCGATGGCGCCAAACTTTCCAAACGGCACGGCGCAATGGGTGCCGAAGAATATCGAGATATGGGTTACCTGCCTGAAGCCATGCGAAACTACCTTGCGCGGCTTGGCTGGAGCCATGGCGACGATGAAGTGTTTTCAACAGACCAGGCCATTGAGTGGTTTGGCCTTGATGCAATCGGCAAATCGCCTGCCAAGTTTGACTTTGTGAAACTCGCAAACCTCAACGGCATTCATATGCGTGAAGCAAATGACACGCGTCTCGCAGACGAAACACTGCGCATGATGACGGAAGTCAAAGGCTGGCAGGTGACCGATGACACGCGTGATGCATTGATCGCGGCAATGCCAGGCCTGAAAGAACGCGCAAAGACAATTGACGATCTTGCAGAAAGCGCACGTTTCCTTATCGAGACGCGGCCGCTTGCTATAACCGACAAGGCGGCGAAACTGCTGGACGATGCTGGCCGTGGCGTGCTTACGGGTATTGCGCCAAAGCTCGAAGCACTGCCTTCATGGACACTGGATGGCCTGGAAGCAGCGGTTCGTGATTTTGCCGACGAAAAAGAACTCAAGCTTGGAAAAGTTGCGCAGCCTTTGCGCGCTGCTTTGACTGGGACAACGACATCGCCTGGCATATTTGATGTGCTGGCCGTACTGGGCAAAGACGAATGTCTTGCCCGCATTAAGGATCAGGCTGCCTAAGTGAGAAGAGGCGGCCAACACAACGAAGACCGCGCAAAAGCAAAAAGACATATGCGCGGACTTTTGCACTAACCCGGGTGATTTTCCGGCGTGCCGGCACTACCGGCGCTGGAAATCAGCCGACATAACAACGGGGCTTTAGAGCTATGAATGAGTACGGAATGAAGGGTGGTCCCAAAGCCACCGCCAAGATCGATGTGGAAGGCAACGGCTATGACCTCCCGGTCTATGCCGGTTCCGAAGGACCAGATGTCGTGGACATCTCCAAGTTCTACGGACAGAGCGGCCGTTTCACCTATGACCCTGGCTTCACCTCAACGGCGAGCTGCGAAAGCAAGATCACATTCATCGATGGGGAAAAGGGCATTCTGCTTCACCGCGGTTACCCGATTGGCCAACTCGCTGAAAAAGGTGACTTCATCGAAACATGCTACTTGCTTCTGGAAGGTGACCTCCCAACGGAAAGCCAGTATCAGGAATTCGAGAAGGCCATCACCTATCACACGATGGTTCATGAGCAGCTGAACTACCTCTATCGTGGTTTCCGCCGTGATGCTCACCCTATGGCCATCATGACCGGTGTTGTTGGCGCATTGTCCGCGTTCTATCACGACTCTACGGACATCAACGATCCAGAACAGCGGATGATTGCCAGCCGTCGCCTGATCGCCAAGATGCCTACACTTGCGGCAATGGCGTTCAAGTACTCAATGGGTCAGCCATTCGTGTATCCAAGAAATGACCTCTCATATGCTGAAAACTTCCTGCATATGTGCTTCGCGGTTCCCGCTGAAGAATACAAAGTTGACCCGGTCCTGGCACGCGCCATGGATCGCATCTTTATTCTGCATGCTGACCATGAGCAGAACGCATCGACCTCAACCGTCCGCCTTGCGGGTTCATCCGGGGCCAACCCATTTGCATGCATTGCAGCTGGTATTGCTTGCCTCTGGGGCCCGAGCCACGGCGGTGCCAATGAAGCAGCTCTAGAGATGCTCATGGAAATCGGCAGCGTTGACCGTATTCCGGAATATGTTCAGAAGGCCAAGGACAAGAACGATCCGTTCCGTCTGATGGGCTTTGGTCACCGCGTGTACAAAAACTACGATCCACGTGCGACCGTGATGCAGCAAACGTGTCATGAAGTTCTGCAGACACTGGGCATCAAGGACGATCCGCTCCTGAACGTTGCAATGGAGCTTGAGAAGATCGCACTTGAGGATGAGTACTTCGTGGAGAAGAAGCTCTATCCGAACATTGATTTCTACTCAGGTATCACACTGCGTGCACTGGGCTTCCCGACAGACATGTTTACTGTTCTCTTTGCTCTGGCCCGTACCGTTGGCTGGATCGCCCAGTGGAAGGAAATGATTGAGGACCCAAGCCAGCGCATTGGCCGTCCCCGTCAGCTCTACACCGGCTATCCGACCCGTGAGTACACCGATCGCGGCAGCCGTTAGGCTCTATTGCTTGTTACAATCTGACGCCGGGTCGTTCACTGCCACTACATTGGCAGATGAGCGGCCCGGCGTTCTTGTTCAGGAAGGCCAATCGAGAGCACGACTTCGGCGGCACGGTCCGCAGGCTTCAACCCACCATCATCGCCAAGACGCATGCGCATCTCGCTAAGGGCAGCGATCATATCTTCCCTTTCTGGTGTGTCCTTCATCAGTGGCGCGAGTGCACGGGCCAGTGTCTCAGGTTCGCATTCTTCCTGCAGATACTCCGGAATGACTTTCCGGCCCAGAACCAGATTGGCAAGCACGATGCTCTCGACTTTCGCTAATCGGCGGATAATGAAGGCAGCAATCCGCTCAATCCTGTAGCCAATGACTGTCGGCACCCGTGCGAGGCCCAGCTCAAGGGAAACGGTGCCTGAGGCGGCCAAAGCAGCATCAGCAGCATCAAAGGCCGCAAATTTTTCCCCCTGATCTTCAACCAGAATGAGCGGTAGGCTTTCGCCGGCCAGCTTTTCGCGCACCAGGGCAGAAACATTGGGAACCGTTGGCAGGACAACCACCAAATCCGGCATCTCACGGCGTAGCCGTCGGGCCGTCTCAAGGAAGATGGCAATCAGCCCCTTCACTTCGTTTGGACGACTGCCAGGCAATAGAGCGAGGACTGGTGCATCTTTGGCAATATTGTGCCGCGTTCTAAAAGCTTCACCGCCACCTAGCTGCACACGCTCCAGCACCGGATGACCTACGAACGTGCATGGAAGCGTTGACTTCTCGGCGTAGAAAGCTGGCTCAAACGGCAATAGCGCCAGCACATGATTGAGGTATGTCGCCATTTTGGCTGCACGCCCCTGACGCCACGCCCAAACCTGTGGAGACACGTAGTTGACGATGGGGATATGCGGGGCCTGCTTTGCAATGCTCTTGGCAACCCGATGGGTGAAGTCAGGTGAGTCTATGATAACCACCACGTGAGGGTCAGCTGCGACAGCATTACGCGCTGTCTCTGCGACCCTCCGTAGGATGAGCGGAATGCGGGGAACAACCTCCCGCAGCCCCATGACGGCTATCTCCGACATGTCTACAAGACTGTCGAGCCCTTCGGCAGTCATACGGTCGCCACCAATGCCAAGAAACTCGATCGGCACGGAGGACGAACTGCGAAGGCTGCTCATCAACTCTGCGCCGAGAATATCTCCCGATGGCTCGCCGGCGATGAGCATCACGCGCAATGGCTTTGACTGAACCTGAGGGAGGTGGCTCATTCAGGTTGGCCAACGGTTGTCTTTGAAAAGGCGTAGACAAACATTCCCATTTCATCTGCGAGCCTTGCGACTTCGCTGCGGTCAAAGACGATCGCGCCACCGGCTTCGATTGCAATTCCCGCAAGCCCTGATGCCGCTGCAAGTTCCACAGTTTTTGTTCCCATCATTGGTAAGTCGACACGGCGGTCCTGAGATGGTTTTGGCAGCTTAACAAGAACACCGCGGCGTTTTTCCGGCGTGCCGCGAACAGTGGTGGGCAGTTCCCCGGTCCTGCGGAGCATTTCGTCAGTGCCTTCGGCTGCTTCAACAGCCAGCACCAGCCCATCGCACGCGATGGCGCCCTGCCCCACATCAAGGTTATCCAATGCATGGACAACCTGCTTACCAAGCTCAATATCCTTTAAAGCTGTTTCGCCTGGCGATATGGCCCCGATGGCACCCTCAGGCGCAACCAGGTCGCCAAGCACATCTTCTGCACCGACTACAGCAAAACCCTGCTCTTCCATCCAACGGACGAAGAATGACAGCAAAGCATCATCACCCTTGCGCGCTGCATTCAGCACCCGCGGCAGAAGTTTGGTGCCCGTCCAGTCGAGTTTCAGTTTGGAGAAGTCCGGTCTTTTGACCGGGCCGATAATGCACACATCTTCACACTCGGCCTTCTTCAGCAGATCCAAAGCATTGCCAATCGCGCCCAGGCGAGACCATCCATGGTCATAGGTCTCGATGTCCGGACGCGCTTCCCCCTCGATGCCAATGACATAGAGCGGCCGCCCCATTGCGGTGCAAGCCTCGGCCAGCTTCAAGGGAACCGGTCCAGAGCCGGCGATAATACCAAGTTTGCGCATCGTCAGATCCCGCCGCCTGACCTACTCGTCGACGTTGGAGTGGCCATTGCCATCTGAACGTGGCGTCACAAGTTTGCGCTTAGTGTCAGCACGAATGAATTCCACGATGTCCATTACGGATTCATTATCCCCAAATTCATCGGCCACGTCGGCAACGCGCTCCTGCAATGTCCCCTCTTCAGCAAAGAGAAGTCGGTAGGCGCGCCGCAAAGTATGAATCTGGTCCCGCGAAAAACCGCGACGTTTCAGCCCAACAATGTTGAGACCCTTTAGAACAGCGCGGTTTCCGAGCACTGATCCGTATGGAATAACGTCCTTTTCAACGCCGGACATCCCGCCAACAATGGCATGTTTGCCAATGCGTACAAACTGATGCGCTGCCGTCAGCCCAGACATGAAGGCAAAATCACCGACATTGCAGTGCCCGCCTATCGTGGCATTGTTGGCAAAAATAACATTGTCCCCGACTTGGCAGTCATGAGCCACGTGCGAGCCTGCCATGAACAGGCCGCCGTCACCAATTCGCGTAAATCCGCCGCCAAGCTGTGTGCCGGGATTGATCGTCACACCTTCACGTATGACGTTGTTCTTCCCGATAATCAGCTCAGTTTTTTCACCAAGGAACTTCTTGTCCTGCGGTGGATTTCCAATTGAGGCGAACGGAAAAATGTGCGTGCCGCCTCCAATGGTTGTCCAGCCGTCAACAACCACATGGCTATGCAGAACAGCGCCGTCACCAAGAACGGCATTCTTGCCGACTACACTGTAGGGACCAATTTCGACATCACTGCCAAGTTGGGCACCGTCCGCCACAACAGCGGTCGGATGGATGGCCATTAGGCATCTCCCGTAGGTTTGGCTTGGGCTTTCGCGATCTTTGGCGGCTGCGTTCCCTGACTTGCATCACGGTCTGCAATCATTGCACTGAATTCAGCTTCAGCTACCAGAGTATCGCCAACCATGGCCTTGCCGGAATACTTCCAGACAGGGCCTCTAGAGCGGATCATGGATACGTGCAGTTCTAGAACATCACCCGGCACGACCGGCTTGCGGAAGCGTGCTCCATCGATGGTCATGAAGTAAACGGTCTTTGTGTCGGCAACAGCGCCCATGTTGTTCATGACAACGGCACCTGCGGTCTGAGCCATTGCCTCAACGATCAGGACGCCCGGCATCACCGGCATATCAGGAAAGTGTCCTTGAAAATGCGGCTCGTTGATCGTGACGTTCTTGATACCTACAGCAGATTTATCTCCATCGATATCTATGATCCGATCGATCAACAACATGGGGTAGCGATGCGGGAGCAATTGCATGACCCGCATGATATCCGCGACCTGCATGTCGCCTGTTGGTGTTGGTGTCTCTTCAGCCATTTCTTATCTCGCAGAATCGCTAATTGTCGTACCTGCCCGTTACCGGACCTAAGTTGTTTTTTTCTTCTTCTTGCGTTTGGCAAGAATTGCCACCGCCGCTAGTTCACGCCGCCACTGTGACATGGGTCGAGCAGGTGCCCCACCGTATTGCTGGCCACCTTCAAGGTCACTTGGAACGCCGGTGCGCGCCGCCAACATGGCTCCATCGCCAATTTCTAGGTGCCCCGCAATTCCCACTTGCCCCCCGGCAACGACATAGTTGCCAAGCTTTGCAGATCCCGAAATGCCGACCTGAGAGACGATGATACAACCACGGCCGACAGAAACGTTGTGCGCAAGCTGAACCTGATTGTCGATCTTGCTGCCTTGGCCAATCACCGTATCAGGTCCAGCCCCACGATCTATTGTGGTATTCGCACCGATATCCACATCGTCCTGCAAAATAACACGCCCAAGCTGCGGTATCTTTTGGTGGCCATTGGGGCCCATGGCGAAACCGAATCCATCCTGACCAATTCGAGCACCAGGGTGAATGATCACCCGGTCGCCCACCAGTGCGTGGGTCAACGTTACGTTGGGCGCTATCGCACAATCCTGACCGATCTGCACACCGCGCCCGATCACAGTGTTTGCCCCAATCGATGTTCCGTCACCAATCTCCACATTGGCACCAATCACAGCACCAGCGTCTATTTTGACTGTCGAACCGACTTTTGCGGACGGATCAATATGAGATGATGGGCTTATCTGTGTTTCGTCGCCGCGCGGCAGATGCGGGTAAAACATCATGGCGGCCGACGCGTATGCTGGATAAGGAGCATCTATCACGAGCAAAGAAACACCTGCCGGTGCCAGCTCGACTGAAGCCGGCGCCAGAATTACGGCGCCAGCCTTGGTTGCTGATAACGCATCCTTGTAGCGCGGGTTATCAAAAAAGCTGATGTCAGAAGCTGTGGCTGAATCCAGCGGCGCCACATCAACGCATTCTTGATCAGAAGCACCGGACCCAATCGTCGCTCCGATTTCCTGAGCAATCTGTTCAAGAGTGAATGGACCGGACTTGGTGAAGAAGCGCGGATCAGCCATGTGTTTAAACTGCCTTGTTACGAAACACTATGGTCGCACAGAGTATTCCCGACCTTCACATTGGACTACCGGGGACGTTCAACCTTCAGCTTCGGCATCCTTTTGTCGAGACGGGCGATTACTTCTGCTGTGATGTCATAGTCGACACCACCCACATGAACCGCACCAACAGACATCACCATATTGGCGCCACGCTCGACCAGAATGCTCTGCATGATCTCATTCAGAACCGCATTCACCTGGCGACGCGCGTTGTTGGAAGCAGACTGGACTGCTGTACGCTCAATCTGGAAGAGATTGCCGCTACCCTCTTTTTCGGCCTGCAGTATTTCCCATTCCTTTTGCAGAACGGCTGGGTCGCGATCGCGCGCGCTCGCCAAAAGAGCCTGTTCCCTATCTACATAACTTTCTGCTGTGGTTTTCTCACGGCTAGAAATTTCTGACAGCATAACCTGAAGCTGTGACCTGATGTCTTTGCCCACTTCGGATTGACTAAAAACCGTGTCCAAATCAAGGAACAACGCGCGTGCCGGAGGCACCTGAGCGGATGCAGGTACTATTGCAGATGCAAACAAGGCTGCAGCTATCAGGAGCAGCGGAAAATTGCGGAACATGAAATTTGTTCTTCTTGTCATGATTAGAAACTCGTGCCCGCACTGAACCGGAAGAACTGGGTCTTGTCGTAGTCTTCTTTGATGAAGGCTTCGGCAAGATCAACTCGAACCGGACCGAAAGGCGATTCCCAGAAAATACTAAATCCGCCGGACGCCCGCAGGGCAAAATCGTCCTGGATATTGCTCACGGTCAGGACGTTATTGACAACAAGCAAGCGGTCTTGCTCATCGCTAACGCCTACACTGCCGAACTCGGTGAAGAACGCGCCTTTAATCCCAAGTTCCTCAGGAAGGAAAAGAGGAACTGATATCTGCGCGGTGCCAATTGCATAAGCGTTGCCACCTAGCGCATCGTCTGTGGTCAGGTCACGGGGACCAACGCCCGATGGTTCAAACCCTCGGAAGCTTGACCCGCCTTTGAAGAAACGGTTGTTGAGCCGAACGTCCTGACCGTCATAGCCCAAGACATAGCCACCATCGAGTCGAAGAGACAGCACGAAGTCTTCATCGAAACCGTGGAAAAAGGCTGTCCCAGCTTCAGTTGCCAGGAATCGATTGTCGCCCAGCGGTGTGCCGGCAGTCTGGTCAAAGAAGAAGGTGTATCCTGATGTCGGAATCTCAGGATCATCTCTCTCATCAATCGAATAGGTGTATCCGACCAAATGAGAATCGGCGACGCCCTCCGCAGCCAACACAGAGAGGGAGGCACGACTAGAAACATTCTTGATTTCTTCACGGACATAGCTTGTTCGTAGTTGGAGCGATGAGAATTCACCCATAGGGAACCCAAATCGGACACCCGCACCGGTTCGCTGGAAGTCATAGCCGGACTCATCCTGAAAATCGCTCTCAGTACCAAACAAATCAATGCCCGCACTCAGATTGCGCCCCATGAAGTATGGCTCTGTGAAGCGCAAGTCGATCTGTTGACGGTCGCCAGATAGCGACAAGCGCAACCGCAAGAACTGGCCGCGACCCAACAGGTTACGTTCGACGATTGCAATGTCACCAACAATACCAGCGTCCGACGAGAAACCAGCGCCAATCGATAGTTCACCGGTTGATTGCTCTTCAACATCCACGCTGATCACAGTCTGGTCTTCTTGTGATCCAGGTTCTTCGCTTACTTCAACATTTGCAAAAAGACCAAGTGCACGAATGCGATCACGCGAGCGACTTAGCAGGACCCGGTTGAATGCGTCGCCTTCGGCCAGGCGCATCTCGCGGCGGATCACACGATCCAAGGTGCGTGTATTGCCATTGATGTTGATACGCTCAACATATACCCGCGGACCTTCATCAACGCGGAAGGTGATGTTGATCTTGCGGTTCTCGCGGTCCCGACGCACACGCGGGCGCACATCTGAGAAGGCATAACCTTCGGTGCCTGCGGCAAATGTCAGAGCGTCCACTGCATCGTCAATACGAGACGCGTCGTATTCATCGCCATCTTCAATTTCGATCAGTGCACGAAGCTCTTCGGGATTGAGGCGTTCAAGCTCGGTCGCGACCTCAATGTCTCCAAATGTATAGAGTTCGCCTTCCTCGACCGTGAACGTGACGAAAAACTCACTGCCGTCTGGAGCCATTTCAGCCACAGAAGACAGAACGCGGAAGTCAGCGTAGCCATTTGTTAGATAGAAGCGGCGCAGCAACTCCCGGTCAAAGGTAAGGCGATCGGGGTCATAGTTGTCGTTGGTCGAGAGGAACTTCCACCACGCAGATTCTGATGTTGCGATTTCACCACGAAGATCACTGTCTGAGTATGCTTTGTTACCAACAAACTTGATGCTGGCAACGCCTGTCTCAGGGCCCTCAGAAATCTCGTATGCAAGATCCACTCGATTTTGCGGCAGTTGAATGATCTTAGGCTCGATCGCAGCGGCAAAGTTACCCTTGCGCCTGTAAAGCTCAATAATTCGCTGCAGGTCGCTTTGAACACGCGAGCGGGTAAAAACAACACGAGGCTTAAGCTCGGTTTCTGATTCAAGATCTTCGTCGTCGATACGGTAGTTACCCTCGAAGGCAACGCGGTTGATGATCGGATTTTCCACTACCGTCACGATCAGACCCGCGCCACTCTCACGAATAGACACATCGGCAAAAAGCCCGGTGGCAAAAAGGGTCTTCAAGCTGTCATCAATTGCCCTTGCGTCAGCCATCTGGCCTTCACGAATGGTCATATAGGACCGGACAGTCTCAGCCTCGACACGTTGGTTTCCCTCGACGTCGATACGCTCAACCACGAGTTGATTTCCCGTCGGGGCTGGAGCTGCAGTCGGAGCAACCTGTGGAGCAGCACCCGCGGGTGCTGTAGGTCCAACCTGAGCAGTTGCCGAGGTGCCAAAAGCAATCGCTGCCAGAATTGAAATGGCAGAAACGCGGCGCAACATGCGGACCGGCATCGTCTTTGTCATGTATCCTCGCCCGTTTTCAGGCCTATTGAAATTCACGTGTTCCGCCCCAAAAACTCAGGAAAACCATTAAAAACGGCCAAAATCAGGAAAATACAGAGCCGATATAGTCGAATACCCGCAAGTGAACCAAATCATTCCATGTTGCAAAAAGCATCAAAGACATAACGGCTGCTAACCCAATACGAAAGCCGTATTCCTGCGCTTTTTCCCCCAATGGCTCCCCACGAACCGCTTCCGCCGCATAATACAGCAGATGGCCCCCATCCAGCATGGGAACCGGGAACAAGTTTAACAGGCCAATCGACACCGACAAAATGGCTGCGAGGTTCAACAGAGCGATCAAACCAAGAGTCGCGACCTGCCCTGAGACCTGAGCGATCCTCAGAGGGCCGCCCAATTGGTCTGCGTCCTGGCGGCCGACAATGATATCGCCCAGATAGGTCATCGTGGTTGAGATGATAAACCCTGTTTCCTCTACGCCTTTCCAGACTGCGGCTGCCGGGTTGTAGCGCACGGTCGTGATGTCGCCTTCCGCGTTTTTACGGGTCAGGCCGATCAGTCCAATACTCTGCGTATTGCCGAAACGGTCGGTGATTTCACGCAACTGAGGAATGACTTCGAGATCCACCAACGATCCATCGCGTTCAACCGTGAAGGCCAAAACCCGTTCAGGGCTGGTCGACACGATACGCTGCATATCGTTGAAGCTCGCGATCTCGCTGCCGTCGATTGAGACCACAAGGTCACCAGGCATGAAGCCAGCTTCCGCGGCGGCGCCTCCAGGCTGCACCTCATCGACACGTGGCGCCGTAACGCTTTGTCCGATGACGGAGTACATGAAGGCAAAGATGACGATGGCCAAAAGGAAGTTGGCCACGGGCCCGGCGGCTACAACAGCGGCACGCGCATGCAGTGGCTTGAACTGAAAGCAGTCTTTGCGAATCTCTTCAGGCAGCTGTGACAAGGCTTCTTTGTCAGGAGTGCTGGCCGCGTTCTCATCGCCGAGGAATTTCACGTAGCCGCCTAGCGGCAGCCATCCGATTTTCCAACGCGTATTATTCTTGTCGGTCCAGCCGACGATCTCTCGCCCAAAACCAATTGAGAACTGCTCGACGATTACACCAAACCAGCGCGCGACCAAAAAATGACCCATCTCGTGAATGAACACCACAAGAGACAGGACGAAGATGAAGGGTATGACGTACCCGAATAGTCCGGAGATGAAATCCATTTAGGTGGTGACCCTAACCTTCACTGCTCGCATCTTGTGAGAGCACCCTTTGGGGGCACTCGCACGATTTGTTACGTTCGACGTGCTGCAACCAATTCACTGGCAATGACACGCCCGGCCTGGTCAAGCATCAGCACATCTTCAAGGTTCGCGGGTGCTGCATCCAACCCCTGCGATAATGCGCGTGACATGGTTTCTTCAACAATCGCTGCAATGTCGAGAAAACCGACTTCTTCGCCCAGAAATGCTGCAACGCCCACCTCGTTGGCAGCGTTGAGGAGTGTAGGTGCCGCACCCCCGGTTTGCAAGGCAGCAAGCGCCAGCCTCAGCGCTGGAAAGCGTTCTAAATCAGGGGCTTCGAAGGTCAGCTGGGCAATTTCAGCAAGATCAAGCCGTGGTGAAGGCGTGGCCATTCGTTCCGGCCAAGCCATGGTGTGTGCAATCGGGATGCGCATGTCTGGGGAGCCGAGCTGTGCCAGCACGGATCCATCTGTATAGGCGACCATGGAATGAATGACAGATTGAGGGTGCACAATCACTTCCAGCTGGTTCGTTTCAACCCCAAACAGGTAAAAAGCCTCGATGACCTCCAGCCCTTTGTTCATCAAGGTTGCGGAGTCGACTGAAATCTTTGCGCCCATGGACCAGTTGGGGTGCGCCACGGCCTGCGCCGGCGTCGCAACTTCCATTCTGGATTTCTCCCAGGTACGAAACGGCCCGCCGGACGCAGTCAGAATAATCTTCTCCACTGCATCGTGGTTGTCCGTTTCAAGCACCTGAAAGATCGCATTGTGCTCTGAGTCCACTGGCAGCAATGTCGCGCCAGCCTTCTTCACTGCCTCCAGGAAGACTGTGCCGGCGCTGACAAGACACTCCTTGTTGGCAAGAGCAACACATGCGCCCCGTTTTGCAGCGGTCAACGTTGGCTGAAGCCCGGCCGCACCGACAATTGCGCCCATAACAAATTCAGAATCACGATCTGCTGCCTCGTTCAGCGCATCAGCACCTGCTGCGGCTTCAACGCCAGAGCCTGAAAGCGCATCTTTGAGATCCTGATACTTGTCCGGGTTCGCGACAACAGCAAAGCGCGCACCGAAATCACGCGCCTGTTTCGCAAGCAGGTCCACATTCGAGTTTGCAGTCAGGGCATCAATTTGAAATCGCCCGGGATCACGCGCCACCAAATCAAGTGTGGACGTGCCCACCGAACCGGTGGACCCAAGAACGCAGATGCTTTTGGGTGCCCGACTGCTGTTCTCAGCAGGGTTGGTGTCCACAGCAATGCTCATACGACGAATATCCCCAAACCAATGCCCTTTCCCTCTTCGGCAAGAATGCCGATCAAAGCAACAAAGGCTGTAGCTACTGCTGCAAAAATTAGCCCGTCCACCCGATCCAACACGCCCCCGTGACCGGGAATAAGGGCACCTGAGTCTTTCACATTTGCATATCGTTTCAAGGCGGATTCCGCGATATCACCAATCTGAGCAATCACTGCTGTGGCACCACTTATCAACGCAAGCAGAATGGGTACGTCCAACCCCAGAATTATCGAGGTTGCGGCGCCTGCGACCGAGGCTCCGGCAACTCCGCCCAAAAGGCCAGACCACGTCTTAGCCGGCGAAAAGCGTGGTGCCAGTTTGGGACCGCCAATCGTGCGCCCTGTCACAAACGCCATTATGTCAGTTGCCCAAACGACAGCGAGCAACCAATAAAGTGTCCACATGCCCCAGTCGCCACCGGAACGTAACCATACGATGGCAATGCATGGCAGTAAGATGTAGGGAAAGCCGATCATCGGCCAGCGTTTGCCCTCGTCCCGCCAAACAACCACACCCATGGCGACGGCGAATCCAGCTGCAGCCGCGAGTAAGGCAAACAGGGGCATGCCTGCTCCGGCAAGCCCGACCGCTATGATCGCTGTGACAGCATGTATGACATAGTCCGCGTTCAGATGACTGCCGCGGACAAGGCGCGCCCATTCATAGGTCATGAGCACTGCAGCCAGCATTATCAACGCAGTGAATGCGAGCCCGCCTAAGTAGACGAGGTAGATAGCGCCGGGTGCGAGCACGGCAGCAGACGCTATCCGCAGGAACAATTCCTTTGAGCGCGGCGGACGCGGTGGGACGTTGTCCCCATCACCGGAGGGAGACGTTCCATTGTCGCCTGGGGCGCCTACGGCTGAGGTGTCCATGGCTCTCTCGCACCAAAGCGCCTTTCGCGCGAGGCATAGTCAGCAAGCGCCTCACCCAATACTTCATCGTTGAAGTCAGGCCAAAGCGTTTCCACAAAAACAAGTTCAGCGTAAGCCGCTTGCCAGATCAGGAAATTGGAGAGGCGCTTATCGCCACTCGTCCGGATTATGAGATCAGGATCCGGCAGGTCATGAGTGTCCAAATGGTCTGCGACGGTGTCTGGCGTGATATCACAAGGTTTGAGGTCACCACGCGCCACAGCTTCAGCAATACGCAATGTTGCCCGTGTGATCTCACTTTGCCCGCCGTAGTTGAAGGCAATGGTCAATCGCAAGCCAGCGTTGCCTGCGGTCAGATCTTCGGCTTCTGCAATCATCCGCACAATGTCGTCTGCCAAGCCTTCGCGCGACCCAATAATCCGGATACGGACATTGTTTTTGTGAAGTTCTGCAAGATCACGTCGGATATAGAGGCGCAGCAGACCCATCAGGTCCTCCACCTCTTCCGGCGGACGCCGCCAGTTCTCGGTAGAGAATCCAAAAAGTGTCAGATAGGGAATGCCGCGCTCACCCACTGCACGCACCATCCGCCGGACGGTTTCTACGCCCTGTCGGTGGCCTAGCTTTCGGGGCAGATGTCGCTTTGCTGCCCAGCGCCCATTGCCATCCATGATGATAGCCACGTGCCTTGGCAGCGCTGCATTCACAGCCTTTGGCGCAGACCATTCCTCAAGCACCTGCTGGTCAGCGGTACTTTGGTCAGATGGGACTGGGGCTTCTGCTCGATGCATGGACCAAGAGTATCAGGTAAAGCGTTGAGTGCACGTTACCGGCAAATATGCCGAAAACAGCCAAAAACTCGCTTTATACCTGCATAATCTCCGCTTCTTTGGTGGCTAGGGCAGCATCCACGTCGGCAACAGCTTTGTCTGTCAGACCCTGCACCTTCTCGGACAGCTTCTTGTGATCGTCCTTGCCGATATCACCACCCTTTTCGGCTTTTTTAAGATGATCCATCGCATCTCGACGCACATTGCGAACCGCGACGCGGGCAGCTTCAGCGTACTTGCCGGCAACCTTGGTCAATTCGACGCGACGTTCTTCGTTGAGTTCCGGGATACCAACACGGATAAGCGTACCGTCTGCAACCGGGTTTACACCTAAGCCTGCGTCACGAATGGCCTTCTCGACTGGACCTACGAGTCCCTTGTCCCAGACTGACACCGTAATCAGCCGTGGCTCAGGAACCGACACATTGCCAACCTGATTAAGAGGTGTTTTGGCGCCATAGGCATCAACCATGACTGGGTCAAGCAGGGACGCTGATGCACGGCCTGTGCGCAGTCCGCCAAACTCACTCATCAAATTGTCGAGTGCGCCATGCATGCGCAGTTCGATGTCATCCAGGTCTACACCTGATCCGTCTTCGGCCATGTTGGCTCTCCTTAGGTCTGTCGTGCAGTCTCGGGGCAAAGGCGAATTGCTCGCGCGTCAGGCTGCTTCGTTCTCAACTATTGTTGCTCGGCCCTCACCCTTGAGAACCCGGCCAAACTCGCCAGTCTCATGGATATTGAAGACCACGATGGGAATTGAATTGTCGCGACACAGGCTGATTGCGGAGGCATCCATGACCTTGAGATCATCAGCCAGCACCTGCATGTAGCCAAGTCGTTCGTAGCGTTTAGCATTGGGGTCAAGCTTGGGGTCTGCGGTGTAGACGCCATCAACCTGGGTGCCCTTCATTAGAGCATCACACCCCATTTCTGATGCCCGCAATGCGGCAGCTGTGTCCGTCGTAAAAAACGGATTGCCAGTACCTGCTGCAAAAATGACAACCCGGCCCTTTTCCATATGACGTACCGCGCGTCGCCGGATATAGGGCTCGCAGACAGTCGTCATGGGAATAGCGGAGAGGACCCGTGTGGGGACGCCTTGTTGCTCAAGGCCGTTTTGAACTGCCAGGGCATTCATGACAGTTGCCAGCATGCCCATGTAGTCAGCGCTGGCTCGGTCCATGCCTTCTGCGGCCCCCTTAAGGCCACGAAAGATATTGCCGCCACCAATCACAAGGCAAACTTCAACGCCAATCGCCAGTGCTTCCTTCACTTCACCAGCAATGCGCTGCACAACATTGAGGTCAATGCCGTAGGCCTCCTCACCCATCAGCGCCTCACCGGACACTTTCAAGAGCACGCGTTTGTACTGAGGCTCGGACATGAACAAGGCTCCGACGGCGAATAACAGCAAAAGTGGGCAGTAGATGGTACTGCGCCGCCGACTCATTCGAGGCGGCGGCGCTGCATATTGGACGATGCGACGCTCAGTTTCCAGAGCATCCCATCTGAGTAGAAAGGCTAGGAATTGGCGGCAGCTGCAACTTCAGCAGCAAAATCCGTCTCTTCCTTCTCAATGCCTTCGCCAAGCTCAAAGCGCTTGAAGCCCTTGAGCGTAATCGGGGCGCCAACATCACCTTCAGCATTCTTGATCGCTTTTTCGACGGTATTGTCCGGGTCAATCACGAAGGCCTGCTTTGAGAGCACGACTTCTTCGTAGAATTTGCGGATACGGCCTTCGACCATCTTGCCGATGATCTCTTCAGGTTTGCCACTTTCGCGTGCTTCAGCGGAGAGCACTTCGCGCTCCTTTTCCACGACGGCCTGGTCAAGATCAGCCTCGGTCAGCGCAAGTGGATTTGTGGCGGCAACATGCATTGCAACCTGACGGCCCAACTCGTTGAGCTTTGCTGCGTCCCCGGTAGATTCAAGTGCTACCAGCACGCCGATTTTGCCAAGACCAGGGGCAACCTGGTTATGCACATAGGCTGCAACCGCACCTGCACTCACCTCGAGGCTATCGCTGCGGCGCAGGGTCATGTTTTCACCGATGGTGCCGACCATGGCCGTCACGTGATCTGCGACCGACTTTCCGGCACCTGGGAACTCAGCACTCTTGAGCGCTTCAAAATCACCGCCGGTAGAAGCAGCCACGCCAGCAATGCCGGAGACCATTTCCTGGAAACCTTCGTTGCGAGCCACGAAATCGGTTTCTGAGTTTACTTCCAGAACAATGCCGCGTGTGCCTTCAACGGCAACAGCAACAAGGCCTTCAGCAGCAACGCGGCCGGACTTCTTGGCAGCTTTTGAAAGACCTTTGGTGCGCAGCCAATCAATGGCGGCTTCCATGTCGCCGTCGGTTTCCTTGAGGGCTGCCTTGCAGTCCATCATGCCCGCGCCGGTAGAGTCGCGGAGCTCTTTCACCATGCTGGCGGTAATATTGGCCATTGGGTGATCCTCTTTGGTGTTTGTCTAAATGGGGTTTGGGCACCTTGCGCCTGACAATTCCTCGCCATGGCCTTAGCGTCCGGATGCGTCGCCAGCGTGACACTCTGCGCATAGCAGAGTGTCACGCGGCAAAAGCGTTAGGCAGTTTCAGCAGGTGCTGCTTCTTCTGCCGGGGCCTCAGCAACTGCTTCGGCCACTGGTTCTTCAGGAAGCACTTCCGCAATTGGTTCGTCAGCTTCGCCTGGGTCAAACGCGGCACCGCCCTGACTGCGCGAGATACCATCAAGCACAGCGCGGGATGCCAGGTCGCAATAGAGCGAAATAGCGCGAGAGGCATCGTCGTTGCCCGGGATCGGGTAGGTAATGCCGGAAGGATCTGAGTTGGAATCAAGAACGGCAATCACTGGGATGCCGAGCTTTGCTGCTTCCTGAATAGCAATCTGTTCCTTGTTGGTGTCCACAACAAAAATCAGGTCAGGCACGCCGCCCATGTCCCGGATACCGCCAATTGCCTGGTCAAGCTTGTCGCGGTTACGTGTGAGAACCAGACGCTCTTTCTTGGTGAGGCGCAGGCTTTCATCAGCGAGCTGCTCATCATATTCGCGCAGTTTCTTGATGGACGCGGATACGGTCTTCCAGTTGGTCAACGTGCCGCCAAGCCAGCGGTAGTTGATGTAATACTGGGCGCAGCGACGTGCAGATTCCGCAATCGGGTTAGACGCCTGCCGCTTGGTGCCAACAAACAGTACACGGCCGCCACCGGCAGCAACGTCACTCAGCGCAACGAGGGCCTGGTGCAGCAACGGCACGGTCTGGGCAAGATCAATGATGTGGATGTTGTCGCGGACGCCGAAGATGAACTGGCCCATTTTCGGGTTCCAGCGGTGGCTTTGGTGTCCAAAATGCACGCCTGCTTCCAGCAGTTGGCGCATAGAATATTCTGGCAGGGCCATGTGCCTTGCTCCTTTTGTTTTCCGGTTCAGCCTCTGCGAGGGAGGAAGAGCGGCTGGCTAAAAGCCCGGACCGCACCGGATGGACTGGCAGGAATGTGTGCAAATGCGCCAAAAACTACGCATCTACGGGCCCTGACACCCCGTCCCTCGCATGTGGATTACGAGGCGGTATAAGGGGTTAGAGCCTGCGGCGCAAGGGCTGGTGCTTTTAGCTTCAGACCTCGGCTTTGGTGATGCTCGGGGTCATCTTGTAACGCGGAGCTAGCGCCAAACACTTTACGTGATAAACTGTTTTTTCAAGAAACAAAAATAGCCTTTTGGGGAACAACCTATGGATCACGTCAGGACCACCTGCAGCCTTTGCGAAGCCTCCTGTGGGGCAGTCATGACCGTCGAGGATGGCCGGATACTCAAAGTAGCGGCGGACCGCGAAGACGCCCTGTCGGGCGGGTTCATCTGTGCCAAGGGCGCCGCTATTCCTGACCTCGAGGCTGACCCGGACCGCGTCCGCACGCCGCTTCTCAGAAAAAACGGAGAGCTGATGCCTGTAAGCTGGGAAGAAGCGTATGCGTTCATAGACGATCGACTAAGCGCAATCCTTGCGGAGCATGGGCCCCAGGCCACGAGTGTGTATGTCGGCAATGCCGCTGCTCACAACCTGAATATCATCACCAATTTTGAAGATTTGGCGAAAGCACTTGGCACCACCAACCTGTTTACTGCGGCAAGCCTTGATCAGAACCCAAGGCAGGTCATGTCTGGCCTCTTGTACGGGGACGAATTTGCCCTCTACGTGCCGGACATCGACCGCAGCCAGCTTGTCTGGATCATGGGAGCCAACCCCGCAGAATCCAACGGCAGCATGATGGTTGCACCTGGCTTTCTGGGCCGGATGCAAAAAATGCATGAGCGCGGCGGACGGACGGTCGTGTTTGATCCCCGACATACAATGACGGCATCTCGCGCAAGCGAATATGTTCCCATTACGCCTTCCGGTGATGCTGCCTTTCTGGCTGGTGTGGCGCATACCCTACTCAAGCTTGGACCGCCGAAAACCACAGCGCTCTCGCTTGTTGACGATGTGGCAACAATAGAAGAGTGGCTTGCTCCCTTCACGCCTGAGGCGGTCGCGGAGGCGTGCGGCATCGATGCGGATACAATCACCAGACTCGCCACAGAACTAAGAGACACACAGGCTGCGGCCGTTTATGGCCGGTTAGGCACAACCACACAGCTTTTCTCTTCGCTCACCTGCTGGTTGATGGACATGGTCAACATTTTCGCCGGCAACCTTGATGTGATCGGTGGGTCCATGTTCCCCAAGCCGCTTCTTGCTCAGCCCAACACCATTGGTCCATCCGGTGTGGGCGCTGGCTTCACGGTCGGCAAATGGAAGTCCCGTGTCAGTGGCGCGCCTGAGGTCGTGGGACAGATGCCAATGGCTTGCATGGCAGAGGAAATGGACACCCCGGGTGAAGGGCAGATACGCGCACTTTTTTGCCTGGCAGGAAATCCGATTACCGCAAGCCCTGATACTCAGAGAATGGCGGCAGCCATTGACGGGCTGGATCTACTGGTTTGCCTGGATATCTATCAGGGTGAGACAGCATCAAAAGCAGATGTCGTTCTACCATCGCCGCCCAGGCTCGCACGAGCCAACTACGACGCCTACCTCTACAGGTTTACGGTTCGCAATTACGGGCGATACACACAACAATACCGGCCTCTGGAAACCCACGAACGTAGCGATCGAGAGACGTTGCTACGGCTTATGGCAATTGCTCAGGGGCACGGTTGGGATGCCGATATTGATGCTCTGGAAGATGCAACGCTTGCAGCAACGGTTGAGGCGATGACGCAAGTACCGGAGTCTGCAATCGAGGGCCGCGATCCGGCGGACATCATGACTGCCCTGCGTGCCCTTCAACCGATAGAACGGCGCATGGATTTTGGATTGCGCATTGGACCATTCGGAGACGGCTTTGGCAGTCGCGAAGGTATTTCGCTGCAAACTCTCAAAGACTCTCCGCAGGGCGTTGATTGCGGGCCACTCGTGTCACGTCTGCCAGAGTCGCTGCGCACGACGTCAGGGCGGATCGAGGCAGTGCATGACATTATTGGGGCAGAGCTGAACCGTCTGACGAGATGGCTTGGCGAAACTCGACCACGCTTCACTCTTATCGGACGGCGCCAGTTGCGCTCCAACAACTCTTGGTTTCACAACCTGAAGAGGATGCAGCACCCAACACGGGAATGCACCGCGCAGATCAGTCCGCAAGATGCAGCCAAGCTTGGCGTGACGTCAGGCGATCTATTGTGTGTATCGACGCCGAAGGCCGCGATCGATATTCCGGCGGAAGTGAGCGACACACTCTCACCCGGTGTTGTTTCCATTCCCCATGGCTGGGGGCATGAAATGCTCGACGGCAAGCTGAGTGTTGCGAGCGCAAACCCCGGGGTCAACGTCAACAGGATCGTCAACTATGACGAGGTTGATCCGCTGACATGGAACGGAAGGCTGAATGGAATGCCGGTGGATATCGCCAAGCTGGAAACGAATTGATATCCCGCTACAGATCTTCAACGTGCGCGACGCCGTCAATTGCCTTGAGTGCACCGCGCGCTTGAGGGGTTACCTCAAAGCGTCCAGGCAGCGTGATTTCCACTTCCTTCTTGCCACCTTCGGCATCGACAATAAGGCTCAATTGTCCCCTGCCCTTTGGCGGTAGGCAGGCCTGAATGCTGGTGAGGGCTTTTGGGTCATCCACGAACAGGCGCAAGCCGTTTGATGTCTCCGACGCAACCTTGTCCACTGGCTGAACAGTCGCAATCTTGAGCCGAACGTCATCCCCGTCCACCTCGGCCTCAACGCCGACGACCACAGACATGTTTGGTTCAAGAAAGTCGCGTGAAACAGCCAGCGCATCCGAAAATATCACTGCCTCAAATTCACCTGTGCCATCTGACAACCCCATAAAGGCGAAGCTGTTGCCGCTCTTGGATCGACGCTCCTGCTTGTAGGCCACCGTACC
Source organism: Pyruvatibacter sp. HU-CL02332 (assembly GCF_040362765.1). Lineage (NCBI taxonomy): Bacteria > Pseudomonadati > Pseudomonadota > Alphaproteobacteria > Hyphomicrobiales > Parvibaculaceae > Pyruvatibacter > Pyruvatibacter sp. HU-CL02332. The sequence goes on from NZ_BAABWK010000002.1 coordinate 500,740, forward strand.
GGCCAGCTTGCCGACACGTGGTCCACCGGATGCAATAGCCTGCACAAATTCTGCATAGGGTTTGACGCGGGCGCGCCGCAAGGCATCACGATAATCATCCAGCGGGTGCCCGGACAGATAGAAGCCGACGGCTTCCATTTCGTGACGCAGCCTTTCCATCGGCATCCAGTCGCGCTGGTCTCCCAGTCGCAGATCAGGGGCCACACCCGGCCCATCGCCAAACAGACTTGATTGTGAACTTTCGCGCTCTGCATCAGCACGGCTCATCTCAGCCATGGCCTTATCGGCGGCGCCATGAAGTCGTGCGCGGTTTTTGTCCACCACGTCGAATGCACCCGCGCATGCGAGATTCTCAATAGCGCGTTTGTTCACAAATTTTGGAGATACGCGAGAGGCAAAGTCTGCGACAGACTTGAAGGGGCCGTTCGATTGTCGTTCCTCCTCCAAGTGATGCATGGCCTGCTTGCCTACATTGCGAACTGCCGCAAGCGCATAGGAAATCGCACCGTCAATCACCGTAAATTCTGCACCGGACTGGTTTATGTTGGGCGGGTAAACCTCGATTTCCAAGCGCTGCGCTTCGCGTCGGAACGTATTCAGTTTGTCCGTATTGCCCATATCAAGATTCATTGAGGCCGCAAGGAACTCCACTGGGTAGTTGGCCTTGAGCCAGGCAGTTTGATACGCGACGAGAGCATAGGCAGCTGCGTGACTCTTGTTGAAGCCATAGCCGGCGAATTTATTGACCTGCTCGAAAATGCCAGCGGCCTGCTTGCCGTCAACCTTGTTCGCTTCCGCGCCCTCGACAAAGCGGACCTTTTGCTTGTCCATCTCTGCCTGGATCTTCTTGCCCATGGCACGGCGCAACAAATCAGCGTCCCCGAGTGAATAGCCGGACAGGACCTGGGCAATCTGCATCACCTGTTCCTGGTAGATCATGATCCCATAAGTTTCGGTCAGGATCGGCTCAAGACTTGGATGCAGATAGTCGGGTTCTTCGTCGCCCTTCTTCACGGCGAGATATTTGGGAATGTTGTCCATCGGGCCGGGACGATAGAGCGCCACCAGAGCGATGATGTCCTCAAACCTGTCCGGCTTCATCTTGCGCAGGATGTCGCGCATACCGGAACTTTCGAGCTGGAACACGCCCACAGTCTCACCGCGCGAGAGCATCTCGTAGGTCCCGACATCATCGAGCGGCAGCGCCTCGATGTTGACGTCAACGCCGCGGTTTTTCAGCAGCTTCAGCGCACGCTCAATGACCGTGAGGGTTTTCAGTCCAAGGAAGTCGAATTTGACGAGCCCCGCCGGCTCCACCCACTTCATGTTGAATTGGGTGACCGGCATGTCAGAACGCGGATCACGATAGAGGGGCACCAGCTCCTGCAGTGGTCGGTCGCCGATCACCACGCCCGCTGCATGGGTGGACGCGTGGCGGTACAGACCTTCCAGCTTCAAAGACATGCTGATCAACCGGTCGACAATTTCTTCAGACCGACGTGCTTCCTGCAGCTTTGGTTCGCCCTTAATGGCTTCGCCGAGCGTTACAGGATTTGCAGGATTGTTCGGCACAAGCTTACATAGACGGTCAACCTGGCCATAGGGCATCTGCAAGACGCGCCCGACGTCACGCAACACAGCACGGGCCTGCAACTTACCGAATGTGATGATCTGGGCGACCCGATCACGCCCGTATTTCTCCTGCACATAGGAGATCACTTCATCGCGACGGTCCTGACAGAAATCAATATCAAAGTCCGGCATGGATACGCGTTCGGGGTTCAAGAACCGTTCGAACAGCAGACCAAATCGCAACGGATCAAGGTCTGTGATGGTGAGCGCCCAGGCAACCACTGACCCGGCACCTGAACCACGTCCCGGGCCTACGGGTATGTCGTGCTGCTTTGCCCACTTGATAAAGTCGGCAACGATCAGGAAGTAACCAGGGAAGCCCATGTTCTGGATAACGCTGAGTTCAAACTCCAGCCGCTTCCAATAGTCTTCCTCCGGTGCGTAGGTCCCAAGTGCTTCAAGGCGGGCTCGCAATCCCTCTTCAGCCTGACGTTTGAGCTCAGCAGATTCACCTTCAACGCCATCCAGCCCTTCAAACCGCGGAAGGATTGGGTCAATGATGCGCGGGCGGTACGCACACCGCTGGGCGATCTCAACAGTTGAAGCGATTGCTTCAGGCAGATCAGCAAAAAGCGCTGCCATTTCGGCGCCTGATTTGAACCGGTGATCCGGTGTCATGCGGCGGCGGTCTTCCTGCATCACATAGGCACCGTCCGCCACACACAAAAGCGCATCGTGGGCTTCGTAATCATCAGCTTCAAAGAAGAAGACTTCATTGGTCGCCACCAAAGGCAAATTCTGGTCATACGCAATGTCCAGAAGTACCGGCTCGGCCGTAGCCTCCTCAGCCATACCGTGTCTTTGGAGTTCGACATAAAGCCGATTGGGGAATGATCTTGCCAGTGTCCGCGCAAGCTCTGCACCCGCGTCTGATTGCCCGGAAACGATGAGGCGGTTTATCGGGCCATTTGGTCCACCGGTGAGGCAAATGAGCCCTTCGGCATGGCTGGCCAATTCATCGAGTGAAATGTGCGGCTGCTCGGTACCGTCGGTCCCCAGATAGGCCTCAGAGGTGAGGGCCATCAAATTGAGATAGCCGACTTCGTCCTTCGCAAGGAGCGCGATTGTTGGGTCTGGCGGACGGACACCGCCGCCTCTTACAGGTTCAACCTCGAGGTCCAATGCGAGGGTGCACCCAATGATGGGCTGGACGCCTGCGCCGGAGAGTTTTTCTGAAAATTCAAGAGCACCAAACAGATTGCCGGTATCGGTGACGGCCACCGCTGGCATGTCCATTGCCTGACACCGACCGGCCAAATCCGGCACTCGCACGGCACCTTCCAGAAGGGAATAAGCCGTATGAAGCCTCAGGTGGACAAAGACAGGATCTTTGAACTGCCGGATCTCATCCGGCGTCGCGTCTGCGCTCGATTCGTCACTCATGGCCTAAGTGTACCGCCAAGTGATCCGGCCCGGTTACAGGGGTTTCAGTTATCCCCAGAAAAGACGCCTGACGCAGCTGCTTGTGGATTATCCGGCGGCCTGCGCAGCGGCAGTCAGTGCAAAGCCACTCCACATGACAGCACCAAGAACGAAGAGAGCAGCGGTATCTTTGACCCATTCAGACATATCCAGCCTCCAGCTGTAACGTTCAATGTGGAGGCATCATGTTCTCTTTTTGTTCTTTTGGTCAAGTACCTATTTTGTTCTTTTTATCAAAGATCCCATGCAGTGTCGACTTCAGCAATTTCTGACTGAAATTCAGCGGTTTTTCTCAAGGCCACCAGAGAAACTGATCAGAGTTGGTTGCCTGCAATGTCAGCGCCATCAACCAACAGGCCTTCATGTAGAAGGACCACCCGGTCCATTTCACGGGCCAGATCGAGGTTATGTGTGGCAACGAGTGCGGCAACACCTTCACCACGGGTCAATTGGACGAACTCATTGAAGACACCGCGGGATGTCTTTGGATCAAGATTGCCCGTTGGTTCATCCGCCAATAAAAGCCGGGGCCGATTGGCCAGCGCGCGGGCAATTGCCACCCGTTGCTGCTCGCCGCCTGACAGTTGCGCAGGCCGATGCTCCAGACGTTCTTCGAGGCCAAGCCTGCCCAGCAGACGCTCCGCCACAGCAATGGCTTCCTTGCGTTTCACGCCAGCAATGAGTTGCGGCAGTACGACATTCTCGGTCGCGGAGAATTCGGGAAGCAGATGATGTGCCTGATAGACGAACCCGACCTCAGTTCGGCGCACGCGCGTCTTCTCTGAATCCGAGAGCCCCATGCATGGAACGCCGCCAATTTCGACCTCGCCTGCATCAGGCTGTTCCATCAGCCCCGCAATGTGAAGCAACGACGATTTGCCCGCGCCGGACGGACCAACCAAGGCAACCAGTTCGCCAGGCTGAACGGATAGATTGGCACCGCGGAAAATCCGCAGCTCATCCTCACCCTGCATGAATGTCCGTTCGACACCCTGCAATTCCAGTGCGGCATTACTCATATCGCAGTGCCTCCACCGGATCGAGGCGAGCCGCGCGCCAGCTTGGATAGATCGTCGCAAGCAAGGACAGAACAAGCGACATCACCACAACTGAAATGACCTCGCTCATTTCCATTTCGGCCGGCAGCTCATTGAGGAAGTAGATGGCGGGATCAAACAACTGGGCACCCGTCAGGAAAATCAACGCCTGACGAATGGCCTCAATGTTTTCGCAAAACAGCACGCCGATGATGAAGCCCGCAATTGTTCCCAAAACGCCGATGGCAGCGCCGACAATCAGAAAGACCCTCATCATGGCGCCACGCGTGGCGCCCATGCTGCGCAGGATGGCAATGTCTGGCCCCTTGTCTTTCACCAGCATGAACAAACCCGAAATGATGTTGAGCGCTGCGACCAGGAGGATCAGCGTCAGAATGATGAACATCACATTGCGTTCAATCTGGAGGGCATTGAAGAACGTGCCGTTCATTTGCTGCCAGTCATAGACATTGGCAATATCCCCGGCAGCAGCCTTGATTGACGGCGTATAGTCCTTCACCTGATCCGGTTTCTCGATCATGACCTCGATACCAGACACGGAACCGTTCTGTCGGAAGAAGCTTTGCGCTTCGCCCAACGGCATAAAAATGAAGCTTGAGTCATACTCAGACATTCCAATCTGGAATGTCGCAGCCACGATGTAGGCTTTTACGCGCGGCGTTGTTCCAAAGGGTGTGGACGCCCCTCGTGGGGATAGCAGCGTGATCTTGTCACCGACACCTACGCCAAGCGCCTGAGCAAGGCGCGCACCCAGCAGCAACGGGCTTTGGCCATCTGCTTCCAGATTGCGGTAGGTGTCCAGTGAGCCCCCCTCAATGCCTTTGGCGATTATATCGAAGTTCGCCAAATTCTCCGTCGACATTCCACGCACCAAGGCACCGGATGCAGTCTGGCGGGCTGAGGCCATGACCTGCCCCTCAACAAGCGGTGTCACACGCACCACGCCATCCACTTCGCGGATGCGAGCCGCTGCGTCCTCATAGTTGATGAAAGTGCCGGTTGCCGATTGCACCATCATGTGGCCGTTCAGACCAAGAATGCGCCCGATAAGTTCCGTACGGAAACCATTCATGACCGCCATGACGATGATGAGGGTGGCAACACCCAGCATGATGCCAATGAAAGAGATCAGCGCGATAACGGAGATGAAGCCTTCCTTGCGGCGAGCACGCAAGTACCGTCCTGCAAGGAACCACTCAAATGCCGAGAACGGCATTGTCGACCGGCCGGACGCCCTGTCTGCTTTGGTCCAGTCGGTCTGTTCAGCCATCTCGGTCATAGACAAATTACCCGATCAATTTGTTAAGAGCCGCGTCGATCGTCAGTTCTTCTTTTTCACCGGTGGCGCGGCGCTTGAGTTCGACGGTACCATTCTTCAGGCCACGAGGTCCGATAACCAACTGCCAGGGCAGCCCGATCAAATCCATGGTTGCAAACTTGCCACCGGCGCGTTCATCACGGTCGTCATACAGCACATCCAACCCGGCATTGGTGAGTTTCGCGTAAACATCCTCACAGGCGGCATCGGTTGTATCGTCGCCGGTTTTCAGGTTGATCAGCCCTACATGGAACGGCGCCACGGCTTCCGGCCAGATGATGCCGTCATCGTCATGGCTGGCTTCGATGATTGCCCCCATCAAGCGGGACACACCGACACCGTAGGATCCTCCATGCAGCAGGACTTCCGAACCTTCAGGTCCCTGCACTGCTGCCTTCATGGGCTCAGAGTATTTGGTGCCGAAATAGAAAATGTGTCCGACCTCGATGCCTCGTGCGGTCAAACGCTTGTCTTCCGGCACTTCGGCTTCAAAACGTTCTGGCTCATGCATTTCGTCGGTTGCGGCATACAAGTTTGTTCGGCCGGCGACGATATCAGACAGATCGCTGTCGAAATCTGTGTCTTCGCCGGGAATGTCCATGTCCACCAGGTCGCGATGGCAGAAGACTTCACTTTCGCCCGTATCCGCCAGAATGATGAACTCGTGCGACAGGTCACCGCCGATGGGACCTGTATCCGCACGCATGGGCACAGCCTTGAGGCCCATGCGTCCGAAGGTACGCAGATACGCCACAAACTGCTTCTGATACGAAATACGTGCGGCCTCTTCTGTCAGGTCGAACGAGTAGGCATCTTTCATCAAGAACTCGCGACCGCGCATCACACCAAAGCGGGGACGGATCTCGTCGCGGAACTTCCACTGGATATGATAGAGCGTGAAGGGCAGATCCTTGTAGGATTTGATATCGCGCCGCACGATATCCGTAATCATTTCCTCATTCGTCGGACCGTAGAGCATATCGCGCTCATGGCGATCCTGAATGCGAAGCATCTCCTTGCCATAGCCCTCATATCTGCCGGACTCTCGCCACAGATCGGCTGACTGAAGCGTTGGCATCAGCAGTTCCACCGCCCCTGCCCGCGCCTGCTCCTCACGGACGATCTGCTCGATCTTGCGCAGCACCATGTGGCCAAGCGGCAGCCAGGCATACATCCCGGCGCTCATTTGGCGGACCAGCCCCGCCCGCAACATTAGGCGGTGGGATACAATTTCGGCTTCCTTCGGGGTTTCACGAAGGATAGGCAGGAAGAAACGACTGAGGCGCATGGGGGCTTAATTCGCTGTTTTTGGGCAGGACTCGATATGGCGTCCTGCCATGTCTGAATTGTGGCGGGACTATAAGCGATTGAACACAAAAGCGAGAGAGGGAATTGCGAGCCTGAAATAAGAGGTAATTGGGGTGTTCGGCCAGAATGGCCAAATTGGCCTCATGGAACAGATTCTCACCGCGCTTACGCTCATGGCCGAAATGGGCGACTACATACCGGAGCACGTCGCTCCATGGCTCACATGGATGCAGATCGTTCTGATCGCACTTCCCTTTGTATTCATCTATTACCGCGCGGCCCGGATGATGATCCTGGCGCAGCTCGTGAATTTCCTGATCGCGACAGTCGTCTTCATGGCGGAAGGAAATCAGGTCACCCGTCTTTTCGGATTGGGTCATGTCGCATGGGTCTATCCAATGATCCTGTACTACAAGGATATTCACTCCGAGTACTGGAAGCCGTACAGGGTCTATGCCGCCATTGCGGCAGCAACGATTGCCATTTCTCTGGTGATGGATGTTCGTGATGTGGCGTTGTGGGTGGGCGGCGATCGTGAATCCACACTTGTTGGCCTCCCGGAAGGATACCCCGCCCGATGAAGCGCGTTGCCCTATATGTAGCCGGCCTGATTGTCGGCCTACCGCTCACACTTTTGGTGCTTGGCGGTATCTATCAGTTGGCGGCGGCCGCCTTGGATCGCTCGGCCTACCCCATGGCTGGCGAGTTGGTGACTGTGGATGGAGTGGACCTTCATCTTCATTGTTATGGTGAAGCCAATGCCGGGCCGACAATCGTATTGCTGACTGGGATGGGCAGCCTTTCGTCTGCCTGGCAACCCGTTATGGACGGTCTGGCAGCGACGCATCACGTTTGCACATATGATCGCGATGGCACTGGCTGGAGTTCTGACAGCGGCAAACCACGTGATGCCTTGGTCGCGGTATCCCGCCTTCGGGACCTTGCCGCCAACAACGGTTTTCGCGGCCCTTATATTCTGGTCGGACATTCATATGGTGGCGTCGTTGCACGAATTTTTGCTGACACGTATCCGCAACTGACCGGCGGCATTGTGCTTGTTGACTCCGCCCATCAGGACATGGGTCAGCGTTTTCCGGAAGAGGCGCAGGTTGCCTTTGCCGACCTTCTCTCCAGTTTCGGTTTGGTGGAGAAACTCAACTACACGGGCATTCCACGCGCCTTCTCGCTCATGGCGCCCGCGGTTGATGGGCTGGAGGGCGAAGCCCTGGCGGCCAGCATGAGTAGACTCAATACCGTGGAGCACATGCGTGGCTCAGCGGCAGAAGCTGAAGGCTGGGAGCGCAGCGCATCTCGAGCGCGGCAGGTCACGACGTTTGGTGAGATGCCGATGTATGTCCTGGTTGCAAGCGACTGGCCCGAATTCATGGTCCCCAGTTGGCTTGAAATGCAAAGTGAGCTTGCCGCGCTCTCGTCGAACAACAGAATTGATGTTGTTGAAGGTGCCAACCATTCCCAGATTGCGATGGACAAAAGATATGCCCCTCGCGTCGTCGCGGCGATCCGCCATGTTGCAGATCAAGCTGCGAGGACAAACTAGGCCTTTGCACTCTCGCGAGCTGACATCATTTCATGCCATGTCTTGATGTTGGTGTGTTCCGCTTTGTAGGGAACTCCCACAAGAGTAGTGATGAAATCGAGGGTGGGGAGCGCCACGCTTTCGACGATGGAATAACGATCGGAGGCAAGAAATTCTTTGCCCTCCAACGCCTTGTTCAAGATGTCATAGAAATAATACGTCCGTGCACGACCGAACTCAGCGGTGCCAGGGTTCTGCTCGAGCAAATGGGCGGTCAACTCGTTGCCATGAATCCAGACAAGCCCGGCAGGAGACATCAGATACATCTCGATACGCCGTAGCCACATGTCCATTTCAGCAATCTCACTTGGTGTCGCACCAAACAGGTTGGGATGAGGATGGAGGGCTTCAAAATATCGGCAGATAGCTACCGACTCCGAAATGTGAGTTCCATCATCCAGCTCAAGCACCGGAATCCCGCCGAGGGGATTTTTTTCTAGGAATGCCTCTGTTCGACCTTCCCGCTTGCGGATGTCGATTTGCTCGTACTCAGCCTCGATGCCTTTTTCGTGCAGAAAAATGCGCACACGCCTCGGGTTCGGCGCCATGCCGTAATCATAGATTTTCATGGATGTACTTTTCTACAGAGAGGGCTGACTGGCGGGCATCTGAGACGGCGTCACATTGTAAGCTTCAACCTTGGTTTTGAGGTTGCTGGCCAGCAGTGCCGGAATATTCACTTCAGGAGGCGCCTCCACGCCACGGCCTGAGTAGAGCCCTTTGCCCGGCGCTTGCAGGCTTGCGAGATCATGGCCCATATCCACGTCATAGGTCCGATCAATCTGGAAGCGCAGATGTTGCTCCGCCTCATACCATGCTGTTTTCACAGCACCATCTTTGCATGAGGCAAGCTCCTGCGGGTCTGTCGCGCCCCAGCGGCGTTCCACACAGTGATAGGGGTCGAAGGACATATCCCACAGACGATTCATGACGTCCTCTAGGTTGAGGCGAACCTGCTGCGCGTTGCTCTTGCGGTATGTCACTTCACACGCATGGCTTTCTTCATAGAACGCAGCCATCAGGTCAGCAGCCAGATCGGTTCCCTCATAGCTCAGTTTTGGATCACCGGATGCGTGCATATCCAGAAGCTGTTGAACCAAGTCATAAGTCTCTTTGAAGGACGTTTTGAGGCGGGCATCTCTGGAAGGAGTTGAGTAGCTCTCCCAGGTCCCTTCCGTGCCGTATATGTTATCCGGCAACTGGCGCGGCTGGTTGTATCTATGGACGCCTGTCTTGATCGCGATGTCGACAGCATGTTTACGGGCTGAGATGTCCTGACATAGCGACGTCATCATCGCTCGCAATTCACGGACCGGACGATACTTAAGGTCACCGACCGAAAGCGAGGCACGCACCCACTCGTAGTAGTTCAGGTTCTGGCCTTTGACCACAAAGGACGGTTCATACCACTTGGTAAAATTGAGCACTTCGGTTCCGGCATATTGCTCAAGCGAAAAATCTGCCAACTCGATGTTGGCCGCACCCGTTACACGGCCGCCGTAAAGCACGCCATTGGCTGCACGCTTGTAGCCTTCCAGCCGGATTGGTCGCCAGTTCTTGAAGCCTGTGCCGAGTTTCGCCTGGGTGCGCAAAAAGTTGCGACCGAAGTAGCTACGAGAAAGGGACTGGTCAGGGTGCGCTGCAAGGGTGAGCACACGACCATCTTCTGTTACCTTGTAAACCATGGTGACGTGGCCGTTGACGTCATACACCACCGTACCTGGACGAATGGTGTCCCGATTAATGTCCGGTGAATAGTGGTCGGTAAAGTATGGAGCGGCTTCTGCTGCCGCGTGGTGCCGGTACATCCCTGTGGAGACCGCGCCGATGTAGCGAATAAAGTTCACCGCATTTATGCCGGTCTTGGCATTGCGACGTGCCACAACCTGATTGCCATCCAACGAATAGCGGATGTCGCTTCCCGGTCCATCGCCCGACCGCATTGCTGTCTGGTGCGAAAAGGGAAGCCCGTTCTTCCACGCATAATAGGCGCGCAACATGTAGGGCATGTCCGCGCAGTCTGCCCACCACTTCACATAGGGATCAGTCGCACGATAGGGATTGGCTGGGCTCTTCAGACAATCATTCATGGTGAAGCAGTCAGCTTCCCCCAGCGCGGTTATGAACTCACTGAAGCCGCGCTCATCTGATTCACTCCAGTGGTCTTTTGTAATGACCCATTGAGAGGAACGTGCTGCCTGAGCGGCACCCATAAATGATGCCGTCAAGGCAACAGCACCCGCAGCTACTAAGGCAGAGCGCGCCAGTGCCTTGAGCGTGGAGAACGGCGCTGTGTTCAGCGCATGAAAATCTGGCATACGGTTGCCCCCAACAAACACCCGTTAGATCCGTTTTTGGACCCGCGCTGCATCAAGCCTGTTCCCCCGCTTCCAATACCCGGAAACGCCATTCGTGCAGCAGCATGCAAGAACAACAGGCGTTGCTGCACAACAGCCTGTTTACGCTGCGTCGGCAAGTCAAGTGAGACCTCAGCCTTAACGGTCAACTGCGTGATTTCGCGGCACAGTGCGACAAAATTCATCACTGAGTTGCAAAAAGCACGTGACAGGGTGTCGCGCCTCTTGTAATAGTGCTGTCACAATAAAAAGGGGGCTGTCACGGGCGTTTTTCGCTCCAAGATGGCCCAAGTTTAGGGAGGAGAGCTTCCCCCTACCAAGGTCACTAAGGGCAAACCCAAGGCCATTTTCGCGCGGCGATCTAACCGCTTGCTCGCAGCGATAGGGGAAGGAAGCAAACTAGAAAGCAAGGTCCTTACGGGCCTTGCTTTTTTTCTTCCTGCTTCTGTTGTTTGCACCCCGTCGACGGAATTCAGCTGGCCCCTGCGTCAACTTCCAGCTACTTCGGTTCCTCGAAGCGGGGCAGGAACGGCACATCGTCCAAGGCAATCAGCCTGTACTCCAGTACGGCAAATGCAACCGACCAGATGGCTAACGAGATTCCGGTCGTTATGAGAACTTTGCGCAAGAGCTGCGGCTTGGCTGGCGCACTCTCTGCGGCACCTTCGACAAGCGTGTCACCTGCTTCGGCACTTGTGCGCACGCCGAATGGAAGCACTGCAAAAAGCACCAAAAACCAGATCAGCCCAAAAATGGCGATACCGCCTGCCAAAGACATTTGCTCGTCCTCCTGTTGTCTGCCTAGACCCGCGTTACTAGAACGCGCACCGGGGGCTTCTTGTCCCACAAAAAACGGAGGCGCCCGCGTACCGCACGCCGGGCCGCTTCAGCCACAGCATCGTCATCTCGCCTGGCAGACTTTCGCATGCGATTGACCGCGTCTTCAGCCGCCTCCGCACATGTGTCTTCGATACTCAGATCATCTTCAAGGTCTGGAATACCGGTTGCGGCAACATCAGCATCTGCAAGCAACTGACCATCATCATCCACCACAAGTGATATAACGACATTGCCAGCGAACGACATCTGACGACGCTCGCGTAGGGGCGCCTCTCCAGCGCGCACCAGTACGCGGCCATCAAGATGCAGCCGACCTGCCGGCACATCATCAATGACCTCTGCGGGGCCTGGCGCTATGCGGGCCATGAGACCATTACGAAGAACCAGTTGCTCGGGCACCTGAAGTTCTTCTGCGAGCTCCGCGTGCGCCAGCAAATGACGAGGCTCCCCATGCACAGGTATGGAAAGTTCAGGCCGTATCCACTGATACATCATGGTCAGTTCATCACGGCAGGGATGTCCGGAGACATGCACGTCATGATCTTTTTCTGTCAGCACATCTATGCCTCGCTCTGACAAGCGGTTGTGCAATTCGAAAATTGGCAACTCATTGCCGGGAATGATTTTCGAAGAGAAAATCACCGTGTCGCCTTCACTCAAAGAGATATGACGATGACTATCATCGGCAATGCGCGATAGAGCAGCGCGCGCCTCGCCCTGGCTGCCGGTGCATAGGTACAGAACGTTGTCAGGAGGCAGGTAACCGGCGTCATCTTCAGCAACCGGGAGCGGTATTCCCTTCAGGTATCCTGTTTCCCGAGCTGCAGCAGTGATTTTGTGCATGCTTCGGCCAACCAGAACCGTGCTGCGATCATTTGCAGCAGCGGCCTCCATGATAGTTGCAAGACGCGCAAGGTTTGATGCGAAAGTCGTCACAGCCACACGGCCACTCAGCGTTCCGATCAGAGCGGTCAGGTTCTTGCGTACGTCAGCTTCAGAGCCAGAACGCCCCGGAGACAGGACATTCGTACTGTCACACACGATTGCGCGAACACCCTCATCGCCAAATGCCTTGAGCGTCGCAATATCAGTGGTATCACCAATCAGCGGGTTGTCGTCGATCTTCCAGTCACCTGTGTGCATGACGTTGCCGAGCGGCGTTCGGATGGCGATTGCGTTGGGCTCTGGAATGGAATGGGTCAGTGTCACAAACTGCATCTCAAAGGGACCGAGTGTCAGGTCACCTCCGAGGGGAATCTCGTGAAGCGGCACCTCATTGAGCAGTCCATGCTCGGCCAACTTTCCGCGCAGCATGGCGGCGGTAAATGGCGTTGCGTACAGGGGGCACTTCAGCCGTTCCCAAAGATGCGGGACTGCACCGATATGGTCTTCATGGGCATGAGTGAGAACCAGACCCAGCAGGTTCTCCCGTTCGCCTTCTATGAACATCGGGTCTGGTGTGATGACGTCTATACCTGGCTCCGTAGCATCAGGAAACGTAATCCCCAGATCGATGGCCAGCCACTTACGGTCTTTTGCAGGCCCGTACCCATACAGATTGAAGTTCATGCCGATCTCGCCGGTCCCGCCTAGAGGCAGAAACACGAGTTCGTCATTGATACCGGCGGTCCTTTTGGATTTTGCCATCAGGAGTTGCGGCCATAAATCTCAAGCAGGCCAACGCTCGTGACGTCCGGGTCAAACACATCGATCTTGTCGGTAGCCCCATCAAAGAGAGAGGCGACCCCCCCAGTGGCCACAACCTTCATCGGCTTTCCAAATTCAGCCTTCACGCGATCAATCAGTCCTTCGATCAAACAGATGTAGCCCCAGAACACACCGGACTGCATGGCCTCAACCGTATTGCGCCCAATGGTCTGCTCTGGACGCTCAATAGCAACTCGGGGCAGTTTGGCGGCCGCATCATGCAATGCCTGCATTGATAGGTTGATGCCGGGTGAAATGATGCCACCTTGAAAGGCGCCCTTCTCATCAACAACATCAAATGTGGTCGCTGTGCCGCTGTCTACTATCAGAAGTGGGCCACCGTGGGATACGAACGCACCCACAGCGTTGACCAACCGATCAGCCCCGACCTCGCGGGGATTATCCATATCAACCGCGACCCCAAGCTCCACGTTTTCGCCGATGACTTTCGGCTCGATATTCAGATACCGACGGCTCAGGTTGCGCAGGTTGAAAAGCGATTGCGGTACAACGGTTGAAATGATGCAGCCCGTGACATCGCTTATTTCCAATTGCTGCATGCGCATCAACTCAGACAGCCACACAATGTACTCGTCGGCAGTGCGACCAGTCGCTGTGGATGTCCGCCATTGAGCGCGCCATTCCTTGCCATCATGGATGCCAAAGACCGTGTTGGTATTGCCGGTATCAATTGTCAGCAGCATGATCTACCTCAGGCTGAATTGCGGGATGTGGTGTCGGGAAAGAACACATCGCCCGCCGAAATTTTGCGTAGTGTATCACCAGCTCGTATCTCTAGTGCACCATCGGTATCAAGAGATACAAACTCGCCTTCAATCACTTCATCATGAAGGCGGATGGTGATTGGTCCGCCAACGCCGCGTGCACGCGCGAGCCAATCATTGCGAATAGAGTCAAAGCCGGCGCCCTTGTTCCACTGGGCTGCACGGTTCTGAAACGCCGCTGCAAGCTTGGCAAGCAGGTCCAGCGGCGTGATCTCTACGCCATGCCCTATCAGGCAAGTTGCAGGATAGGGCGTGTCATCCGGTGCTGCGGTTATGTTTATGCCAACCCCTATCGCAACGAGAGGGTCTGCACTTGGATGGCCGCTCGGTCCGGGCGCTGATTCAATCAGTATCCCGCTTACTTTTGCATCATTGATCAGAAGGTCATTTGGCCATTTGAGGGCGAGGCCCTGAATACCCAAACCTTCAACCGCATCATGCACTGACAGGGCTGTAACGAATGACAGTTCAGCTGCCCGTGGCAATGGGCATTCGGGGGCATAGAGGTGGGTGCAGAAAAGGTTTCCGGGCTCCGACATCCAGGCCCTACCCCGGCGTCCACGTCCAGCGGACTGTGTATCCGCACATATCCACGCGGGACCACGTGCGCCACTGCTGGCAAGCCGGCGGGCTTCTTCGTTCGTTGAGTCAATTTGAGCGTGATGATGCAGGCCTAAACCGGTTGGCCATCCATCTGGTCGTGATGTGTGCGTGCTCAGAACAGCGAGCCTGCAGCCGCTGCCGCGCTATCGAGTAGCGGCGACGGGTATATGAAGAAGAGCGTCACAAAAGCTGCGGCGATGGTGAGCACAAAACGAATGTCGCCTGGTATCGGCTTCTCAAATGGGACTGCCGGTTCATCGAAGTACATGACCTTGATGACGCGCAGATAATAGTAAGCCCCGACGACGCTTGCGAGGACACCAATGATCGCCAGGACATAAAGACCTGCCTCGATCGCCGCGAGGAACACGAAGTACTTTGCGAAGAAACCGATGAAGGGCGGAATGCCTGCAAGCGAGAACATCAAGATCGCCAGTACCGCCGCCAGGATAGGCTGGTGACGGGACAAACCAGCCAGATCGTCAATGCTCTCTACGGCACCTTCAGGGCGACGCATGGTGAGAATGCAGGCAAACGTGCCGATTGTCATCGCAACATAGGCAGCCAGATAAACCAGAACACCCGTAACGCCCTCCTGAGTGCCTGCAGATAGGCCAATCAGAATGAAACCCACATGACCAATCGAGGAATAGGCCATCAGTCGTTTGATATTGTTCTGACCGATTGCAGCGAAGGCACCTAGAAGCGTTGACGCAACCGCCATGAAGAAAATGATCTGTTGCCACTCTGCCATCAGACCGGGGAAGGCTTCGATCAGCGCGCGAACCAGCATTGCGACAGCAGCAACCTTGGGTGCTGCCGCTAGGAATGCCGTTGCAGGTGTCGGTGCGCCTTCATACACGTCCGGTGTCCACATATGGAATGGAACGGCGGAAATCTTGAATGCCATGCCGGCCATAAAGAAGACCAGCCCAACGACTACACCCATTGATGCGCCGTCTGATAGCGCAGTGCCAAGACCGACGTAGGAGACTGTTCCGGCGAAGCCATAAATCAAAGAAGCGCCATACAGGAGCATGCCGGAAGACAATGCGCCCAGGACAAAGTACTTCAACCCGGCCTCTGATGACCTCAGGCTGTCGCGCTTGAACGCCGCCACCACGTAGAGCGCCAGGCTCTGCAGTTCGATGCCGATGTAAAGAGCGATCAATCCGTTGGCCGAGACCATCATGAACATGCCAAGTGTCGCCAGAACCAGAAGCACCGGGTACTCGAAACGGTTGAGATTGTCGGCCCGCATGGACGAGATGCCCATCAACAGCGTCGCGCCAGCGCCGACGAGAATGAGGATCTTCACAAACCGCGCAAATGGATCTGCGATGAAGCTAAAGCCAAAGGTGGTGGCTGTTTCGCTCGGCGCCATCACAATCGCAGCGCCCGTGATGATAAGCAGCGCGATCGCCCCCATGGCGACGGGACCGGCATCATCGTCTTTGCGGAACACGCCAAACATCAACAACGCCATGGCGCCAATGGCGAGAATGATTTCCGGCAGGGCCGGTGCAAGATCAGGCATGACAGAAGCGGCTTCCATTTGCCCCCTCCCCTCTACTGCAGACCGGCGACGGACGATGCCGCACCGGTTGCGTTGTGGGCCTCAATGGCAGCATTCGCATTCGTCAGCAGATTTTCCACGGACACAGCGGTGACATCGAGAATGGGAGACGGATATACGCCGAAGAAGATCACCAGCAGTACCAGTGGCACCAGGGTGATCAACTCACGGCGATTGAGATCAAGAATATTCTTCAGGCTGTCTTTTTCGAGCTCGCCGAAAATCACGCGCCAATACAAGAACAGCGCGTAAGCGGCGGACAGAATGACACCTGTTGTCGCAAGAATGGCTACCCAACTATTGACCGCGAAGACACCGACAATTGTCAGGAATTCTCCGACGAAGCCACTCGTGCCGGGCAAGGCAACATTTGCCATCGTGAACAGCATGAAGATGGCTGCGTAGACGGGCATGCGGTGAACCAACCCGCCATAGGCTGAGATGTCGCGCGTATGCATGCGGTCGTAAATAACGCCGACACACAGGAACAATGCGCCGGAAATAAACCCATGGCTGATCATCTGGAAGATGCCACCCTGCACGCCCTGCATGTTGATGGCAAAGATACCCATCGTCACAAAGCCCATATGGGCCACCGATGAATAAGCTATGAGCTTCTTGATATCGGTCTGCGCCAGTGCCACCAGCGATGTGTAGATGATCGCAACAATCGAAAGACCAAACACCATTGGCGCAAACAGGTCCGATGCGATCGGGAACATGGGCAGCGAGAAACGCAGGAACCCATATCCACCCATCTTGAGCAGAATACCCGCAAGGATAACGGACCCAGCTGTTGGCGCCTCAACGTGCGCGTCGGGGAGCCAGGTGTGGACCGGCCACATGGGCATTTTAACTGCAAAGCTGGCAAAGAATGCGAGCCACAGCCATGTCTGGATGTCCGCTGCGAACTCATGATTCAGCAGGGTTGGAATGTCCGTGGTTCCAGCTGTCCAGTACATCGCCATCATGGCCAGCAACATGAGTACTGAGCCAAGGAGAGTGTAGAGGAAGAATTTGTAACTCGCGTAGACGCGGTTGGCACCGCCCCACACACCGATGATCAGGAACATCGGAATGAGCGCTGCTTCAAAGAACAGATAGAAAAGTACGAGATCCAGCGCACTGAACACGCCGATCATCAGCGTTTCCAAAACAAGAAACGCAATCATGTATTCCTTCACGCGTTTCTTGATGCTGGTCCAGCTTGCAAGGATACAGGCAGGCATCAGCAGCGTGGTCAGGACGATAAACAGCACCGAAATGCCATCAACACCCATGTGATAGGACGCAATACCGCCCAGCCATGCGTGCTTCTCAACAAACTGGAAATCAGCTGTTGTGTAGTCGAAATCGATCCAAAGGATAAGCGAAATGGCGAACGTGATGAGCGTTGTCCACAGCGCCACAAACCTTGCATTGCGAGCAGCTACATCCTCTTCCCCGTTGGGGATGAACATGATGAACAGCGCGCCCAGCAACGGCAGAAAAGTGACAAGAGACAGGATTGGCCAGTCAGACATGGCTTAGTTGGCCCCCATCAGCGAGTAGTAGGTAATAAACGCAGCGACGCCGTTCAGCATCGCGAAGGCGTAGTGATAGACGTAGCCGGTCTGAAGCTTCACGACGTTGCGCGTGATGTCCATCACGCGGGCGGCGATGCCGTTGGGTCCAAACCCGTCGATGACAAATCCATCGCCCCGCTTCCACAGGAAGTTGCCCAGCCACATGGCAGGTCGCACAAAGATCAGATTGTAGAGCTCGTCGAAGTACCACTTGTTGAGCAGGAACTGATACAGCGGCTGCTGCTCTCGGGCGAGGTTCTTTGGAATGTCAGGACGAGCTATGTAGAACAGCCATGCCGTAGCGAAGCCTAGGGACATCATCACAAATGGCGACCACACAACCCATGCAGGTGCGTTGTGGAAGGTTTCCATAATGTCAGTCTGATTGAGGACAACCCCATTCCAGAACTCGTCCTGGTGATGACCAATAAAGAATTCAGTGAACGGGAACCCAGCCAGCACCGTGCCGATTGAGAGTACGATCAATGGAATGAGCATCACCCACGGGCTTTCATGCACATGGCTGATGACATCATTCGACGCTCGGCTTTCCCCATGGAATGTCATGAAGATCAGGCGCCATGAGTAGAAGCTGGTCATGAGAGCAGCAATGACCGTCATGGCAAATGCGTACCCCGCCAATTCGGTGTTTGCCATGTAGGCTGCTTCAATGATCGCGTCCTTGGAGAAGTACCCAGCCAGATACGGGAACCCGGTCAGCCCCAGTGTGCCGATAATCATCATGATCCAAGTACCCGGGATCATTTTGTAGAGGCCACCCATTTTTCGCATGTCCTGTTCGTCAGACATGGCGTGAATGACGGAACCCGACCCAAGGAACAGAAGTGCCTTGAAGAACGCATGGGTGAACAGATGGAAGATGGCGATCTGGTAGGCACCTAGCCCAAGCGCAACGAACATGTAGCCAAGCTGTGAGCAGGTTGAGTATGCGATCACACGCTTGATGTCATTTTGAACAAGACCAACGGTCGCCGCAAAGAACGCAGTGGTCGCGCCAACAAGTGTCACAACCCAAAGCGCATCCGGGGCAAACTCGAACATCGGAGATGTACGTGCCACCAGGAAAACACCTGCTGTCACCATGGTAGCTGCATGAATGAGAGCAGAAACTGGCGTCGGCCCTTCCATCGCATCCGGCAGCCAGGTGTGCAACAGGAATTGCGCTGACTTACCCATGGCGCCCATGAACAACAGCAGGCAGATGGTCGTCATGATGTCCAGCTGCATACCGGCGAAATGGAAAGTCTGGCCGGCGACTGTCGGCACCAACTCAAACACTGTGTCGAAGTCGAGCGATCCGAAGACCATGAAGATGCCGGCCAGTCCAAGGATCAGGCCAAAGTCACCCACTCGGTTGACGACAAACGCCTTCATGGCGGCAGCATTGGCGGACGGCTTTTTGTACCAGAATCCAATGAGCAGGTATGACGCGAGGCCCACGCCTTCCCAGCCAAAGAACAGCTGTACGAAATTGTTGGCCGTCACCAGCATCAACATGGCGAAGGTAAAGAGTGACAGATAGGCAAAGAACCGCGCCCGGTGCGGGTCATGGCTCATGTAGCCAATCGAATACACATGCACCAGCGAAGAGACAGACGTCACAACAACAAGCATGACGGCAGTGAGAAAATCGACCCGGATCATCCAGTCGACTTCAAGTGCGCCGGAATCAATCCAGCGTAATACGTGCACCTGGTCAGTGTGACCACCGATGGCAACGTCAAAGAAAGCAATCCATGACAGAAGCGCAGTCAGGAGCAACAGCGCCGTGGTCACGATTTCAGCACCACGGTGGCCGATCACCCGGCCAAAAAGGCCGGCGACAAGGGCACCGATCAGGGGCAGAAAGAGAATGGCTGAATACATGGGGAGCGCGCCTCTAACCCTTCATGAGGTTGACGTCCTCAACCGCGATCGATCCGCGATTTCGGAAGTACACAACCAGGATGGCAAGGCCGATGGCTGCTTCAGCAGCGGCAACGGTCAAAACGATCATCGCAAATATCTGCCCGACGAGATCTCCAAGCTGTGTGGAAAACGCGACGAGGTTGATGTTTACGGCAAGCAGCATCAACTCGACGGACATCAAAATGATGATGATGTTCTTCCGGTTGAGAAAGATACCGAAGATGCCGAGCGTAAACAGCAGTGCTGCGACAGTAAGATAATGGCCAAGGCCGATAGCGATCATGTCCTTGTCCCCCTAAATGCCCTGGCCCGGTTTTACATCTTTGAGCTCGACGGCCTGCTCACGTGTGCGGGCAACCTGCTGCGCAATAGATTGACGTTTGACGCCTTCCTTGTGGCGCAAGGTCAGCACGATGGCACCGATCATTGCGACCAGCAGGATCATGCCTGATGCCTGGAAGTAGTAGACGTAGTCTGTGTACAGCACACGCCCAATGGCTTCGGTATTGGTGACATCGGTCAAAATGGGTGTTGGTGATGCAGCAAGTGCCGCTGCCTCAGGCGCAATAGTCCAAGCCCCAACAACCAGCAGCAATTCAAGCAGAAGAATGAAGCCGATGAGGGCGCCAAACGGCATGTACTGTAGGAAGCCTTCGCGCAATTCCGCAAAGTCCACATCCAGCATCATCACCACAAACAGGAACAGCACCGCGACCGCGCCCACATAGACGATGACCAAAATCATCGCCACAAACTCAGCGCCCATGAGCACAAAGAGGCCCGCAGCGTTGAAGAAGGTCAGGATCAGGAACAGAACCGAATGCACAGGGTTGCGTGCTGCGATCACCATCACAGCAGACGCCACCGCGATAAACGCGAAGACGTAGAACGCAATCGTTGCAACGATCATCTTATTTGAGCCCCCCGGCCCGGTTCAAAAATGGTGCAAGCAAACGGCCTGCATATCAGTCAAATCTCTAGACGTGCACACCGCGGTTAACGGTACGGCGCATCCAATTCCATGTTCTTCGAAATCTCACGTTCCCAGCGGTCACCGTTACTCAGCAAACGGGCCTTGTCATACATCAGCTCTTCACGTGTCTCGGTCGCAAACTCGAAGTTTGGCCCTTCCACGATTGCATCCACCGGACAGGCTTCCTGGCAGAAGCCGCAATAAATACACTTCACCATGTCAATGTCGTAGCGCGTGGTGCGACGAGTACCGTCATTCCCGCGCGGTGCGGCTTCAATGGTGATGGCCTGGGCCGGGCAAATGGCCTCACACAGTTTGCAGGCAATACATCGCTCTTCGCCGTTCGGGTAGCGACGCAACGCATGTTCTCCCCGAAAACGTGGAGAGATAGGCCCCTTCTCGAACGGGTAGTTCAGTGTCGGCTTCGGCTTGCCCATATAGCGCAGCGCCAGGAAGAAACTCGACACAAACTCGGTCAGGAAGAGTGACCGGGCGGACTGATCTAGCCATGCCATTTTCGTGTGTCTCCTTACGCCGGCAACAGGTCGAACGCGACAAGCACGCCGGCCGTGGCCACGAGATAAAACAGCGACAGGGGCAGAAATACTTTCCAGCCTAGACGCATCAACTGGTCATAGCGGTACCTTGGCACCATCGCCTTCACCATCGCGAAGATGAAGAAAATGAAGATGACCTTGAACCAGAACCAGAAGAATCCGGGAATCCAATTGAACGGCGCAATGTCGACCGGCGGCAGCCAGCCACCCAGGAAGAAGACGGTGATCATCGCGCACATCAGGAGGATCGCCACGTACTCCGCGAGGAACAGCAGCATGTAGGGCGTAGACGAGTACTCTGTCGCAAAGCCCGCAACGAGCTCTGCTTCTGCCTCCGGCAGATCAAACGGAGGCCGGTTGGTTTCAGCCAATGCCGAGATAAAGAAAATCACGAACATCGGGAAAAGCGGAATGAAGAACCAGTTCAACAGTCCGTAGTTACCATCCTGCGCGCGCACGATGTCTGAGAGGTTCAGTGACCCTGCGACAAGGAGCACCGTGACGATTACGAAACCCATCGACACTTCGTAGGACACCATCTGAGCTGCAGAACGAAGTGCACCCATGAACGGGTACTTAGAGTTGGATGCCCACCCGGCCATGATGATGCCGTACACACCAAGCGACGAGATCGCAAAGATGAAGAGCACGCCCACATTGATGTCTGCCAATGCCCAGCCATCTGCCATCGGAATAACCGACCATGCAGTCAGGGCCAGAACAGCGGCAACAATAGGTGCAAGAATGAACACACCCTTGTTCGCACCCGACGGAATAACAAATTCCTTGAAGACGAATTTCAGAAAGTCGGCGAAGGTCTGAAGCAGACCGAATGGACCCACAACATTGGGGCCCCGGCGCAGAGCGACAGCTGCCCAGACCTTGCGGTCCGCATAAAGAAGAAATGCGATCAGCAGGAGCAAACCAACGATGGTGAGCAGTGTCTGCCCAACAATGATGGCTCCGGTCAGACCGTATGTGCTCAGGAAATCAGCCATTGGTGCCGGTCGCCTCTTTTGAAGTCGTGTCCTGTGCAACGCGATGAGTTGCCGCCAATGACAGGTCAGCCATTGTCTTACTGGCTCTCGCAATCGGGTTGCTCAGGAAAAAGTCAGAAATCGCCAATTCAAATGCCGCAGAGTCCATGTCCCCTGTTGCCAGTGTCGGCATGTCACCGGCTTCAACCTGACCGATGCGCATCATGTGAGGCGCATCCTCATACATGGCTGCGCGCAACTGAGCGAGGTTGTCGTAGGGCAATGTCTTGCCAATGGCATCAGAGAGTGCCCGGATGATTGACCAGTCTTCACGCGCATCGCCGGGTGGGAACGTCGCGCGTCGCCCTTGTTGAGCGCGCCCTTCGGTGTTGACCCATGTGGCCGATTTTTCCGTGTAGGCAGCGCCGGGCAAAATCACATCCGCACGATGCGCGCCTCGATCGCCATGACTACCCTGATAGATGACAAAAGCATCGCCAAAATGGGTGCCATCGATTTCGTCGGCGCCAAGTAGATAGACAACTTCGACATCGCCCGAACGCGCTGCGTCCAGAATGGCTGCTGTGTCCTTGCCGCCTTCGCCGGGGACGAAGCCAAGATCAAGGCCCGCAACACGGGCTGCTGCAGTATGAAGTACGTTGAAGCCATTCCACTCGCCAGAGATCGCACCGACGCTGTGGGCCAGTGTCATGGCGCTTGCCAAAACAGCGGCACCGTCAGCCCGCGTCAGGGCGCCTTGGCCGATGATGATCATTGGCTTCTTGGCGTCTTTCAAAACCTGCGCAAAGGAATGCGTGCCCGCTGCGACTTCTTTCAACGTGTCGGGACCTGCTCCCAATTCCGTCACTGGGTAGGTCAGATCGCGTGCTGGACCAATGTTACCCACCTGCATGCCCGTTTCACGCCACCGGCGGCGCAGGCGCGCATTCAGTACCGGTGCTTCGACGCGCGGATTTGAGCCGATGAGCAGGACAGCGTCGGCTTCATCAATGCCCTCAATACCGGAATTGAAAAGATACCCACCTCGGGCTCCGGCTTCGAGTTTGGTGCCATCCTGACGGCAATCAATATTGCTACTACCGATTGCCGCCGAGAGATCTTTGAGTGCCTTCATGCTCTCGGAGCAGGCAATATCCCCGGCAAGGGCCGCAAACTTTGTGCCGTCCAATCCATCAAGCCGCTCGGCTATTGCCGCAAACGCTTCGTTCCATGAAGCCGGCTTCAGCTTGCCGTCCTTGCGCACATAGGGTTGGTCCAAGCGCTGGCGGCCCAGGCCATCCCACACAAAACGCGTCTTGTCAGAAATCCACTCTTCATTGATGTCGTCTGCATTGCGCGGAATGATCCGCATGACGGCTTTGCCCCGCGCATCAACACGGATGTTGCTGCCAAGGGCATCCATCACATCAATGGTTTCGGTCTTCTTCAGTTCCCAAGGTCGGGCCTGATAGGCGTAAGGACGAGAGGTCAATGCACCAACCGGGCAAAGATCAATGACGTTACCCTGAAGCTCGGACGACATAGCTTCTTCAAGGTAGGTGGTGATTTCCATGTCTTCGCCGCGGCCAATGGCGCCCAGCTCGGCCACACCTGCCACTTCCGTCGCAAACCGAATGCAGCGGGTGCAATGGATGCAACGGGTCATGATTGTCTTGACCAGCGGACCAATATGCTTGTCTTCGACCGCGCGCTTGTTTTCCGCATAGCGCGAGCCATCGGTGCCATAGGCCATGGCCTGATCCTGCAGGTCACACTCTCCGCCCTGATCGCAGATCGGGCAATCCAAAGGATGATTGATCAGCAGGAATTCCATCACGCCCTCGCGGGCGTCTTTCACCATCTTGGTATTGGTGAACAGCTCTGGTGGCTGACCTTCAGGGCCAGGACGCAGGTCTTTGACGTTTTGAGCACATGAGGCAACAGGCTTGGGCGGGCCGCCCTTTACCTCAATGAGGCACATGCGGCAGTTACCAGCGACCGACAAGCGCTCGTGATAGCAAAAGCGAGGAATTTCCTTGCCTGCTTCTTCACACGCCTGCAGCAGCGTGAGATCGCTATCGACCTCAACCTCTTCGCCGTCAACCTTGATGGTGCGCAGTTCGCCCATGCTCGTGATCCGTATCCTGACTATTCCGCTGCGACCGCTGAACCACCGCTGGATGCGGTAGCCTTGCGGGCAGCAATTCGTGCTTCAAATTCCGGCCGGAAGTGGCGAATAACGCCCTGCACTGGCCATGCGGCGGCATCGCCAAGCGCACAGATGGTGTGGCCTTCGACCTGCTTTGTGACTTTGAGGAGCGTATCGATCTCCTCTATCTCAGCTTCACCCTTTGCCATGCGTTCCATGACACGCCACATCCAACCTGTGCCTTCGCGGCATGGGGTGCACTGACCACAGCTTTCATGCTTGTAGAAATAGGACAGACGGGCGATCGCTTTGATGATGTCCGTCGACTTGTCCATGACGATCACAGCCGCTGTACCCAGCCCAGACTGCACGTCCTTGAGCGCGTCAAAGTCCATCAGAACCGTGTCGCAGATGTCTTTGGGAAGTAGCGGAACAGAAGACCCACCAGGAATGACCGCCAACAGATTGTCCCAGCCACCACGCACGCCGCCTGCGTGTCGCTCAATCAGCTCCTTGAGCGGGATCGACATTTCTTCTTCCACATTGCACGGATTGTTCACGTGCCCGGAGATCGAGAAAACCTTGGTGCCGGTGTTGCCGGGGCGACCAAAGCCGGCGAACCAATCACCACCACGACGCAGGATCGTGGGCGCCACAGCAATGCTCTCGACGTTGTTGACGGTCGTCGGGTTGCCATAGAGGCCCACATTGGCAGGAAATGGCGGTTTCAACCGCGGCATGCCCTTCTTGCCTTCCAGGCTCTCAAGCAACGCTGTTTCTTCACCGCAGATATATGCGCCTGCTCCATGGTGAACGATTACATCAAACGGATAACCAGAGCCGCATGCGTCTGGTCCGATGAGGCCTGCCTCATAGGCTTCGTCAACCGCGTCCTGTAACCGGTCGCGCTCGAAAATGTACTCACCGCGCAGATAGATATATGCGTGGTTCGCGCCCATGGCGAAGCCGGCTACCAGGCACCCTTCGATCAGCTTGTGCGGGTCATGCCGCATCATTTCCCGGTCTTTGCAGGTGCCGGGTTCGGACTCATCGGCATTGACCACAAGGTAGTGAGGACGACCGTCACTTTCCTTTGGCATGAAAGACCATTTCAGGCCGGTCGGAAAACCCGCACCGCCGCGTCCGCGCAGACCAGATTTCTTGACTTCCTCAATGATCCAATCGCGGCCCTTGGCCAGCAGTTCCTTGGTGCCGTCCCAATCGCCGCGCTTGCGAGCGGCTTCCAGGTTCCAGCTTTCAAAGCCATACAGGTTCGTGAAGATGCGGTCCTTATCTTCAAGCATGACTAAGCTCCCTCACCTTCTGCAGACATGTGCGGAACATCCTGAAGCGTCGTCGCGCCGCCTGCTGGTTCAGATGACTTGCGGCCGGTCTGGGAGCCAATGCTGACATCACGTCCAGCAGCGAGATCGTCCAGCAGTTTTTCAAAATTCTCTGCACTCAGATCTTCGTAGTAGTCATCGTTGATCTGAACCATTGGCGCGTTGGCGCAGGCGCCGAGGCATTCAACCTCAAGCCACGAGAAGTTCCCATCGGTGGAAACCGTGCTTTGCTCGCCGATCCGCTTGCGACAGACTTCTTTTAGATCGTCAGCCCCACGCAGCCAGCAGGGTGTCGTGCCGCAAAGCTGGATGAAGTGCTTACCCACGGGCGACAGATTAAACATCGTGTAGAAGGTCGCTACCTCAAGCACGCGGATGTAGGACATGTCCAACATCTCCGCGATAACTCGAATAGCTGGTTCTGGCAGCCAGTAGTCGTGCTGCTTTTGCGCCTGCCAAAGAAGTGGAATGACTGCGGACGCCTGACGGCCGTCAGGGTACTTCGCAATCGTCTTTTTCGCCCACTCCAGGTTTTCAGGAGTGAATGCAAAACTTTCAGGCTGGTTGGGATCCAGACGCCGGACGCTCATCGGTCCACCTCGCCAAACACAATATCAAGGGAGCCAAGAATGGCAGACACGTCCGCCAGCATGTGGCCTTTACACAAATGATCCATCGCATGCAGGTGCGAAAAGCCCGGTGCGCGCAACTTGCACCGGTAAGGCTTATTGGACCCATCAGAAACCAGGAACACGCCGAATTCACCCTTAGGCGCTTCCACCGCTGCATACACCTCACCGGCAGGCACGTGATAGCCCTCGGTATAGAGTTTGAAGTGATGGATCAGCGCTTCCATGGAGCGTTTCATCTCACCGCGTTTGGGCGGCACAATCTTGCCATCAGTAGAAGAGACCGGTCCCTCACCCTCAGGACTCCGCAACTTTTCGAGGCACTGCTTCATGATGCGGATGGACTGGTGGCACTCCTCAACGCGGCACAGATAACGGTCATAGCAATCACCATTCTTGCCAACCGGAATATCGAACTCCAGCTCTGAGTAGCACTCGTAGGGCTGCGACCTGCGCAGGTCCCACGCCATGCCGGACCCGCGAACCATCACGCCGGAGAACCCCCAGGCAAGTGCATCCTCTTTGGTAACAACCCCAATATCGACATTGCGCTGCTTGAAAATACGGTTGCCCGTCAGCAATGCCTCAATGTCATTCATGACCTGCGGAAACTCGTCGCAGAAGACCATGATGTCATCCAGCAACTCGTTGGGCAGGTCCTGATGCACGCCACCTGGACGGAAATAGGCTGCGTGCATGCGGCTGCCTGATGCACGCTCGTAAAACACCATCAAGCGCTCGCGCTCTTCGAAGCCCCAAACGATCGGTGTCATAGCACCCACGTCCAGCGCCTGCGCCGTGATGTTGAGGATGTGAGACAGCAAGCGGCCAATCTCGCTGTACAGTACCCGAATGAGCTGGCCACGCTTGGGAACGGTAATACCATGCAGACGTTCGACGGCCATCGCAAAGGCGTGTTCCTGGTTCATTGGGGCCACGTAATCGAGGCGGTCCAGGTACGGCACGGCTTGCAGGTAGGTCTTCTGCTCCATCAACTTTTCAGTGCCGCGATGGAGAAGGCCGATATGCGGATCGACACGCTCGACCACTTCGCCATCCATCTCGAGCACGAGGCGCAGCACGCCATGAGCAGCTGGATGCTGAGGACCGAAATTGATTGTTATGTTATCGGTCTTGTCGGTGTCGTCGCCGGGGGAGACATTTGTCGGGGCAATGTTCATTTGGGCTGCTCCGCCTTCTCATCCCCTGGAAGGACGTATTCAGCACCTTCCCACGGGCTCATGTAATCAAAGCTGCGGAATTCCTGCATGAGCTTTACAGGCTCATAGACCACTTTCTTCTGTTCGTCGTCATAGCGAACTTCGTAGTAGCCGGTGAGTGGGAAGTCCTTGCGCAACGGATGCCCCTCAAAACCGTAATCGGTGAGAAGACGACGAAGGTCCGGGTGGCCGGCAAACTGAACGCCGTACATGTCCCAGATTTCACGCTCTTGCCAGTTGGCTACTGGATAAACAGAAACGCAACTTGGAACCAGCGTATCCTCGTCAGCTTCAATCTTGATGCGGATACGTTGGTTCAGGGTCATTGAAAGCAGGTGATAAACCACGTCGAACCGACGCTGCCTCGCTGGATAGTCGACACCTGTGATGTCGATGAGAGTTGTAAACTCACAACCGCTTCCATCGCGCAGAAACTTCAAGACCCGGACGATCTCGCCAGCAGGTACGGTAATCGCCAACTCGCCAAAAGCGACCTCGTGGCTTTCCACAAGATCGCCAAGGCCCCCGGACACCTGCTCTGCAAGGTCCGTGAGTGTTTCTTCGCTGGGCGTCACGTCAACAACCGACATGGCTTGCTTTCGCTGTTCTCGTTACAGGCTGCGCATCAGCAACCTTTGGGCGGGATGCACTGTGCCTAACGGCACGTGCGGGTTAGGTCAGCGCACGATCGTGCTTGTGCGCCGGATTTTCTTTTGAAGCTGCAAAATGCCGTAGAGCAACGCTTCAGCCGAAGGCGGGCAGCCAGGAACATACACATCAACCGGGACGATCCGGTCACAGCCGCGCACGACAGAGTATGAATAGTGGTAGTAGCCGCCCCCGTTAGCGCAGGAGCCCATGGAAATCACATAGCGGGGCTCGGGCATCTGGTCGTACACCTTGCGCAATGCCGGAGCCATCTTGTTGGTCAGTGTGCCTGCCACGATCATCACGTCTGAGTGGCGGGGGCTACCGCGCGGCGCGAAACCAAATCGCTCAACATCATAACGCGGCATCGATGACTGCATCATTTCAACAGCGCAGCACGCTAGGCCGAAGGTCATCCACATCAATGAGCCGGTACGACCCCACGCGATAAGATCTTCCAGGCTGGTGACGACAAAACCCTTGTCGTCCATTTCTTCAGTGATCTGCCGGACCAGTGGGTCATTGTCCGCATCGGAAGGTTGCGGCGCTCGCATCAGATAGCCGGTCTTGGGATCAATCAGACCGCCAGTGCCTTCAGGAACCAGGACACCGTCTTTGGTTTCTATTCCCATTCCAGCGCACCTTTTTTCCACTCGTACACAAACCCAATGGTCAGGATGCCGAGGAACACCATCATCGACCAAAATCCGAACATGCCGATCTCGCCTAGGGAGATTGCCCAGGGAAAGAGGAATGCCACTTCAAGATCAAAGATGATGAAGAGGATGGCGACCAGATAAAACCTCACATCAAACTTCATGCGCGCATCGTCAAAGGCATTGAACCCGCACTCATAGGCTGAGAGTTTTTCCGGGTCAGGGTTTGACGGCGCAATAATCATCGGCGCGACCAAAAATGCGGTCACCAGCACGATGGAAATGCCGAGGAAGAAGATGATCGGCAGATAATTGGCAAGAAGCTCAGGCATGGGCCCTGTCTTAAACGTGTTTGCGGGGACATGAGAAGCCATATCCCGCGACCCGGCTGTTTCGCCGCGCCTTCCGCCCTTCCCTCCGTTTCACGTCCAAAAAGTATGGCGATTCACTTGTAGTCAGGATTGGGCGCCACTATATCCCCGCGCCGCAGCATTTCAACGTGCTGAACGAGTGGTTTTCGCTGCTTTTTCGCATGTCGAGACTGCGCTAGACGCATGTGAGGGCCAATGTTGCGAGGCGTTATTAAAAACCGGCCGTTTCAGCCGGCAGAGTCAGTTCGGGGCCTCGCGCAGGCGCAATGGCTGACCCTATTGGCTGGACAAAGTTTGGTCTGAAGTTGGGTTGCCCCATGTGGCCCAATCTGCCTCAAGCGGATGGATTAGAGTTTCTGATTTTGCAGGGCCAAATCCAGCTGATCCGAGGGAAGACAAATGAGTTTTAGAAATCTATCAGCACATCTTGGTGAGCTGCTTCCTGATACGCAAACCGCCATTCTCAGACTTGCTGAAAATGGCGGGAGTGACGGGACTCGAACCCGCGACCTCCGGCGTGACAGGCCGGCACTCTAACCAACTGAGCTACACCCCCGCGTAAGGGTTCCGCAGGCACAGTTTTGCGCTGCGGAGCGGCGTGTCTAGGGCACCCTATAGGTAGGTGTCAAGCACCTGCGGACCCTAAAGCTGTGGATTTCTCTTCCGCACCGTCTTTTGGCTTGCTGCCGCAGAGTTTGTGGAGGCTTACAGCCAGTGCCTTGACCGAAATAGGCTTGGGCACAAAGTCGGTCATTCCGGCAGCCAGGTAGTCCTGTTTGGTACCCCGCATTGCGTGCGCCGTAATCGCAATAATGGGTAGATAGCGATCGGTATCACGTTCTTCTTCACGGATCAGGCGGGTTGCCATAACACCATCGATATTTGGCATTTGGACATCCATCAGCACCGCGTCATATGCAGTGCCACGCACAGCTTCGATGGCCTGAGCTCCGTCTTCGACAAGGTCGTAGGTGTATCCAAGCCTGGAGACCATCGCCGTGATAACCCTTTGGTTTACAGCATTGTCTTCAGCAATCAGCAAATGAGGCTTTGAAGGATCGTTGACGGCATGTTGCGCAGAAAAGGCTTCGAGTTTAGACGGAGATCGGTTGACCGCCTCATCTAGTGTTGGCATCGGCTCCGTGGAAGCATCAACATTTGCGGCCCTGACCTTCATCGGCACTGCTGTGGGTGCAGGTTCAAGATGATCATCGCCAAAAGCATCGTTAGGTTCGGCAAAATCAATTGTGAACCAGAACGTGCTGCCCATCCCAGGCTGACTTTCCACGCCTATTTTACCGCCCATGCGTTCAGCAAGCTGCTTACATATCGCGAGCCCCAAACCGGTACCGCCAAATTCCTCGAAGGTTTTGCCGGAGGCCTGAACGTAGGGTTCAAACAGTCGCGCCTGCGCATCACCGTCGATTCCGATACCGGTGTCTTGAATTGAACATCTCAGCTTGGCCCGATTGTCCGTCCCTTCCGTCATTGACAGGTAGACATTGATCGTACCCGCGTCTGTAAACTTCAGCGCATTGCCTATGAGGTTGGACAGGATCTGACGCAATCGTACCTTGTCAGCAACAATCGCTTCGGGAACCTGGGGATCCACATCCAGGAAAATTCCCATATCACGCTGTGCGGCACCGGGGGCAAACAGGTGGATGACCCCCTGCACCAAGTCGTACGGTCGAAACTCTACCGGGTTCAGCTCAAGTCGATTGGCGCCAAGTTTCGACAGGTCAAGCAAGTCATCAAGGATGGCAAGCAAACCGCGCGCGCTGTCGACGGCGATATCGGCAAGAGGCTGCTGGTCTGAGTTCAAGTTGGCACTTGTCAGGAGATCAAGCATCCCGATGATGCCGTTTAGAGGCGTTCGAAGCTCATGGCTTACCGTTGCCACGAATTTGGATTTGGCTTCGCTTGCTTCCAGTGCATCCACACGCGCCTGGCGCAACTCCTCCTCGGCCTGGCGGCGCTCGGTGATGTCGCCAACGGCACATACCACGCGACCAGGTTTGCCATCACTGTTGAAAGACGCAACTGCTTTGACCTGCACCCACCCGTCCGTGCCATCAGCTCGCACGAAGCGCACTTCGCCGTCACAGCGATTACCTGTCTTAAATGAGCGGTCGATAAGGCTGTAGAAAGATTTGCGGTGTTCGGGGTGAATGAATGCTCTGACAACATCGGCGTCAAACGCATTTCCTGTTTCAGTTACGCCGAGGATTTCCTTCAGCCGCTCAGACATGAAAATGACATCGGAGCCGAAGTCCCAATCCCATAAACCGTCACGGGAAGCCTCCACCACCATGCGCAGGCGCTCTTGTGTCACCTGCTTTGCGAGGTCTTCTTCACGCTCCGATGTTACGTCGTGGAAGACGCCAAACAGTCTGGCAGCGCCGGGCACATCGGCGTTTTCGACCTCGCCTCGTGAGACAACATATCGAACGCTCCCATCGGGGCGCAAAATACGTAGGTCAAATTCGAACGCTTCACCGGTCTCCAAACTATGGCTGATGCAGTCGCGCACGCGCTGCCGATCATCAGGATGGTACGCCGCAATGGCTGTATCGATATTCACACCTGATGGATCTGGTTCAAGACCATGGATTTCAAATACGCGGTCGGACCACAGAACACTTCCGGTCGAGACGTCATACCGCCAGTAGCCTGTGTTGCTTATGGTCTGGATGCGATCCAGCAATGTCTTGTAGTGACCTGTTGCCCACAGAGCTTGGCGTTCCGACGTGGTTTCCGACACACAAACGAACAGGAGGCCTTTTGTGTTGAGTGCGGGTTTGAACTCAAGCTGGAATGACCGACCAAGTTGTGTGTTTGCGGCAAGATCCATCGACAATGAGCCGCCCTTGAGGCCTGCCATGGATGCAATCCAGCGGATGTTCTCATCGGCACCGCGGAACGTGTTGATCCAGCCGTCCCCAAGAAGTGCTTTGCAGTCTAAGGAAAGCAGTTCGCAGGCACTGTCTGACGCAGCAAGGCAATCTCCCTGCGCATCTATGAGAAGCGTTGGGCTTGGCAGCCAATCGATTGGTGGCACACTTTCAGCAGCATCAGTGCTGGGTGCCTCCGGACCTGTGTCCCTCATAAATCTCTGCCTTGAACTACGTCCCGGCTAGCAACCCGAGATTTTCGGCGCACGACTTCAAAATCGCTCCGATGTGCAACTCAACGCAATCTAGATAACAAAGGTAAATGCCCAGCTAAGCCTAAGGTGCCTGGTAGCCACGTCTGGGAGTCAAAGGCACATGGTGGGCGGTGACGGGCTCGAACCGCCGACCCTCTCGGTGTAAACGAGATGCTCTTCCAGCTGAGCTAACCGCCCATGTGATGCCATATGGCTGACGCGCTCATTTTGTGAGGCGCGGAGGCAGGTCATACGCCACCTCGCGTCATTCGCCAAGAGGGATTTGGCTGCTTCTGGACACTTTTGGCTCATTTAGAGGCCATACAACGCAAAACGGCCCGGCAGCCCCTGTTGGGGCGCTCAGGCCGTCCTGGTACCAATCAAAAGGGCTGTACTCAGTGGTGCCCAATAGACGTCGGCTGAAATCAGCTATTCACAGCGTCCTTCAGGCCCTTGCCAGCCTTAAACTTAGGCTGCTTCGACGCAGGTATCTGAATCTTCTCGCCAGTGCGTGGATTACGCCCTTCACTGGCAGCGCGTTGCGACACACTGAAAGTCCCAAATCCGACGATCCGGACTTCGTCACCACCCTGTAGGGTCTTGGTGACCTGGTCGAAGACGCTTTCAACTGCTGTTGTCGCATCGGTTTTAGACAGGCCGGTCTGTTCGGCCACTTCTGCAATCAGATCGTTCTTATTCACTTTGAATGCCCCATCGCTTGGAATGTGGTGCGGTTTAGGACTTTGAGGTTAGACCCGCGCAGAAGCGCCGACCAAGGCTTTTTCCGCAGAAATCCGGCAAAAAAGATGGTGCGGCGCACCATAGACGAAGCCGCGCACCATGTGGCTCAGAACCCTTAAACCCTTGAATTCAATCACTTTTTTGAATTGAGCATCGCAAAATACGCTAAGCCATTGATAGACAAGCAGCTTTTGCGGCGCGGCACCATAAATCCAAAAAAAAGCGGCGGGGCCAAGAAACCCCGCCGCTTAGATGGTTTTTCGAATCAGCCGCTACGGCTCGACAACGCCTTAATGGGCGCGAATTGCACCTTCTCCGGTGGCTCCTGCCCCCTGGGCCAGATTAGAAAGAGCCTGCTCTTCAAGCTCCGTCGTTTCTGGGTCAAGCGGTGTTACCGCCTCGACAAGGGCATGTTTTACAACTTCGTCCATGCTGGAGACAGGCACGATCTCGATTTCGTTTTTCACGTTGTCGGGAATCTCCGGCAAATCCTTGGCATTCTCTTCCGGGATCAGCACCTTTTTGATGCCGCCACGAAGAGCTGCCAAGAGCTTCTCCTTAAGGCCACCGATCGGTAGGACGCGACCTCGAAGCGTGACTTCGCCAGTCATGGCTATGTCTTTGCGCACGGGAATGCCAGTCATCAACGAGATGATGGTGGTTGCCATGCCAATGCCGGCCGAAGGGCCATCCTTGGGCGTTGCACCTTCCGGAACGTGGACGTGGATGTCCTTGCGCTGGAAGTATGTCGGGCGAATGCCGAGCTCAACGGATCGAGACTTCACATAGGAAGACGCTGCTCCGATTGACTCCTTCATCACATCGCCAAGCTTGCCGGTGGTCGTCATCTTACCATTGCCGGGCACCATGACGCCTTCAATGGTCAGCAGTTCACCGCCCACTTCTGTCCAAGCCAGACCGGTCACCGCACCAACCTGATCCTCTTCTTCACTGACCCCGAAACGGAACTTCGGAACGCCAGCGTACTCCTCGATGTTGTCATTGGTGACGAGCACCTTCTCAACATCACTGGTGAGGATCTGCTTCACGGCCTTGCGGGCCAAGCCTGCAAGCTCACGTTCAAGGTTTCGCACACCGGCTTCACGTGTGTAGCGACGGATCAAAGTGCGCAGGCCATCATCGTTGATTTCCCACTCGCCCTTCTTGAGACCATGAGCCTTGAACTGGCGGTCGATCAGATGACGTCGGGCAATTTCGACCTTCTCGTCTTCCGTGTAACCGGCAATGCGGATGATCTCCATGCGATCCATCAGTGGCTGCGGCATGTTGAGCGTGTTGGCCGTTGTAACAAACATCACATTGGAGAGGTCGTAGTCGACTTCCATGTAGTGATCAGCAAACGACGCATTCTGTTCAGGATCCAGGACCTCAAGCAGAGCAGAAGCCGGATCGCCCCGGAAGTCCTGCCCCATCTTGTCGATTTCATCGAGCAGGAAGAGCGGGTTCACCGACTTCGCCTTCTTCATCGACTGGATGATCTTGCCTGGCATGGAGCCGATATATGTCCGGCGATGGCCACGGATTTCAGCTTCGTCACGAACACCACCAAGCGACATGCGCACGAAGTCACGGCCCGTTGCCTTCGCAATCGATTTGCCAAGCGACGTCTTACCAACACCGGGAGGCCCGACGAGGCACAGGATTGGTCCGCGCAGCTTGTTTGTCCGCTGCTGGACTGCAAGATACTCAAGGATGCGCTCCTTGACCTTCTCAAGACCGAAGTGGTCGTCGTTGAGAACTTTTTCTGCGGCGTTCAGGTCCTTTTTGACACGACCCTTTTTGCCCCAGGGGATAGACAGCATCCAATCCAGATAGTTGCGCACTACCGTGGACTCAGCTGACATCGGGCTCATCTGCTTGAGCTTCTTGAGCTCCGCATTGGCCTTTTCCTTGGCTTCTTTGGAGAACTTGGTCTTCTCAATACGCTCTTCGAGTTCAGCAATATCGTCCTTGCCGTCTTCGCCTTCGCCCAGTTCCTTCTGGATCGCCTTCATCTGTTCGTTGAGATAGTACTCGCGCTGCGTCTTCTCCATCTGAGTTTTGACGCGCTTGCGGATCTCCTTCTCAACCTGAAGGACGCTGATCTCGCCTTCCATGAAGCCATAGATGCGCTCCAGCCGTTCGCGCACGGCGATCAGCTCAAGCAGCTCCTGCTTTTCAGAGATGCGGATATTGAGGTGTGACGATACCGTATCCGCCAGCTTGGAGGCTTCGGTGATCTGGCCAACTGAAACCACAACTTCAGGCGGAACCTTCTTGTTGAGCTTCACATATTCTTCGAAATGACCGGTCACAGAACGCTTGAGTGCGTTGATCTCAGCCTCTCCGCTTTCGTCGTCTTCCAAAACATCCATCTTGGCCTGGAAGAATTCATCATTGGCGACCCATTCGGTCACCTTGGCGCGGCGAACGCCTTCGACGAGAACTTTGACAGTCCCGTCAGGCAATTTGAGAAGCTGCAGAACGGTCGCGACCGCGCCGATGTCATACATATCATCAGTAGACGGATCATCGTCTGATGCGTCTTTCTGAGTGAGCAGCAAAATCTGCTTGTCTTCCGCCATCACGTCTTCAAGGGCGCGAACGGATTTCGGGCGGCCCACAAAAAGCGGCACCACCATGTGCGGGAACACAACAATGTCACGCAGCGGCAAGACCGGGAGGCCTTCTGGCCGCGGGGTCACAATGCCCGTGCTTCCACTGCTTTTGGGTGTATCGGTGCTCTCAGTCATACAAAGTCACCTTTTATCTGACGGACCCTAGCTTGAGGCGTCCTGGCGGGCTTTATGCAGACACACGACATGAGAGTGGTCGGTGCCAAAAACCCAGATTTCAACCATTTTGGGGAGCAGCGGCCGTACAGGACGCACCGCGCTTCACCTCAATATCTGGTGCGCAAGAGCCGTGCTTCAAGGCCATATGTTGTTGTCGACATATGGCCTCAGGGCTTTGCGCACTTATGCGCTGGCGTCAGCTTCTTCAGCTTTGCGCTCGGCATAGATGTAGAGCGGCTGGGCGCGGCCTTCGACCACATCGCCGGAAATCACCACTTCTTCCACACCATCAAGACCAGGCAGCTCAAACATGGTTTCCAGCAGGATTGATTCCAGAATGGAGCGCAATCCGCGGGCACCCGTCTTACGTTCGATCGCCTTGAGGGAAATAGCCTTCAGCGCTTCTTCGGTGAAGGTGAGCTGGGTGTCTTCCATCTCGAACAGACGCTGGTACTGCTTCACGAGAGCATTCTTAGGCTCGGTAAGGATTTTAATCAGCGCATCGGAATCAAGATCTTCCAGCGTTGCGAGAACCGGCACACGACCAACAAATTCCGGAATGAGACCGAACTTCAGCAGATCTTCCGGTTCGATGGATTTCAGAAGCTCGCCAGTCTTGCGATCATCTTCAGCTTCCACCTGTGCAGCGAAGCCGATTGACGTGGACTTGCCACGACTGCCGATGATCTTTTCCAGACCGGCAAATGCACCACCGCAAATGAAGAGGATATTGGTTGTATCTACCTGCAGGAATTCCTGCTGTGGATGCTTGCGGCCACCCTGGGGAGGCACACTTGCAACTGTGCCTTCCATGATTTTGAGCAGCGCCTGCTGAACGCCTTCACCAGACACATCGCGCGTGATGGACGGGTTGTCAGACTTACGGGAAATCTTGTCCACTTCGTCGATATAGACGATGCCGCGCTGGGCGCGTTCCACATTGTAGTCGGCGGACTGCAGCAGCTTGAGAATGATGTTCTCAACGTCTTCGCCCACATACCCCGCTTCGGTAAGTGTGGTGGCATCAGCCATCGTGAACGGCACATCAAGAATACGTGCCAGGGTCTGCGCGAGGAGCGTCTTACCGCAGCCGGTTGGACCGATCAGAAGAATGTTTGATTTTGCCAGTTCCACTTCAGAGTTCTTGGAAGCGTGGCCAAGGCGCTTGTAATGGTTGTGCACGGCAACCGCCAGGACGCGCTTGGCGTGGGCCTGGCCGATTACGTACTCATCGAGCACTTCATTGATGTCGAGTGGCGTAGGGACGCCATCGCGGGATTTCACCAATGAGGATTTGTTCTCTTCACGGATGATGTCCATGCACAGCTCAACGCATTCATCGCAGATGAATACCGTCGGACCAGCAATCAGCTTGCGCACCTCATGCTGGCTCTTGCCACAGAAAGAGCAGTAGAGAGTGTTTTTGGAATCGCCACTGCCGCCGCTGACTTTGCTCATAAAAACCTACCCAAAAGGGTTCCTCGATATCGGCCTGGCAGCGGAAAACTCCGCGCCATGCGCTTGTTGGTGCCTGAACCACCGTCCCTATCTGCCCCTCGAACTGCAAACGCTACGCCAGCCAAGATGAATGGAAGGCAACAAGGAGGGGGGATTCAGGCGAATCCCGTCTTTTTCATTCGACCACGATAGCCGAAGGGCAATCAACACCCGGTTAAGACCAACGTGGAGCCGCATTTACCTTAGTCAAGGTGCCCCAAAATCAGGCAACCTGACATTTCGGACAAAAATTGGCCGAAATTGGGGTTAGGCAGCCTGTGCTTCATCAGCGGGATCACCCGGACGGCTGTCCATGACAGCGTCTATGAGCCCGAAATCCTTAGCAGATTCAGGTGTCATGAAGTTATCGCGCTCCAAAGCTTCCTGAACCTTGTCAATTTCCTGGCCGGTGTGCTTCACGTAAATCTGATTGAGCCGCTCACGCAGAGCGAGCACTTCGCGGGCATGAATTTCAATATCAGACGCCTGACCCTGAAAGCCGCCAGATGGCTGGTGAACCATGATCCGTGCATTTGGAAGTGCGAATCGCATGTCCTTTTGGCCTGCGGCCAGCAGCAAAGAGCCCATGGATGCGGCCTGTCCGATGCACAGCGTGGAAATCTGAGGACGGATAAACTGCATGGTGTCGTAGATCGCCATGCCGGAGGTCACAATGCCGCCAGGAGAGTTGATGTACATGGCAATCTCCTTTTTGGGGTTCTCTGACTCCAAAAAGAGCAGCTGCGCTGTAATCAGGCTGGCCATGCCATCTTCGACAGGTCCAGTCACAAAAATGATCCGCTCCTTCAGGAGACGGGAAAAGATGTCGTAGGACCGTTCGCCCCGGCTGGTCTGTTCGACCACCATGGGCACGAGGTTCATGTAAGTCTCGACGGGATCATGCATCTTCAGTGTCGTCCTTGGTGCGAATTGGCGGGTTCAACAGACTGGGTTTCTTCGCATTCCCAGCATGCCAAACGAAAATGTGGGGTGCCGTGAATCACGGCTACCCCACATTAGATAGGTCTTGCTGGCCAAACCGTAAAGACGGACCAGACTTATCCACAGAAAGAGACGGATTGGCGAACCAATTGAGGCCTATTTGTCGTCCTTGCTCTTTTTGTCGTCTTTCTTCTTGGAAGTGGCCTTTTTCTTAGTGGCAGCCTTCTTTTTGGCAGCAGCCTTCTTCTTCGGCTTGTCTTCCTTCGCATCAACAGCTTCTTCAGCCGGCGCATCCGGATCTTCCAGAAGCGCTTCGCGGGTCACTGTTTCGTCGGTGACTTTGGCTAGCTCGAGGATGTAGTCGACCACCTTGTCTTCAAACAGAGGCGCCCGGATCTGTGCCTGAGCCTGCTGGTTCTGCGTGTAGAACTGGAACACCTGCTGTTCCTGTCCCGGGAAATTACGGGCCTGTTCAGCAATGGCGCGGTTCACTTCGTCCTGAGTGACCTGAACCTCATTGCGCGTTCCCACTTCGGACAGAAGCAGACCAAGGCGCACGCGGCGTGCGGCGATTGTCTTGAACTCTTCTTTTTCCTCATCGGAAATTTCGACGTCTGAATGGTCGTGGTCATGATCCTGCTCAGGATCATAATCTTCAGCGCTATGCGCTTTCTCAGACTGGGCCTGCTGGATGATCTGCTCGATCTCCTGCTCAAGCATGGTCGGTGGCAATTCGAAATCCAAAAGGCCATCAAGTTCATCAAGCAATGAACGTTTTACCCGGTTTCGAGAGATACGACCGTAGTCCTCACCGATGCGGCCTTTGAGAGCTTCCTTAAGGGCATCCAGGCTTTCAAGGCCCATCTGCGTGGCGAACTCATCATCAATCTTTGTTTCGGCGGGGCCAGCGACTTCCTGGACCTTCACGTCGAAAACAGCATCCTTGCCCGCGAGATGCTCAGCACCATACTCGGCTGGGAACGTCACATTGACGGTCACGTCGTCGCCAGCCTTGGCGCCAACGAGCTGTTCTTCAAAACCAGGAATGAACTGCCCAGACCCAATCACCAGCGACGCGCCTTCTGCAGTGCCGCCTTCAAAGGCCACATCATCGACCTTGCCGAGGAAGTCAATTGTGAGGCGGTCGCCGTCTTCTGCTTTTGCCTTCTCGTCCTTTGGCTCAAAGTTCTGCTGCTGTGCAGCCATCTGAGTGATGGACTCGTCTACTTCTTCATCGCTGACTTCCACCACAGGGCGGGAGAGCTTGAGAGCTGAGAAGTCAGGCAAATCGAAATCGGGCATGATTTCGAATGTGAGCTTGTAGGTGAGGTCAGACTTGCCCTCAATAACCGGCTCTACATCGCCTTCAAGCTCAATGTTGGGCTGCAGCGCCGGTTTCAGTTCGCGCTCTTCGATTGCCTTCTGGGACGTTTCACCAACGGTCTCCTGAATGACATCGCCCATTACGGACTTGCCGTAGGTCTTCATGAGGTGCGACTTGGGCACTTTGCCCGGGCGGAAGCCCTTGAGCTGAACCTGGCCTTTGATTTCATCTAGCTTGGCATCCAGGCGGCCAGCGAGGTCCGCAGCTTCGATGACAACCATAAATTCGCGTTTCAGCCCTTCAGAGAGGGTTTCGGTGACCTGCATCGCCGTCTCAATTCCGTTTCATGTTGCGCATCTCAGACTCATGGAGATCCATGGACTTGAAATGCCAATACACCGCACTTTTCAAGGGGCCGGCGCCTCATGCGCGCCCCCAAAAGGCAGCAAATCTGTTGTGTCAGGATGTGGTGCGGGCGAAGGGACTTGAACCCCCACGCCTTGCGGCACAAGAACCTAAATCTTGCGTGTCTACCAATTCCACCACGCCCGCATACCTGCCTGACAGGCGGAGCGCTTTCTACACCATGAATCACAAAGCGCAAACAGGCAGATACTCGGGATTTATGCCCGGTTGGCTCCGTTCATGCCGGATGGGCTCATCAGAGCGTCAAAACCTCATCTTTTCGCAAGGTCAATGCGGCCGGCGGTGCGTTGCTTGTGAAATCATATGTCTGCAATCGCCCGGTCCGTTTTGCCCACTGATAGGCTGATTTTCCGCAGGCATTCTGGTGGTGCCATATGAAATTCGTAAGGCGGCTCAACCGCTGAATCCAGAAGCGCTCAGGAATGGTCTCCCGTGGCGGAGTCCCACCGAGTTCAATGTCGGCAGTGATGACACCTGCGCCTTCTGAGTAGTGCATAGAAGCAACCAACTCGCCTTCCCCATTTATGATTTGCGTGTCACCCATCAATTGAGTGCGGGTCCCAACGTTAAAACGGGAGCCCGGCACCATGAGGTAGCCGCCCTCGAGGGTGCCTGTGTGACCTGCATGCAGGATCGGTGCCCCAATCATTGCCGCCAGTCGGCCCGGCGTGCGGTGCATCATGCGACCATTGCCTTCATGAAACGACTTTGCGATGGGCTTGAAGACCCACCAGCCCGGGTCTGACCACCAGTGTGATCCGGTCATCAGCAGGTCAACTTTACCGATGAGCC
Source organism: Pyruvatibacter sp. HU-CL02332 (assembly GCF_040362765.1). Taxonomy (NCBI): domain Bacteria; kingdom Pseudomonadati; phylum Pseudomonadota; class Alphaproteobacteria; order Hyphomicrobiales; family Parvibaculaceae; genus Pyruvatibacter; species Pyruvatibacter sp. HU-CL02332. Next base: position 541,625 of record NZ_BAABWK010000002.1, read on the forward strand.
GCTTGGGCGTCTGTGTGCGGACCATTTCCCAACACACAGCTGCACCGATACGACCCTGGGATGTTTCGATGCAGCCGTCGTCGCTGCCTCCGACATAGAAAGCGTTCTCCACCATTGTGGGTAGATCTTTGTCGTGGCGGTGGACCGTCCCGTCAGGTTCAACGAGCACATAGGTGTTGTACACATCGCCGTCGCGCATCTCGAGGTAGGAGCCGCCAATCATCACCTGATTGCGGGTTGCCTTCGATACGAGCATGTCGAGCGCAGGGTTCTCCGGCGGCAAGGAACACGCAAACAACCGCTCGTCATAAACGATGCGTGTTGTGAAGAATTCAGGGATCGCGATGACCTTCGCGCCCCTTGCAATCGCTTGATCGATAAGCCGCGACGCCTGTTCGATGTTGTACGGGACATCAGCAACCCGCGCCTCCATCTGCACCGCCGCAACTCGTGTCGTTTCAAATGTCTCCTGAGACATGGGGCAGACCTCCTTTTGCGCTTATCGGGTAAGCCACGCACCAACGAGCCACAGATAGGCGGTCGTCATGATGATGAAGGATATGATCGAGAACACCCGCATACCGCGCTGCTCAGGCAGCGGCTTGGTGGAACAGGCCATGTAGAGGAAGGGCATCGGGTTGGTCCAGGAGCCCACAAGCAATAGCCACCCCGCAACCACGGGCATCTCAGGGAACACTGTTGCAATCACCATCTGCAAAATGCCCATGAACACATTGTCGAGGTGATATTGCAGCACCCTCTTTGTGTGACGAAGCGGTCCGACCTGCTTCCAGCCAGAGTGCATCAGGGCCAAAGGCCACCCCAGCAACACAGCTACTGTGACCTGTATCAGGCCAGATGTGATCAGAATTTCGCTCATGAGCCGTTTATTCCTGTCGAATTACTTGGACACTTTTTTGTGTCTGGATTACTTATTTTCAATATATTTGGAGATTATATCGGGTCGCAATGTCTAAATTTTCCGACAGTATTGAAGGCAGTCTGGCCTCTCTTGGCCTTAGCGGCAAGCTGGGGCGTTTCTATGTGGCCGCTCTGAAACTGGGCAGCGCGCCGGTGCAGCAAGTGGCTCGGGAGGCGGGGATCGGACGCACCACGGCCTACTCGCTCCTTGAAAAACTCAAGGACGAGAAGCTCGTCACCCTCGTCCAGAAGGGTGGCAAGACACACATGGTGGCCGAAAACCCGGACGTGCTGGCTCGCAACCTGGACGACAAGCAACGCGCGCTATCAGCGATGCTGCCAGATTTGCGATCCCTATATGACAAGGGCGAAAGCACGCCGCGTTTTCAGGTCTACGATGGCGTCGACGGCATCTCGACGGTGCTGAACACAGTGCTCACTTCGGATGCGGACACTGTCCGTGGAATCTTGTCCATGCAGGAACTGCTTGCTTCGCCGGGACGCGATGTCATTGATCGGTTTGTGGCCCAGCGTGTTGCGGCAGGAAAATGGCTCCATGTCCTGCGATCCAAGGCGGAAGAGACTGACGACATTTGGCAGGACAGTGATGAAGAGAAGCGTCGTGTCCGCTACACCTCTGCTACGGAACCATTTGTGATGACCCTGTTCCTGTTCGACAACAAGGTGGGCCTCATCTCATCCCGAAAGGAGAACTATGGCCTCATTATCGAAAGCAGCGAGTTCGCCAAGGTGCAGAAAGCGTTGTTTGATGTGATGTGGCAGGCGAGCGTGTAGCCCACTTGCGCTACAGCACGCGGTCGTACCATTGCACATCCCAGTACTTGTCGAATTTGAAACCGACCTCGTGAAACAGGCCACACGGCTCGAATCCATGTTTTGCATGCAACGCGTCTGATGCCTGATTGGGCACTGTCATACCTGCCAGCAATCGGTGGACCGGCGCACCTTCAAGGGCCGCAAATAGGGCCTCGTAGAGCTTACTTCCCAACCCCTGCCCGCCTGCATCGCCCCTCAGATATACCGTTGTCTCAACCGATTGGGCATATGCCGCTTTTGGCCGAAACGGCATTGTTCCGGCGTATCCCACTATGTCGCCGTCAGCCTCAGCTACCAGAAGCTGATGTGGCCCGGCATCACCAAACTGGTCAAACCAGCCGCGACGCGTTTCAACCGTATACGGATCTATGTCAAACGTGATCGCAGTGTTGATCACATAGTGGTTGTAGATCTCCACGATCTGCCCGAGGTCTGACAATCGAGCGCGGCGGATATCGGCAGCCATCAGACGCGCGCCTTTTCCAGCATGTCGTTGACGCAGCGCTGGAAAGCGACAGGGTCAACGAGTTCATCGGCATATTCCAGAAGAGTGGTCAGCACATAGTTGTTGGACAGGTTCGTATCACCTGCGAAGCGGCGCAAAGTGGCGTAGGCCTCGTCTGTCACAGCAACATTGAACCGCTTGGGAAGTGGTTTTCTGAACTTCGGTTTCTCAGCCAATGTAACCCTCCAGTTCTTCCAGAACATCAGGCAGCATCTCGGGCAAATCCTCGGCTATCAACCCCGGACCAAAATGCGTGGCGGCTTCACCGTGCAGCCAGACACCGATGCAGGCCGCCTGGAATGCCGGTACACCTTGCGCCAATTGGGCAAGTACAAACCCAGCCAGCACATCGCCGGAGCCGGCGGTAGCAAGTGTTGGCGGTGCGTTTGCATTGATAGCAATGTGACCCTGAGGATCAGCAATCACCGTATCTGGTCCCTTGAGCACCACAACGGCCCCGGATCTTTTCGCGGCTTCGCGCACACGACCGGGCTTTCCATCCGGATGGTCTTCAAGGTCAGGGAAAAGACGCTTGAACTCCCCTTCATGGGGAGTGAGGACGACCTGTCGGTCCGGCAAATTGAGGATCGCCGACCAACACACGTCAGGAAACTCCTGGAAGGACGTCAGAGCATCTGCATCCAACACCACGTCAGTGTTGCTCTTCAAAACCGCAAGCGTGCGGGCCCGTGTGAAGGAGCTGACGCCTGATCCCGGTCCAATCAACACAGCATTCTTGCGCTTGTCCGCCAGTATGGCCGTGATACCCGGTGCACCATCAAATTCTTCAAGCATAACTGCTGTCAGGTGCGCAGCATTTGCAGCAAGTGACTCTTCAGGACTTGCGACTGTCACCAACCCCGCACCTGCGCGCAACGCGCCTCGTGCAGCCAACCTCGCCGCACCGGTAGAAGTCGCGCCACCGCTCACAACCACCGCATGCCCGCGACTGTATTTATGTCCATCGTTGCGCAGGAACGGAAAATGAGGCGCCCAAAAGTCAGGACTGTTGTGAAATGCTGCGGGGCTTACGTGAGCAATTGAGGCGTCGGGAATACCAATTGGTGAAACCACAAGCTCACCGCATCTAACGCGTCCCGGCATCAACAGGTGGCCCGGTTTGGCACGATGGAATGTGACGGTCAGATCTGCCGCAAATGCCTGACCGCGGTCTGCACCGGTGTTGCCATCAATGCCGCTTGGTACATCCACAGACACATGGGGCACATCGCTTACATGACTTGCGGCTGCAAGTTTGGCTGGCACGCCTTCCAATGGTCGGGTCAGTCCTGCGCCGAAGAGCGCATCGACAACCAATGCAGCTCCTTCGGTACAGTTCTCCGTCAGGGGATGCGTCTGTCCCTTCCAGTCCGATGCGGCAAGTGCCGCATCGCCAGTCAACTTGTCCAGACCACCAAGCAGGTACAAAGTCACCGGCCAACCGCGCTCGCCGAGCAGGCGGGCAATGACGAACCCATCACCACCATTGTTTCCCGGACCGCACAGAACTGCAGTAGCGCGGACATCCCACCGATCACAAATGGCGTCGGCAACGGCAGCGCCTGCCGTTTCCATCAGGTCCCTGCCAGGAGTACCCGCAGCTATCGCAAATGCATCAGCACGATACATTTCGTCTGTCGTCAGGAGCTCGGGCCCGGGCAGGTCAGAATTCATGAGGTGCTCCGCAAACAGGGTTCAGCGGACGACAGTATCCGCCTCACGGCCCAGCGACACCACCTTCAATCCTGCATCGGTCACATCGAACTCCGTTACGGAGCAGTTGTCGGGCCGAAAGCAGACAACCCGGTCATCACCTGTGGCGCCGCCGACAGCCGCATTGATGGCAATGAAGTGGCTAAAGATCACCGTATCCTCAGAGATAGACTGCAACCGAGCAACCAAAGCGTCACGCCAGCCTGTGAAGTCGACATCACCGGAGACTTCATCTTTGGCGATGTCCGTCCACGTTCCTGGCATCACCCGACGCAGCCATGCGGCACGTTCGTCCAAGTCTTCGGTCGGTGAAGGTATCTCACTTACCGCCACCTCAACTTGAGGTACAGCCGACCATATACGTGCAAGTGGCATGCTTGTTTCACGGCATCGTTTTAGAGGGCTAGTCACCAGCGGTAGACGCGCGGCGTCCCCAACTTTTTCGATTATTTCTTTCGCGACAGCCTCAGACTGAGCTTGGCCTTCCGCATCAAGACCGGGATCTGCGTCAGCGCCCCACCCTGCTGCAGCCTTGCCATGGCGGATCATGTAAATGCGCGGCATTGGGATACTCCCGTTACTCTATTGTTGTGAGATCGCGGCGGATCGCTTCGCCGGCCCACTGCGTGGGCTCATGTCCAAAGACAAGGGCAACACCTGGCATTGCATCCGCCAAGGCGGTGAGCTTTGAAATACTGTCTGAGGCTACCTCAAGGTCTGCACCAAGACCGCCGGGAGCATTGTATCGATAGGTTGCTTCCAGGTGTGCTGCATCAAAGGTCATCAGGATTGGACCTGACGAAGCATTGAGGAAAACCGACATGTGCCCGGGCGTATGGCCAGGCGTTGCTAGCAACCAGACAGACCCATCTGCGAACAAGTCTGCAGCTTTGCCGATATAGGGCATTTCGAGGAAACCGTTGTCCGCTGCTTCAACCCGCATGTCAGCTGCGAACTGTTCATAGCGATAGCCTTGCGTTTCGCGCAGTGGACTCTTCAGAGCTTCGATCTCATTTGAGGAAGCTAGGACAACGGGATCATAGCGCTCAATGACCGGGCCTAGTCCACTGGCGTGATCGCCATGAAAATGAGTTGCGACCAGATAGTCGATCGTACCGATGCCATCACGGGACAACTGGGAGACGACATCCTGTCCCGGCTTATTGCGACAGGGGAAATCCAAGACGATCAAAATCTGATAGCCGCACTCGCCCGCCCGTACACCTGAATCCAGAAGTACGTTTTTGCCGGATGGGTGCTGCACCAGATAGGAAAGTGAGGGGACCCATCGATCCTCTCCCAGACCTTCAGGCACACCGTCGACACCAGGGTCAATCAGGACACCACCGCCGGCAAAAACTTCTCCGGTGACATATGCGGTCACCTTGATGTCGGTGGGGTTGGCAATAACTTCGGACCACCCTTCGGGCGCATCCGCCTCTGCCCGCCAACCTGCCTCTGTGACATCCGTAATTTCACCTATGTCACAGGCAGCAAGCGCAACCGATGCAGCAACTACAAAGGCTAGTCCTGCCACATGCCGAAAACCGCCGAGCTTCACCATGGTTAGACAGCCGGAGTGAAGGTGTTGGTCCCAAGCTTTCCATCCGCACCAGCTTGCGCAGGTTTTACGTTGCCGGACGCGCCGAGCATCTCTTGTGTCTTCATGGTCTCAAGCAGTGCCTTGTCGGCAGGTACATGTGCCACAAAGCGATGGCCTGTATCATTCATCCGACCCAGCACCATGCCAAACTGTGCGCCCTCGCGGCCATGAACGACCGTGTAGGTTTCAATCTTGGCATCACCGTTAGGCATCTCGTCCACAACAGGGTGATCCATCGCATCAAGCTCAGCCTGGTAAGTGGCCGGATTTTCGCGCTCCCACAGCCCTTCCTTTGGCGTTGTCGAATAGATACCGATCGAGTGTTTGGTGACAAACCACCCATTGGCGGTGCACAGGCCTTTTGATCCAGGCTTTGCACGTACCTTGTCGAGCATGGTGGCAATGGAATGCATGACGTAGTTGTTCCCTGCCCCACCAAAATACGGAAGGCCACCTGTCACGGTGAAGTCGCGCGGGTCATCGAGGCTTATGCCCAACTCCTGCGCCCCAATCTGGACGGCGGAGGGGAAGCATGAGTAGAGATCCAGATAGTCCATCTCATCAATGGACATCCCTGCCATGCCGAGGGCTTTCTGGCCCATGGTGCGGATGGCAGGTGACGAGTGATAGTTCACTCGCTCGGTCACATACCAAAGGTCGTTGGCATCCGCACAGCCGTGCAGATAGACCCAGCGGTCTTCCGGGATACCAAGCTCACGTGCTTTTTCCACGCTCATCATGACCACTGCCGCGGCCTGATCTACTCGGATGATGGAGTTGAGATACTTCGTGTACGGAAAACCCACATAGCGGTTGACCTCGGTCTCCGTCGCAATCTCTTCCGGCGACCGATATGTCGGGAACCATGCATGTGGGTTTTCGGACGCAACTTTTGTGAACTTCGAAAACAGCTTTCCAAGTTCCAGCTGATGATCTTTCACCGTGCGTCCCAGCTGACCTCGGATCGCATTTTCAAACATGGGGTAGGTGTTAACCGGGAAGAACATGGCATGGCGCCGTTCCATCTCATTCACACCGGGTTTTTCAACGCCAATATGGGTCGGCTCACCACCGGGCTCATCACCCCAATCAAGTTCCTGCCCCTGATTGAGTGCGGACAGGATCGAATGCAGCCCTTCTGAACCTGCAAGCAGAACGCAATCTGCTTCACCATTGGCGATTTCTTCAGCTGTTCTGTTCACAAGCCACTGGGGCGTATTGCCACCTGTTGCCGTGTACAGCTCGCGGTCCGGTCGAGCGCCCACCGCGTTAGCAAGCGTGCGTGGCGCGTTGGTGTATTGACCAAAGGAGAGACGACCCGCTTCGGGACTATCCGCTGTGAAACGCACGACAGCCACTGTATCGAGTTGCTGTGCCAAAGCGTCACCGCCCTTTGCATCCGCCAGCGCGCGCTTTGCGGCTTCTGCCATGAGGGCCATCGGTGACAACGCGTCTGCAACAGCAACTCCGCGCTGGGTGATCTGACCACCGCCAACAAGGATGGGTGTGTTTGCTTCGGGCATGGTTTCTCCTGAACAGACTTTTGTGTTTAGCGAATATCAGTCCAAGTCAGCGCAGATAATGCGAGAGGCGATTGCATGCTTCTTCCAGCACCGCAGGCTGCTTGCAAAAACAAAAACGAATGAAATGGTGTGACTTGTGATTTGAGTTGGGCGCATAAAACGCGCTGATGGGCACCGCTGCAACCTTTGCTTCAGTTGTGATGCGTTTGCAGAAGGCAATATCCTGTTCATTGCCCGCAACAGGCCGGATATCAGCCGTCAAAAAGTAAGTGCCTTGGCAAGGGCTGATTTCAAAGCCTATGGCTTCCAGTCCTGCACGCAGAACATCGCGTTTTGACGCAAGGTCAACGGACTGTTCTGTGAAGAACTCGTCGTCTTTTCCAAGCCCGTAAGCTACGCCAATCTGCAGCCCGGGTGGTGTCGTAAAAACAAGATTTTGATGCGCCTTGGAAATCAGACTTACCAGCTCTGGCGAGCCTGAAATAAATCCAACTTTCCAACCGGTGAGAGAGAAAATCTTGCCTGCAGATTGAATTCGAACCGTCCGATCAGACATGCCAGGGAGAGTCATAAGCGGTGCGTGCCGCATCCCATCGAACACCATGTGCTCATAAACCTCGTCGCACACGGCGACGACATCGTGCCGGATGCACGCGTCTGCGATTGCTGCCAGATCGTCCTGGCTGAAAACACGCCCGAGCGGATTGTGTGGTGTGTTCAATAGTATCAGTTTGGTCTTTGCGGAAAATGCTGCCTCCAGTTCATCGAGATCCAAACTCCAGGCCGGCGGATGGAGCGCCACACATTTGGCCGTTGCTCCGGCTGCTTCAATCACCGGCAGATAGGTATCGAAGAAAGGCTCTATCAGGATTGCCTCATCACCTGGCTTCAGCAATGCACCAAGACTTGCGGCCAACGCTTCCGTCGCGCCGGAGGTGATGAGCACCTGGCTTTGCCAATCAAGGCCCAAGCCGTAAAAGCGATCGGCATGCGACGCCACCGCCTGACGTAATTCCGGGACACCCATCATTGGCGGGTACTGATTGGGACCGTTTACAATGGCCTGAGCCGCGGCGGCCCTGATATCATCGGGTCCTTCGTCATCAGGAAACCCTTGTCCAAGGTTGATGGCCCCTGCGTCAGCGGCGAGTCCGGACATGACGGCAAAGATCGTTGTCCCTTGGGATCCGTATACGGGATTGGGGGCCTTCATCTGTATCGCGCACTCTCAGACAGAAGCAGTTTCGGTTCTCCCCTCACATGCCAGCAACTACGGAAGCTTGGCAAGCATCACACAAGATGTGGACCAGGCACTTGGGGCCGGACGAAGGTGATGAAGAAACAGGCGCTTTTTCTGCACATAATTTGGGCTTATTGATCTATTTTTGTGCAATAACAGGCATGTCGTGAGGTTCGGCGGCCATAGAGATTAACGAAATCTTTGATTCCATTGGGCTTTTGGACGCCCGCCTCTCTGGCATGAGGCGTGCTATGTGCCCCGTGTATTTCAGTGAAGACATATATCTGGTTCGGCGCTATCCCCACAGTATCAGCCGCCAGCCGGGTAAACAGTATGGGAGGCCTCGTGCACAGCACGGGCAAAAGGCATGAAAAAGATCGAGGCAATCATAAAGCCTTTCAAGCTCGACGAAGTGAAAGAGGCCCTCAACGACGTGGGTCTTCAGGGCATTACCGTGACTGAAGCCAAGGGCTTTGGCCGCCAGAAGGGCCACACTGAGCTCTATCGCGGCGCCGAGTACGTGGTGGACTTTCTCCCGAAGGTAAAAATCGAGATCGTGTTGGGTGAAGAACAGGTAGACCCCGCTCTTGAGGCCATCCAGAACGCCGCGCGGACGGGCCGCATCGGCGATGGCAAGATCTTCATTACCAATGTCGAAGAAGTCGTCCGCATCCGTACGGGTGAAACCGGCGAAGCCGCAGTTTAACGCGGCAAGACTTTAAATCGCGGCCGGACGCAGATGTCCGGCGGCAGACTGACCAGGCAACATGGCCCCGCAAATCACGGGTCCAAAGCGTTAAGACCACAAGGAAAGGAATGACGCCTATGTCCGATGCAGCTTCAATCTTGGCGATGATCAAGGAGAAAGACATCAAGTATGTCGATCTTCGCTTCACCGATCCGCGCGGCAAGATGCAGCACGTAACCTTCGACCCGGACCTCGTGGACGAAGATCTGTTCGCAGACGGAACCATGTTCGATGGTTCTTCTATTGCCGGCTGGAAAGCCATCAACGACTCCGACATGGTTCTGATGCCGGATCCGGACACAGCGGTTATTGATCCGTTCTATGCGCAGACCACGCTCGCAATCATGTGCGATATCGTGGATACGTCCGGTCAGGCTTATGAGCGTGATCCACGCACCACCGCCAAAAAGGCACTTGCCTATTTGCAGCAGTCAGGCGTTGGCGACACAGCTTACTTCGGCCCGGAAGCCGAATTCTTTGTATTCGACGACGTTCAGTTCTCATCGGACCCATACAACACCGGCTTCCGTGTAGACTCTGTCGAACTGCCCACCAACACCGGTACCGAATATGAAATCGGCAACCTTGGTCACCGTCCGCGCACCAAGGGTGGCTACTTCCCGGTAAATCCGATCGACAGTGCGCAGGACCTGCGCTCTGAAATGCTGACGGTCATGAAGGAAATGGGCGTCGATACTGAAAAGCATCACCACGAAGTGGCTGCTGCTCAGCACGAGCTTGGCATGAAATTCGACACGCTCGTTCGTGTTGCCGACAAGCTGCAGATCTACAAGTACGTTGTGCACAACGTGGCGCATGCATATGGCAAGTCCGCCACATTCATGCCCAAGCCTGTTTTCGGCGACAACGGCACCGGCATGCACTGTCACCAGTCAATCTGGAAAGATGGTCAGCCGCTCTTCGCGGGTTCAGCATACGCTGATCTGTCAGAAACCTGCCTTTACTACATCGGTGGTATTCTGAAGCACGCCAAAGCGATCAACGCTTTCACAAACCCATCAACCAACTCCTACAAGCGTCTGGTTCCTGGCTACGAAGCGCCAGTGCTGCTTGCTTACTCAGCCCGCAACCGTTCAGCTTCTTGCCGCATTCCGCACGGCTCTGGCCCCAAGGCGAAGCGCATTGAGATCCGCTTCCCGGATCCAACCGCAAACCCATATCTTGCATTCACTGCAATGCTGATGGCGGGTCTTGATGGTATCGAGAATAAGATCCATCCAGGCGAGCCAATGGACAAGGACCTTTACTCGCTGCCGCCGGAAGAACTGGCAGAGGTGCCAACGGTTGCTGGCTCACTGCGTGAAGCCCTTGATTCACTTGATGCGGACCGCGACTTCCTCAAGAAGGGTGGCGTGTTCACTGATGACCAGATCGACGGCTATATGGAACTCAAGTGGGAAGAAGTCATGAACTACGAAATGACTCCGCACCCAATTGAGTATGACATGTACTACTCGGTCTAAGATTCACTCTTAGAATCAATATTGTTGCCTTAAGGCCGGAGCGAAAGCTCCGGCCTTAATTTTTGGTAAATTTATTTGTATACGGACAATGGCGGAAAGACTCATGTTTTGGCCGAACGGTCAGCATGGCTGACTCGATATCCCTTGATGCTGCACTGCAAAGAGATTCAGACTTTAAGCACAACAACAAGGGAGGTTTGAACGATGACGCCACCCACGTATTGGGCACCTTTGTAGGACCAACAGGTTCTTCCGCAGACACTCTGGAATGGCGCGATACCACGCGCGCTCACGCGATTTTCGCTTAACCCATGCACAAGCCAGCGCTCATTTGTGGTTGGCACGCCGGGCCAGGCTGACTGCAAGACCCAGAAGGGGTCCTACTCACGAGCAGTATCTGTACCAAGCGTTTGGAGGTTCGACGTCTCATACATTGGCGCATCCACATGATGCGCACTGACTGAACTGTCCGGCAGCCAGGTGGATTTAAAGGCGCTTTTCATCGCGCAGTCCCTACCTCTGGCCCCCAAAGTTGCCCTCGCGGCAACAGGAGAGTTCAGCAGTTCCCGGCTTTCCTCGATCCGGGCGAGGTTTGACACGCGGCCTTGATTTTAGCCCGGCCCTAAGGTTGCGGGCGGGAGACATCTCCCAAAGAAAGACGGCCCCGCGAGATGCGCTGCATCCACCAAGGCGGGGCCGTCGCTTTTTTGCAATCATGTTAATCTGGGTACGGATCAAATGATCCGCCAACACAATCTACCAGCCTACGCAGCCCGTGCAGCGTTCATTGCCTTAGCAGCCTTCTGCTCATTTCCCATGTACCGCCTGAGTGCTTTGAACGTGCTCATGCCGGTATCAGGATCCTGACCGTCCCCCATGCGAATAAGCTGGAGGCAATACCAACCTTGCGCACCCCAGGCATTGAGACCACGAAAGAGATCAATCGGACTATTGGGACCAAGAATCCGGGTTGGTCCGAGGCGGAAGGTCTTTTCCCATTTTTTGGCCTCGGTCATCTTGCCATCCATCATTTGCTGCGGGAGATCAGCCTCCACACACAACGGGCGCGCGATGCCGATAACGTCTGCATCTTCTGATGCCAAGGCTTCATTCATGCCTTCAACGGTTCTGAACCCGCCGGTGACCATGAGTGGCGTATTCTTCACTGCCTTGGCCATGTCAGCGGCATATTCAAGAAAATAGGCTTCGCGCTTGCGCGTTGAAGATCGGACTTTTTCTTCATAGACAGGCTCAAAACCTTCCGTATCCATCATGACCGGCTGTTCGTAATTGCCGCCGGAGACTTCCAACAGATCGAGCCCGGCTTCATCCAACCAGCTTGCGACTGTGATCGAGTCAGCATGACTAAATCCGCCTTTCTGGAAATCAGACGAATTGAGTTTCACGGAAATCGGGAACTCGGCACCCACCCTGGCGCGAACCGCCTTGACGGTTTCCATCAAGAGGCGCGCCCGATTTTCAAGAGACCCGCCCCACTCGTCTGTTCGCTGATTTACAAGTGGGTTCAAAAATTCCGAAATCAGATAACCATGGGCTGCATGCACCTGAACACCTGTGAACCCCGTGTCTTTGGCTACGCCAGCTGCAAAAGCAAAGCGTTCAATGATGTCTTTGATTTCTTCAACTGTAAGCGCCCGTGGTTTGCCGAACTGGCCACCTGGCATCTTCACTTCGATGGCAGATGGCGCGACCGGTTCGCTCGTGACAGCAGCTGGTGTCTGACGACCAGCGTGGGAAAGCTGCATCCACAGATGAGTGTTGTTGCGTGTTCCCGCTTTTGCAAAAGCGGCTAACGCAGAAAGCTGTTCGTTGGACTGAGGGCCTTCGATCACTACATTTCCCGGGCGCTCAAGGTACCGACCGTCTACCTGCACATTGCCGGTCAGCAACATGCCGCTGCCCCCGTCTGCCCACCGACCATACAGCCGAGCATGCCGCTCCGTTGCTTGATTGCGCGCGTCAGCCAGACCTTCTGTCATCGCGCCTTTTGCAAATCTGTTTTTCAACACAGCGCCGCATGGCAGCGTCAGTGGTGACGAAATATTTGTCCCGGACATCAAAATTCCCCCAAATTGGTCTCATGGTTGTGTTCGCAAATGGCGATTTTGCCCGACATTACCAGAAAAAAAGCGGTCGTCGCAGGGATTGGGCAAACCCTCGCCTTGAAGGCGCGGTAAACTCGAAGCGAATCAAGTACCTCATGCCCAGCCCCACCCCACAACACTGCGGCCTAGCGCTCGTGAGCGCTTTGGCAGGCCGAGATTGAGACCACTGGAGCCCCATGGCCCGCGCGACCAAGAAAACCACCGACACTAACTCTCTCGACCTTTTCGGCGGGGATGCAACCAAACCTGCCCGCAAGACATCGGCCAAAAAGCCCGCTGCCCGAAGCAAAGGTGGATATTCTGCCAGTGATATTGAGGTGCTTGAGGGGCTCGAACCGGTTCGTCGTCGCCCTGGCATGTATATCGGCGGCACCGATGAACGAGCACTCCATCACCTGTTTGCCGAGGTGCTGGACAATTCAATGGACGAAGCGGTGGCCGGCCACGCCACGCGTATCGAGGTTGAGTTGCTGGCTGATGGCTCTTTGTCTGTTTCAGACAATGGCCGTGGCATCCCCGTGGATCCACACCCGAAGTTCAAAGACAAGTCGGCCCTTGAAGTCATTCTCACAACGCTTCACGCGGGCGGCAAATTCTCTGACAAAGTCTATGAGACATCCGGCGGGCTACATGGTGTAGGCGTGTCTGTCGTAAATGCGCTGTCTGATCGGCTGGATGTTGAGGTGGCTCGCGATAAAGAGATTTATCACCAGCGGTTTGAACGCGGGCATCCGGTTACCAAGCTGAAGAAGGTGGGCAAGACAACCAACAAACGCGGCACGACAATTTCGTTTCATGCCGACCCTGAGATATTCGGTGCGAGTGCGCACTTCAAACCGGCGCGGCTTTATCGCATGGCGCGGTCCAAGGCATATCTCTTCGGCGGCGTGCAAATCCGATGGAAATGTGCACCTGAACTCCTGGGTGACAATGCCACGGTCCCGGCCGAAGACACGCTGCATTTCCCGGGAGGCCTTGCCGACTATCTGGCGACGACCATCGAGGGTAAGGAAACCGTTGTTGCAGAGACGTTTTCCGGCAAGCTGAAAGCCAAAGGCAGCGCGGGCACGGTTGAGTGGGCCATTGCCTGGTTGGGCAATGATGATGGATTCTGCAATTCATACTGCAACACCATTCCGACCACCGAGGGCGGCACACACGAAGCAGGCCTGCGCGCGGCGCTATCGAAAGCACTCAAGGCGTACGGCGAGCTTACCAACCAAAAGAAGGCGTCATCGATTACTGCAGACGATGTGATGGGGACCGCCTGCATCATGCTGTCGGTCTTCATCAGAGAACCAGAGTTCGTCGGCCAAACGAAAGAGAAGCTGTCTTCTCCCTCGGCGCAGCGGCTGGTTGAGACGACCCTCCGTGATCATTTCGACACCTGGCTCGCCTCGAAACCTCAGCAGGCATCACGTCTACTGGACTGGGTCATCGACAGAGCCGATGAACGTCTTCGGCGGCGGCAAGAAAAAGAAATCAACCGCAAGACCGCCACACGTAAGCTTCGACTGCCGGGGAAACTGGCAGACTGCAGCAATTCGTCTTCGGCAGGTTCAGAGCTTTTCATCGTCGAAGGAGATTCAGCTGGCGGTTCTGCCAAGCAGGCACGTGACCGCAAGACGCAGGCAGTGCTGCCGTTGCGAGGCAAAATCCTCAATGTTGCCAGCGCCACGAGCGCCAAACAGGCGCAAAACCAGCAGATATCTGATCTGATCCTGGCGCTTGGGGTACAGACCCGATCGAGATATCGGGATGATGACCTTCGCTATGAAAAGATCATCATCATGACCGATGCTGATGTGGACGGCGCACATATCGCGACGCTCCTGATTACGTTTTTCTATCAGGAGATGCCCGAACTGATCCGCGATGGTCATTTATACCTCGCTGTGCCACCGCTCTATCGCATCGCTCAAGGTGGCAAGACCATGTATGCAGTCGATGACGCGCACAAAGACCAGCTCATGGAAAAGGAATTCAACTCGAACCGGAAGGTTGAGATCAGCCGGTTTAAGGGGCTGGGTGAAATGCTGCCGGCCCAGCTCAAGGAAACGACCATGCGCCCGGGCCACCGCACTTTGCTGCAGGTCATGGTTCCGGACGATGATCAGGATCTCACCCAGACTCGCGTCGGGGAGTTGATGGGTACCAAGCCGGAATTGCGGTTCCGGTTTATCCAGGACAATGCCGAGTTTGCCACGGATCTCGACATTTAGTTGGCCGTCAAAGATGTGACTTCCCAGCCATAGTTGCCGAAAACGTGCGGATCTTCACCTTGGATTGGCAGTTTCCCCTGCTGCTTAGTGGTTGAGTTCATTGACTTTCCAGACTTTTTTCTTATGTTGCACTGCAAATAGACGTACCTGACCCGTGCGGTCTCGTTGTTGCCCAACTACAACTAGGGTGTGCATCGGGGTACCGCCGGACACGGTTGGTGAGAGATTTCATCTTGCGTGCGACAGCGTCTGTTTTGTGGATACCGGACCGAACCGGCCCACTATTCGCGCGCCGCAATGACAAGCGCGGCGCTTTCTTTGACCGTCTGTCGATGCTCCCGGGAATACGCCCAAGCATCACCAAAACAGACTCTCGATTGACGCCAGCCGCTTCGCGTTAGCGAACCAGCCCCGTCCCTATTGAAACGAGACTACATGACATTTGACGAATTCGGCCTCAATGCCGACCTGCTAAAAGCCATCAACGAGTCTGGCTATACCGAGCCCACGCCCATTCAGGCACAGGCTATTCCAAAGGCGCTTGCTGACCGTGACGTTCTGGGCATTGCCCAAACGGGAACAGGCAAGACTGCTTCCTTCACGCTCCCCATGATCGAGCGTTTGTCGAAGGGACGCGCCAAGGCACGCATGCCTCGCTCCCTCATTCTTGAACCGACGCGCGAACTCGCAGCACAGGTCGCTGAGAATTTTGAAAAGTACGGCAAGTATCACAAGCTTTCCATGGCGCTGCTGATCGGCGGCGTATCCTTCGGTGATCAGGACAAGAAAATCGACCGTGGCGTCGATGTTCTCATTGCGACGCCCGGCCGCCTGCTTGACCATGTCGAGCGCGGCAAGCTGATGCTAACCGGCGTACAGACACTGGTTATTGACGAAGCCGACCGCATGCTGGACATGGGCTTCATCCCTGACATTGAGCGGATCTGCAAACTCATTCCGTTCACACGTCAGACCATGCTCTTCTCGGCAACCATGCCGCCTGAGATTGAGAACCTGGCAAACAACTTCATGCAGGCACCTGCCCGTATTGAAGTTGCCCGTGCTTCAACAACCAACAAGAACATTACCCAGCGTGTCATCGCGTGCGGGTCGCGTGACAAGCGCAAGACCCTGACCGATATGATCAACTCTGAAACGATTCAGAATGCGATCATCTTCTGCAACCGTAAGCGTGACGTGGATGTTGTTGCGCGCGCACTGAAAAAGGCCGGCCTGGACGCCTCGCCCATTCATGGTGACCTGGATCAATCGGTCCGCACACAGACACTTGGCAAATTTCGCGACGGACAGCTGAAGCTACTTGTGGCCAGCGATGTTGCAGCGCGCGGCCTGGACATTCCCGAAGTCAGCCACGTGTTCAACTACGACGTGCCCACACATCCAGAAGACTACGTCCACCGTATCGGTCGTACAGGCCGCGCGGGACGTGATGGTGCCGCCTTTACGCTTGTGACGCCCGAGGACAAGAAGTATCTGGATGCCGTTGAAAAGCTGACAGAACAGAAGATTGAGCACTGGACAGGCGAAGAGGCACCAGCCGCGTCGCCCGCCGAGGACACGGAACCTTCAACTGAAGCTGAAGTCGCTCCTGCGCAAGAGACTGCAACTACGGAGGCTGATCCAGCACCGGAGGCAGCGGACACCAATACTGCAGAAGCAGCAGACCTGCCGGAAACGACCGATGTGGTTGATGCAAAAGCGGACGAAGCGGAAACGCAATCATCTGAAGATGATGCCGCACGTGCCCCTCGCCGTGGTCGCCGTCGCGGTGGCAGAGGGCGTGGACGCAACCGTCGCAATAAGGACGCCGATGCATCCGAAACCGGTGAAACGGACCTGGAAACATCTGGTGAAAACACAGAAGCAACCGAGTCCGGCGCCGATACTCAACCGGATGCAGAAACTCCTTCACCGCGTGGGCGTGGTCGCCGTCGTAACAACAATGACGGCGGGAATGGTCGCGGCAATGGTGGTGGCCGTCAGGAACGCATCATCGGCATGGGTGATCACGTTCCGGCATTTATCCTCCGTCCAGTGCGCCCTGCAAAAGCAGCGGCTGAAGCTGCAGCAGCGGAGCAGGCGGTCGAACAGTCTGATCCATCGACAAGCTCTGATTCCGAAACACCGGAAAGCGACGCGGCCTAAAGCCTGCCTTGCGGTTTCCTAACCAAGAATTCACTGGATTTGCTGAGCAGACCCAGTGCATCTTGCTGTTCAAATTGTATTGGCATTCTTAGTGACATTTGTTGGTGCTCTTACCAATTGTTCACTGGACTAAAATAGTAAGTTGGCCTTACTATTTTCGTAATGTTGGCCTCTGAAAGATGGACTCATCGTAGGGAGACGCGTTCCATGGCTCTATTTTCATCGCGTATGCTGGCAGCAATCGCTGCATTACCGGCACTCGCACTATCAACAACTGCTTTTGCAGCGGTCCCAGCCGAGATGGCAAAGCGGCTTGATCAGGACCTCACGCCGCTTGGCTCTGAGCGCGCAGGCAATGCAGATGGAAGCATCCCGGCTTGGACGGGCGGGATCAAGGCTCCCCCCGCTGGCTTCCAGAAGGGTACCCATCACATCAACCCGTATGCGGGTGAGCAGCCTCTGTTCACAATCACACGGGAGAACATGGGCCAATACGCGGACCGGATTGCCGGACCGCAAAAGGCATTGCTGGAAAAGTACGGTGATACATTCAAGATGAATGTCTACAAGTCGTACCGTAGCTGTGCCCAACCTGAGTTTGTCTATGAGGCCAATCGCAAGAATGCTTTGACTGGCACAATCGCTGACGCTGGCAATGGCGTTGACAATGCATTCATGGGCAAGCCATTCCCAATTCCAAACTCAGGCTATGAAGTGCTTTGGAACCATTTCCTTGGTTTTGCGAACCACAAGATTCAACGCCAGTTTGCCGCCGTGATCCCGACAGCGTCAGGTTCATATACAAAATACTCGGCTCAGGACGACGCCATCGTCCGCTGGAACGATCCAAAGTTTAAAACGGCCTCTGATCTCGATAATATCTTTGCGCTCTACATTCTCCACACGCTGGAGCCAACGCGCGTTGCAGGCAATGTGATCCTTGTTCACGAGACCCTCAACCGGCTCTCCGATCCTCGTAAGGCGTGGCAGTACTCACCAGGCACGCGACGCGTGCGGCGCGCTCCGAATATTGCTTATGACAATCCGGGCACAAATTCTGATGGTGCCACAACTTCGGATTCATTTGGCGGATACAATGGCGCCCCTGACCGCTACACGTGGACCGTCAAAGGTCGGCAGGAAGCCTACATTCCCTACAACAACTATGACCTCTACTCGAACAATCTGAAATACGAAGAGATTATCAATCCGCGCCACATCAATACGGATCATGTACGCTACGAACAGCACCGGGTCTGGCAGCTTGAAGCTAATCTCAAGCCATCCACGCGCCACGTCTACTCACGTCGCGTCTTCTATCAGGATGAGGACACCTGGGGCATCGTGTCATCAGAACTGTATGATGCGCGCGGCGAACTCTGGCGCGTCCAGGAGCAGTATCCCATCGTCTTCTATGACGTCCCGGTGTGCGGCGCGAGCATGGGTGGTGCCTATGACTTCACCAATGGTCGTTACGTGCTGGTTGGCATGATCAATGAAGAAGAACCCATCAACTTCTACGCCAGCGAGTTGAACGAAGATCGCTACACACCTCAGACCATTCGGACGATCGGGCGCTAGAAGGCGCGACTCGGAGAAACAGGAGCCCCGCAGTTTGCTGCGGGGCTCTTTTTGTTGGGCCCTTTATGCTGGCACAAACTCGTCACGCGACATTGCATAGATCGGTAGATCATTGCCCTTGCTGAGGAACTTTCCATCAATCCTCTCTCCAAGCTTTTCAGCAACTCGAATAGATGCCGCATTTTGCGGATCAATCATGCTGATGATGCGGGGCATTCCCAGATCTTCAAACATCCACTGCGCACAGGCACGAGCTGCTTCAGGGGCATAGCCCTGTCCCCAACTTGGCCGGGCGATCTGCCAGCCGAGCTCCGCTTGTGGCCAATCGATTGGGTGGTAAGGGCCACATAGTCCCACAAATCGGCCCGTGAACTTTTCCTCGATTGCAAACTCACCATAGCCGCGCAATACCCACTGCCCTGCCCATTTGGCCATGCGCCGCCACGCATCCGCTTTGTCTCCCACACCACCAACGAAGCGCATGGCGTCGTCATCAGCAACCATCTCGGCATAGGCATCAATATCATCTGCCCGGAACTGCCTGAGCAGCAAACCCTCAGTTTCTATTTCCATCTTTGACTCTCCAAATGAAAAGGGCGGCCCCAAGCGGGCCGCCCTTTTATCTTGGAAGTATGGCAGTAGCTACTTTTTGATCATCGACAGAACGCGTTTACGCTTCTTGTCGTCGTATGGCGGACGGAACATTTCCGCGACCATTTTTGCCTTGGACTGGTGATAGACAGCCTTGGCGTGGCTGAAGGTGCGGAAGCCATCGACGCCGTGATAGGAGCCCATGCCTGAGGGGCCGACGCCGCCGAAGGGCAGGTCTTCCATGGACACATGCATAATCACGTCATTAACAGTCACGCCACCCGAAGTGGTGTTGTCCAGAACCCGGCGCTCTTCTTCGGAATCCTGACCGAAGTAGTAAAGACCAAGAGGCCGATCCTTGGAGTTCACGTATTCCAGAGTTTCCGATACGTCCTTGTAGGTCTTCATCGGCAGAACCGGGCCGAAGATCTCATCCTGAAGAACCTTCATGTCCTCTGTCGGGTTCTTGATGATGGTCGGCGGAATCTTGTTGTATGGCTGCTGAGAGAAATCCTCATTCGCAGGGTTGATCTCAATGACTTCCCCACCCTTGGCCTTTGCATCTTCGATATAGCCCGTGATGCGATCATAGTGGCGATCATTGATGATCGATGTGTAGTCAGGATTGTCCTTCATGGTTGGGAACATCTTTGTCACAACCTTCTGGGCGCCCGCCACAAACTCGTCCGCCTTCTCTTCAGGTACCATGACATAGTCAGGAGCCAGGCAGATCTGACCAGCGTTGAGGGTCTTGCCAGTCATCACACGTGCAGCCACGTCTTCCATGTCGCTGTCACGGGAAACAATGACGGGAGACTTGCCGCCCAGTTCCAAGGTTACCGGAACCAGGTTTTCCGACGCAGCACGCATCACGTGCTTGGCAATCGAGCCCGCACCTGTGAACAGCAGATGATCAAAGGGCTGTTTGGAGAATGCTTCGCCCACAGCAGGGCCACCGGTAATAACGGCGACTTCGGTCTCGTCATAGGCTTCGCGGAACATCTTTGCCATCAGTTCAGAACACGCAGGCGTGAACTCTGACGGCTTGATCATTGCCCGATTGCCCGCCGCAAACACACCAGCAAGCGGTGCAAACGTCAGATTAAACGGGAAGTTCCAGGGGCTGATGATGCCGATGGTGCCCAGCGCCTGATATTCCACATGCGCTTTTGCGCCGAGTAGGCCGAGCGGAAACTGCAGCTTACGCTTTTCAGGGCGCATCCACTTTTCCATGTGCTTCTTGGCATGGTCCAACGGCCCAACGGAGCCCATGACGTCAGTCATCAATGAAGCAACCGGTGCGCGGTTGCCAAAATCTGACGTCAGCGCATCTACGATTTCGTCCTTGTTATCCACCAAAAGCGCGATGGAACGATCGATCCAGTCCTTTCGGCGCTTTACGCTTGCGGGGCCCTCTTCGATATGGGCCTTTTTCTGGCGATCCAGAATGGCGCGAATGCCGTCTGAAATAGCGTCCGCGCTTGATGTATCGGGCGTCGATTCCATAACGCTCATGTTTGTTTCCTCACCTTGGTCCGGAGCGCCGATGCCTGGCACCCCAATAATTTACGCATTCAATCGAGACTGCCGATGCTCGCACTTTAATGCCCGGCAGGATTACAGGGTGGGCCAACCTGTACATCCGGCGAAAAACCCTTTCGCCACAAGCACATGCTAGCTTCATGACGCGGACTATAGCGCGACAAACAGCAACTGGCGAGAACCAGCCGTTTTCAAGCATTTCTGCAACCTTTATCTCTCAATACGGGATTTTAGAACAGTCGGGCATTTAACGCGGCTTTAAGCCGTCTTGCCGGACAATGCGCTCATTCAAGGGTGCGTGGACGAGCCGACAATAAGCTCAAGGTTTAGACCGCACCCGATTTCTAGGATTCGCCGTGCAACGTCGCGCGGCACAGAGTTTTTTCGGGGGTTTCCACGTGACCGACGCGAGCACCATGACAAATCCTAAAGCTCTGGCTGAAAAGGCCATTTCTGAGATGGATTCGCGCTCGATTGATCCCACACCGGAGAACTACGAGCTTTGGTACACCCACGCGACGGGTGCAAATCCGGGCCTCAATCGCGAGATTGAAAAACTCGAGGACGCCGGCAATAGCCTTGATGCTGAGCACCTGGAGAAAATCCGTACAAAGCACATGACGCCTGCAAACAATGACACTGCCATTCTGGAGATGGGTGGCAAGTTGGAAGACGAATTGTCCGGCGTTATGGCGATGTTGGAATCCGCCACCAAGGATACTGGTGCGTACGGAGACTCGCTTAGTGATGTGAGTGCGGCACTCGACACCGAGCGCTCTCCTGCAGAAGTCCGTGTACTGATGGAAACATTGGTGACAGCGACCCGTACGATGGAAACTCGCAGCAAGCAGCTGGAGGAACGTCTGCACGAGAGCAAGGCAGAAGTCTCGCAACTGCGCACGAACATGGAAGAAATCCGCACAGAGGCCCTAACCGACCAGCTGACCGGTCTTCCCAATCGTCGCAATTTCGACGACAGTGTTGCTGCTTCCATGGAGAAAGCTGCAGAAGAAGGCACGCCCTTCACACTTATTCTTGGCGATATCGATCACTTCAAGAAGTTTAATGACACCTATGGTCACCAAACCGGAGACCAGGTGCTCAAGCTGGTAGCGCAGTGCATGCGCCACCATGTCAAAGACCCTCTCAAGCCAGCCCGGTATGGTGGTGAGGAATTTGCGCTCATCTTGCCCGACATTGAACTGACCGCTGGCGTCAAGCTTGCTGATGAAGTTCGACGCACCATTGAGAGCAAAGAACTGGTCAAGAAGTCGACTGGTGAAAATCTGGGTGCTGTAACCATGTCATTTGGCGCAGCTTTGTTCGAACCTGGAGAGAGCATCTCAGACCTTATCAAGCGGGCTGATGCATGCCTTTATTCTGCAAAACATGCAGGTCGCAACCAGGTGAAGTGGGAAGTTGACGCTGACCTTGAAGCGATTGCCAGCTAGGCATCCGATCAACAGTCTTCAGAAAACCTAGCCAACCCCTACGTAACATCGTCCAGCGCACATGGCGTGATGCTTTCAGGCATTGTGTCTGTTGATATTGCCGTAATCCGCCGTTTGACGGCGAACGCTGGGCCGGTATTGTCGCTCGCAAATCAACACTGCGAGGCGGCCTGCGATGGACATGATTACCTTCGAGAAGCACGATACCGGTGTGGCGGTTGTCACACTAAATCGTCCTGACGTGCTCAACAGCATGAACCCACAATTGCTGGACGAAGTGCGCACTGCCATCCGACAGACGCGCGATGATGCAGATATTGGCGCATTGGTTATTACCGGTGCGGGTCGCGGGTTTTGTGCGGGTGCGGATCTGACGGCGGGTTTCAAACCTCCTGCGTCAGCCACCATCGGTGACGGTGTTGCGCATAGCATGGAAATCGGGTTCAACCCGATGATCCGCGAACTCGCGGAACTGCCAAAGCCAGTTGTCTGCGCCGTAAATGGCATGACAGCCGGCGGCGGCGTTGGTCTCGCGCTGGCTGGGGATATTGTATTCGCGGCTCGTTCTGCCAGCTTTGTGCAGGTGTTTGGCCCCAAGCTCGCCCTCGTCCCAGACTGCGGCGTGACATACTTCATGCCCCGCCTCATCGGTCAGGCGCGCACCCGAGCCCTTGCCATGAGCGGTGATAAACTTTCAGCCGAGCAAGCAGCAGACTGGGGCCTTATCTGGGCCTGCGTTGATGACGACAAACTGATGGATGAAGCAATGGCCTATGCTGAGAAGCTGGCGGCAGGTCCTACAGAAGCCTTTGGTGACATCAAGCAGGTACTGGACGTGACGTTTGACAATGATCTCAATGCCCAGCTCGACCTTGAAAAAGAAACCCAGCGCAAGCGCGGCAATCACCCAAACTTTACTGAGGGCGTGTCGGCTTTCATGGAGAAACGCGCTCCGAATTTCTCGCGCTAACAGCGCCAACAAAACTCGACAACCGGGAGAGACTTCATGGAATTCAATAAAGTCAAAGTTGATATGGATGGCGACGTTGCCATCCTCACCCTTAATGATCCAAAGGCCCTCAATGCCGTGTCACCCGACATGCTTGAAGGTCTCGCAGACGCACTAGAATGGATTGATACACCTGACAATGGTGTGCGCTGTGTGGTCATGACTGGCGAAGGTCGTGGATTTTGTGCAGGTGCCAACCTGGCGGGAGGCCGTCCTGGTGAACGCCCCGGCGAACAGCGGTCAAATGCACAGCCAGACGCCGGGCAGGCACTTGAGCAAAAGTACCACCCAATTCTCCGCAAAATTCGCAAGCTGAAGATGCCTTTTATCACGGCCGTAAATGGACCGGCTGCTGGTGTCGGCATGAGCTTTGCGCTTATGGGCGACATGGTTCTTGCAGCCAAGTCTTCATACTTCCTGCAAGCTTTTCGCCGCATTGGCCTGGTCCCGGATGGTGGGTCTACATATCTCCTGCCCCGACTGATTGGCGTTGCGCGCGCCAAGGAACTTTCACTCCTCGGTGAAAAACTACCTGCTGATACAGCTCTTAGCTGGGGCCTCATCAACCGGGTGTATGAAGACGATGCGCTGATAAGTGAAGCAAAGGCGATGGCAAAAGAGTTGGCTTCAGGTCCGACCCGCACCCTTGGCCTCATCCGAGAAGCCTATGCCGACAGCTTCGATAACACCTATGAAGAGCAGCTCGATAAGGAACGCTGGCTGCAGCGTGAAGCTGGCCGTACAGAAGACTTCAAGGAAGGCGTGAAAGCGTTTCTTGAAAAGCGCCCGGCTGCTTTCAAAGGCAATTGAGCTTTTTAAGCTCGGACGACAAAGGCGGCAGGTCCTAGGACTCTGCCGCCTTTTTCTTTGATGCTTTTTTCAAAGCTGATCTCTTCGTACGCGGTTTCTTTGGCTTTGGCGGTGCACCCGGGCCCTTGCGCTGGGACGGTGGCTTGGCTGCATCCGCACGTAGCGCTACGCTAACTGCATCGCGGGCCCATGAAACAAATTCGTCCGGCTCATCAAACAGCCTTTCCGGTGCCTGCCAGTACGACATCACGCCGCGTTTGCCGGCCTTCGTCTCATAGGTGAATGGTTCCATGCCTTCCGCCTCGAAGGCTGGTTGGTTCTGATCATCAACCTTCAGATACAAAACCTCATTCGCGATAAGCCCGAACATCAGCCCATCCGCAAAAAGACCCGACCCGCCAAACATCCGGCGTGACTTTACCGGTCCCAGCGGAACAAGCATCTCAATGAGAAATTGTGTGTATTCGTTGGATACGGCCATGGCAGTTAAACTGCCGCAATGTGCGCCTTAGGTCGAGGGGCGTTCTTCGGCAACGGGCGCTTTGGCCGGAGTTAGCGTTACGCTTTCACCGCAGCCACATGCATCCGTCTGGTTGGGATTGTTGAACACAAAACCTGACCGTAGCTTGGTTTCCTCATAGTCCATTTCCATGCCCAGCAGGAACAGGATGGACTTGGCATCAATCAAAATCTTGACGCCTTTGTCCTCCACCACTTCGTCCAGTGGTGCAGTTTCAGTGGCATAGTCCAGCTTGTAAGCCATACCTGCACAGCCGGCATTCTCGAGACCAAGACGCACGCCCACAATTGGCTCCTCGGATCGGTCGATAATCGCCTTAATCCGTTCAGCGGCTGTGTCGGTCAGCGTTATTACTTGTCCTGCCATCTCTCTACTCTCTTAGGTACACCCTAACATGTGCTTACGGAGGGGCATCACTTCAAGACGCCCTCCGACAAGGTCAAAACATGTTGAGCGCAACTCTTGCTTCATCGGACATCCGCTCAGGGGTCCAGGGTGGGTCGAAAACAAGGTTTACCTTCACATCGCCCACGCCATCGACAGAACTGATTGCGTCGCTCACCCACTGGGGCATTTCACCTGCGACGGGGCAGCCTGGGGCTGTAAGTGTCATGTCCACCTCGATATCCCGATCGTCTGAGACATCAATTTTGTAAATCAGTCCAAGCTCATAGATGTCTACCGGGATTTCCGGATCGTAAACCGTCTTGATTGCACCGATGAGATCGTCGGTCAGCATGTCCAGTTCACCCTGTGGGATGGCTGAACCATTGACCTGCGCTTCATTGCTGGCAGGTTCCGCAGCTTCTGTCTGTGTTTCAGTCATGAGTTTATCCATTACCCAAGAAACTCCCGCGCCTTTTCAAGCGCTACAACAAACGCGTCAACATCTGCGCGCGTATTGTACATCGCGAATGAGGCACGCGCAGTGCCAGGCACACCGAGGTGAGCCATCAATGGTTCAGCGCAGTGCTGACCAGCCCTAATGGCAATACCGGACCGGTCAATGATCGTTGCCACATCATGCGGATGGGCGCCTTCCATTGAGAACGACATGATTGCACCCTTGCCCGGCATAGTGCCGTGAATAGTAATCCAGTTAAGGTCCTGAACCTGCGCTGTTGCATAGGCAATCAAATCTGCTTCGTGAGCACGGGCCGCTGCACGGCCAACACTGTTCACATAGTCAATTGCTGCACCAAGTCCAATCGCCTGCACAATCGGAGGTGTTCCCGCCTCAAACTTGTGGGGCGCATCTCCATAGGTGATTTCGTCCATGTGGACTTCACGGATCATTTCTCCGCCGCCTTGATAGGGCTGCATCTCTGCCAGCAATTCTGCCTTGCCAAAAAGCGCACCAATGCCGGTCGGACCGTAGAGTTTGTGTCCGGTCATCACGTAAAAATCGCAGCCGATCTCCTGGACATCCACATCCATGTGAACGGCGCCTTGGCAACCGTCAATAAGAACGGCTGCCCCATGAGCGTGCGCCATGTCCGTGATCTTCTTGGCATCCACGACACTGCCCAACACATTTGACATGTGCGTCATAGACACGAACTTCGTTTTGGGACCAAGGGCTGCTTCAAAAGCAGCCATATCCAGCGACCCATCATCCAGCACAGGAACCCATTTCAGGACCGCGCCCTGACGCTCGCGCAGGAAATGCCAAGGCACGATGTTGGAGTGGTGCTCCATCATCGACACAATAATCTCATCACCGGGCTGAATGATCGGCTGCAGGTAGCCCTGCGCCACGAGGTTCATGGCCTCGGTTCCACCTTTAGTGAAAATAACTTCGTCAGTTGTCGGCGCATTCAGCAGTGCCCGCACTTTTTCTCGCGCGTCTTCAAAGGCCTGCGTAGACGCATTTGCCAGATAGTGCAGACCGCGATGTACGTTTGCGTAGTCATTCGCATACGCGTCGCGGATCGCGTCCAAGACCTGCACGGGTTTTTGCGCCGAGGCGGCATTGTCCAAATAGACGAGTGGTTTCCCGTAAATTTCCCGGGAGAGAATCGGGAAATCTGCGCGAACACGCTCTACGTCAAACTGCTGCTCATCGTTCGGTGCCGGACTGGATATGGTTGCGGCTTCGCTCATAGGGATGCCTCTTGTGCCGTATCCTTTGGCGCGCCAAGACGCTCTGCCAGAAGCGTCTTTAGAGCCACAGCGATCTCACCGTCGTCGAAGCCATCCACCACATCATCGAGGAACCCGGCAACAAGCAATGCACGGGCGGTGTTCTCGTCGATACCGCGGCTCATCAGGTAGAAAATGGCGTTTTGATCCGGTTCACCGATCGCAGAACCGTGGGCGCAAATCACATCATCGGCGTAAATTTCCAGCATCGGCTTTGCATCCATTTCAGCCTTGCGGGAAAGGAGCAACGCTCGAGCTTGCATCTGCGAGTCAATTTTCTGCGCATCCTTACGCACCAGGATAGATCCCTGGAAAACTCCGCGTGACGCGTCATCCAGCACTGAGCGGAAGGTCTCTTCGCTTTCGCAATTGGGAACCGCATGATCAACAAACAAGGTGTTGTCCATCACCGCTGCATCACGCAACAAGGATAGCCCGCTGATGCTGGCCTTTGTGTTTTCGCCAGCAAAGTGCAAGTGCTCATCGGTGCGGGCTTTACCCGCACCGACTGCGAGACCGAGTGTTTCGTAGTTTGACGCCTTGCCAAGGGTCACCGACTTTTTTCCAACGCGGACGACGTCTTCGCCATCCGCACATACGGTGGCGTGACGCAGCGATGCATCATCACCAACCACAAGTCGCAACGCTCCTGTTGAAAAGACCGGCGCCTGCTCATCGTCGCCCCGGGTTTCAAGCAAAGTGAGCTGCGCACCCTCCTCGAGGACGACAAGGCTGCGCGTGTGGAAGTGGGTACTGACGTCGCCAATTGCACGCCATTGGACTTCAATGGGCTTATCGACTTTCACGCCTGCTGACACACGAATTACAACGCCATCAATCGCGTATGCCGCATTCAGAGTGGCAACGGCATCCTGAGGTGCGATGGAAGACTCCAGCGCTTCCGATACCCAGGCAGCTTCACTGTTCAATGCCTCTGCATAGCTCAATAGCTCAACACCATCAGGCAGGCCATTCAGGGACGAGCCGGCCGTATCAAATCGCCCGTTGATGAAAACCGCGATGTGCCGGTCTATTTCAGCAAAGATGTCCGTGGCAGGGTCGGTTGTGTCAGCGCTGGACGCTGCGGGCGTGACGGCAAGTGGACCTGCCTTGGCCAACATCTGGCGCAGATCAAAGTAGCGATATTCTTCGAGCCGCCTGTTCGGCAACCCTTCGACCGCAAACGCCTCAATCGCTTTGGAGCGCGCACTTGATTGATACGCGGCACCGGGCAGCACTTTTGCTGCCGCTGCGTGGTCATCCACGAGGCCGGTTTCAATGTCTAGAGGTTGAACTGCTACTCTCGCCATGACTAAGCCGCGTCGCTCTTGATATCTGCGTAACCGGACTCTTCGACTTCACGGGCCAGTTCCTTAGGACCTGACTTCACAATCTTGCCGCCAGCCAGAATGTGCACATGGTCTGGGACGATGTGATCGAGCAACCGTTGATAATGGGTAATCACCAGCATGGAGCGCTCAGGTGAGCGCAGTGCATTCACACCTTCAGCAACAACACGCATTGCATCCACGTCGAGACCTGAGTCTGTTTCATCAAGCACCGCAAATGTCGGCTCCAGCAGGGCCATTTGGAGTGTTTCGGCGCGCTTCTTCTCGCCGCCGGAAAAGCCAACATTAAGCGGACGCTTCAGCATGTCATCGGTGATGTTCAAGGACTTGGCTTTTTCACGTACCAGCTTGAGGAACCTGACCGCATCCAACTCATCTTCACCGCGCGCAACCCGAACAGCATTGAGAGCTGTTTTCAGGAACGTCATTGTGGTGACGCCGGGCACTTCTGTTGGATACTGAAAGGCGAGGAACACACCCGCAGCGGCACGTTCATTGGGCTCGAGTTCAGTGAGGTCCTTCCCATTGAAGAGAATTGACCCGCCGGTCACGTCATATCCCGAACGCCCTGCAAGCGTGTAAGACAGCGTTGACTTGCCAGAGCCGTTGGGCCCCATGACTGCGTGCACCTCACCGGGGTTGAGGGTGAGATTGATCCCTTTCAGGATTTCCTTGCCGCCGACTTCTACGTGCAGGTCTTTGATTTCAAGCATTCTAATTGTCCGTATTCCGCGAGAATGTGGTGGCGCCGAGCGCAATGCCAAGACCAGCCCCTACAGCTATCCAGGTGCTGAGTTCATCGGCCGCAACGCCTATAGCGACGCCGATTCCAGTGCCGATCGCAATCCAGGTGCCCATGTTCATTAGCCGACGCTCCCTTCAAGGGAGATACCCACCAGCTTCTGGGCCTCAACCGCAAATTCCATCGGTAGCTGCTGAAGCACCTCGCGGCAGAAGCCATTTACCAGCAACGCCACCGCTTCTTCCTCCGGCAAACCACGGGCCTGACAATAGAAGAGCTGATCTTCCGACAGCTTCGACGTGGTTGCTTCGTGTTCCAGAACAGCCGTCGGGTTGCGGCTTTCGATATACGGCACTGTATGAGCCGAGCATCTGTCGCCAATCAGCAGGCTATCGCACTGGGTGAAATTGCGCGCGTCTTCGGCAGACGGATAAATGCTCACAAGGCCGCGATAGGCGTTGGAGGATTTACCCGCTGAGATACCTTTTGAAATGATCCGGCTCTTTGTGTTCTTGCCCAGATGGATCATCTTGGTGCCGGAGTCGACCTGCTGTGCCCCGTTTGAAATGGCGATGGAATAAAATTCACCCGACGAGTTGTCTCCTCGCAGCACGCAGCTGGGGTACTTCCAGGTTACTGCCGAGCCGGTTTCAACCTGCGTCCAGGAGATCTTTGAGTTGTCTCCGCGGCAGTCTCCGCGCTTGGTCACGAAGTTGAAGATACCGCCCTTGCCGTCTTCATCGCCCGGGTACCAATTCTGAACCGTCGAATATTTGATTTCAGCATCATGGTGGGTAACAAGTTCCACCACCGCAGCATGGAGCTGGTGCTCGTCCCGCATGGGGGCCGTGCAACCTTCCAGGTAGCTCACATATGACCCTTCATCTGCGATGATGAGGGTGCGCTCAAACTGTCCGGTGTCACGTTCGTTGATGCGGAAATATGTCGACAGCTCCATTGGGCAGCGAACACCCTTGGGGATGTACACAAACGATCCATCAGAGAAAACGGCAGCGTTCAAGGCTGCAAAATAGTTGTCTGTCGCAGGCACAACACTGCCGAGATACTCTTTTACCAGTTCGGGATGAGAGTGTACGGCTTCCGAGATCGGGCAGAAAACAACGCCGGCCTCGGAGAGCTTCTCCTTGAACGTTGTGACAACGGACACACTGTCGAACACGGCATCAACGGCAACGCCGGCGAGCATCTTTTGTTCGTTCAATGGAATCCCGAGCTTCTCATAGGTGCGCAGGAGTTCGGGATCGACTTCATCGAGGCTCTTTGGTCCATCACCCTGACTCTTGGGGGCTGAGTAATAGTAGTAGTCCTGATAGTCGATTTTTGGATAGTTGACCTTGGCCCAGTCGGGCTCTTCCATTTCCAGCCAACGGCGGAAGGCTTCAAGGCGGTACTCGAGCATCCACTCGGGCTCACCCTTTTTGGCCGAGATGAACCGGACGGTGTCCTCATTCAAACCCTTGGGAGCTTTGTCGCTCTCAATGTCCGTATAGAAACCATATTTGTACTTGTCGCCCTGGCCGAGGCCTTCGACGTCGCGCACTGTTTCTTGAACCGCTGCCATACTCTTACCTATTCACCTGCAGTTCGGGCCGCGTGGCCGTCACTGGAAACATGGCCCGCGTCAGCGGGGCGAATTCTCTTCAAAGCCTGCTCGAGGGCAGAGCAAAACCGTTCAACGTCCTGATCGGTCGTATTCCACCCCATGGACACGCGAATCGCGCCGCCCGCACGACTTTCGTTGATACCCATAGCTTCAAGCACATGGCTGCGCGCTACTTTACCGGACGAGCACGCAGAGCCCGAACTGACACAGACCCCACCAAGATCAAGCGCCATCAAAAGCGTCTCTGCCTTCACTCCATCAAATGCAATGCAGCTGGTGTTTGGCAACCGCTCTACCGCAGGGCAGATCACCGCACCAACATGACCCACGGCCTCAGCGATTTGGAGAGCGCGGACCTCCAGCTCATCCCGAAGTGGCGCCAGAGCCTGAAGCTGAGCCTGATTTTCTGCTGCTTTGTCTGCAGCAGCACCAAAGCCTGCAATTCCAACGACATTCTCAGTGCCAGCGCGGCGGCGCAACTCTTGCCCTCCGCCGCGAAGCATCGGCTCAACACGCCCTTTACCACGCACAACCAACGCACCAACGCCCTGCGGACCACCTATCTTGTGTGCGGAAAGGGCCATCGTATGAGCACCGCTCAAAGGAGACAGCGGCAATTTGCCCACGTGCTGAACGGCGTCCACATGCACGCGACCGCCGGCTTCTATAACGCATTGCATGATTTGCAGAACCGGTTGGATGGCGCCCGTTTCATTGTTGGATGCCATCACACATACAAGAGCTGGCCGCGCATCCGCCTGCAGATCGTCAACAAGTGCACCAATATTGGCCACACCATTTGAATCGACGCCAAGTTGCTTGACATCAACGCCGCTTGCCGCTGCCGTATCGATGACGCTTGCGTGTTCCGTTGCCACGACGATCAAACGCTCAATGGCTCCCGACGCCAAAGTCCCCATGATTGCAAGGCTGTTGGCTTCGGTCCCACCAGAGGTAAACACAATTTCATCCGGCACGGCCGACACCAAGGATGCAACACTTGCGCGCGCGTCTTCCACAAGGCGCCTGGCCACCCTGCCCGCCCGATGGACGGATGATGGGTTGCCACCACCGGCGAGCGCATCCATGGCAGCTACCATGGCTTCGCGCGCTTCGGGACGCAGTGGCGCCGTCGCATTGTGATCAAGATATGTGGTTGCTTGTGCCACGTTTGGTGGATGGTCCTGCTGGTTTGGGTTTGAAATACCGCTCGTTGGCGGCCTATTCGCCGGCCACGACTGCACCAGAATAGCTGGTCGCTTGTGCAGCCGATTGCGATGAGCCGGACGTTGGAGATGCTTGGGACCCGATCTGCGATCCTTCGCCACTTTCAGCATCCTCATAAATGCCGCTGCGTCCAAGCACCCGACGATTGATTACGTCGTCCAGCGAGACTTCGCTGAGGAACAGGTGTATCTGACGGCTCAATTCGTCCCAGAGGTCATGGGTAATGCAGCGTGCGCCATTGCCAAGGCACCCTTCACCGGAACTCTCCTTGCAGCGGGTAGCTTTGATTGGCTCATCGACGGACAGGATGATGTCGGACACCTGAATGTCTTCTGGATGACGCGCGAGATGGTAGCCGCCGCCTGGGCCGCGGACACTCTTCACGATGCCTGCCCTGCGAAGCTTTGCGAACAACTGCTCGAGATAGGACAGTGAAATTTCCTGACGGCCCGCAATCTCGCCGAGAGAAACCGGCTTCTTGCCGCCAAAACGGGCAAGATCCGCCATTGCCATGACCGCATACCGGCCTTTGGTACTAAGTTTCATAAGGTCTTCTCCGTCGGCATAGCCGCTGTATGGCTATCACCGTGATGAGGTATCCCAAACTGACCACATCTGTGCCCAACAGAATGCGGCAGCTAAGCTACCAATGACCCCCATTTTTAAGTGCCAAGTGATAACCCCACATGGCCCTATGCAAGTGCCGCTGCGCTGACCTCGCGCGGAATGCTTGCAATCGCCATATCCGCTTATGCTAAGAGAAGCATCAGCCTGGCGCTACAAGAGCCAGAAATAATAAACCCGAGTGTTTTAGTCAAGAAAAGGATGCGGGAAAAAGCCCACTAAAATGGGCCTTTTTTGTGTGTGGGTATTCTAAACCAACCTTCTAAGGTTGGTTTAATCAGCCACCCCGCGGTGTAAAACATCCATGCCCGACGTGATTTTCAACGGCCCTGCGGGCCGTATCGAAGGCCGCTACCACCATCAAGGCAAGCCAAACTCCCCAATTGCTCTGATTCTTCATCCGCATCCGCAGTTCGGCGGCACCATGAACAATCAGACGGTCTACGAACTTTTCTATATGTTCGCCAATCGGGGTTTCTCTGTGCTGCGCTTCAATTTCCGCGGTGTCGGGCGCAGCCAGGGAGGCTTCGACGGTGGGATTGGCGAGCTGTCCGATGCAGCCGCAGCCCTTGACTGGCTCCAGACCTACAATGTCGATAGCCGCACCTGCTGGGTAGCCGGTTTCTCATTCGGCGCTTGGATTGGCATGCAGCTGTTGATGCGTCGCCCAGAGATAGACGGCTTCATCTCTGTTGCACCGCCTGCCAACTCTTATGATTTCAGCTTCCTTGCCCCCTGCCCGTCATCAGGCATTTTTGTGTCTGGTGATCAGGACCAGGTGGCACCAGTCGACGATGTGGAAAAACTCGTTGAGCGACTGCGCGCACAAAAGGGCATCACCATCGATCAGGAAGTCATCAAAGGAGCAAACCACTTCTTTGAAACCGGCTCCAAACCGATGCTTGATACGGTTGCCGCCTATCTCGACCGACGCCTTATTGAAGATCAGCAGGCCAAGGATGCCAAGAAAGACGGCAAGTAGTATCCGCTG
This sequence comes from Pyruvatibacter sp. HU-CL02332, assembly GCF_040362765.1. Classification (NCBI taxonomy): domain Bacteria; kingdom Pseudomonadati; phylum Pseudomonadota; class Alphaproteobacteria; order Hyphomicrobiales; family Parvibaculaceae; genus Pyruvatibacter; species Pyruvatibacter sp. HU-CL02332. Next base: position 574,916 of record NZ_BAABWK010000002.1, read on the forward strand.
CCTGCACCCAAGATGACCCTAGGCGGCGCGCGTGCTGGTTTTGTGTAGCGTGCCGCCAGTCATCGGTTCTGACACACCTGTTGTTGTTGGCACTGATAACGGCAATCCCTTTAGATTGCGCACGGCCAGGTAGGCAAACGCCTCAGCCTCCAGCGTATCGCCACGCCAACCTGCTTCTTCAGCTGCGATCACCCGCACTCCAAGCCGCCGCGCAAGTTCACCCATCAAGACCGGGTTACGCCGCCCTCCACCGACCACAATCCACTGCTTTGGCGGCTCTGGAAGGTGCTCCAGTGCGCGGGCAACGCTTTCAACTGTGAAAGCCACCAATGTCGCAGCCCCGTCTGCATTTGATAGATCCGCTGCTGCCTCAGCTGAAAAATCCAGTCGATCAAGCGATTTGGGCGGCTTGCGGTCGAAATATGCGTTGGTCAGCATGGTGTTCAGCACTGACTCATTGACCGTGCCTGCCTTGGCGAGGGCGCCATTATGATCAAATGGCTCGCCTATTTTCTCTAGCGCCCACTCATCGATCAATGCATTGGCAGGGCCCGTATCAAAGGCAACCGGGTCTGGACCGTCAGCCGAGCCAATCCAGGTGACATTGCCAATCCCGCCAAGATTCAGCACCGCCAATGGATGGCCGCTCATTTCATTGGCAAGGGCAAGATGATACAGCGGCGCCAAGGGCGCACCCTCGCCTCCTGCGATCATGTCTGCGGACCGAAAGTCGTTCACCACGTCAATGCCGGTTTCAGCGGCCATCAGCGAACCATCGCCAAGTTGCAGCGTCCATCCTTGGTCCGGCCTGTGCGCCACGGTCTGACCATGAAAGCCAATCACATCAATCTCGGAGGCCGACATATTGGCCTCACTCAGCAGCTGGTTCACAACATTTGCCTGCATGAGGGTAATGTCACGTTCCAGCGCGAGTAGGTTTTGAGGTAGCGGGCGTGGGGCAGACAGTGCCATTGCGCCAGCCAACTCGCCGGCCACCCGGTCTCGCAATGCCCTTGGATAAGGTATTGCCAGAGACGGCCCGGCCTCTACATGAGTGTGTCCGTCGGTTGTCAGAATGGCAGCATCAACCGCATCCATAGACGTACCACTCATGAGCCCGATGGCTTTATAGACTTCCTTGGCATCAGACATTGTCGGGCTCCAATCATATGGCATGTCTGCCGCTCACTACGCGACGCTTTGCGTTGGCAGGCCGACATGCTAATCCCCCGCCTTCACGGAACCAACATCGATCACCTGCCGTTTCCTTTAGGCCTACACGCCTTCAGCACCCAATCAAAGCGACCAGATCATGCCGAGCTACAAATCAGACTTTCTGAACCACCTCGAAGAGCGGGGTTTCATTGCACAATGCTCTGATGCCGAAGCGCTTGAAGAAAACCTCTCAAAGGGTGTGGTGACGGGCTATATCGGCTTTGATTGCACGGCTCCAAGCCTACACGCAGGCTCGCTTGTCCAAATCATGATGCTGCGGGCGCTCCAAAAAGCAGGCCATCGCCCCATCGTGGTGATTGGCGGCGGAACCACGCGTATTGGCGATCCCTCTTTCCGGGACTCAGCGCGGCCCCTGCTGGACGATGAAGCGATCGCAAAAAACAAAGAAGGCATCCGGAAGGTTTTTTCCAAGTTTCTCAGCTTCGATGATGGACCCACCGGCGCCCTGATGGTGGACAATCGTGAATGGCTGGACGGACTTGATTACGTCGATTTCCTTCGAGATGTGGGCCGCCACTTCTCGGTCAATCGGATGTTGTCTTTTGAAAGCGTGAAGGCTCGGCTGGAGCGTGAACAGAACCTTTCGTTCCTGGAATTCAACTACATGATCATCCAGGCCTACGACTTCGCGGAGCTCTACCGCCGGTACGACTGCACCTTGCAAATGGGTGGGTCTGATCAATGGGGCAATATCGTCAATGGCATCGACCTTGGACGGCGCATGGACGACTCATCGCTCATCGGACTGACATCACCACTTCTCACAACATCGTCGGGCACAAAGATGGGCAAGACGGCCGATGGCGCGGTCTGGCTCAATGAAGACATGTTGCCTGCCTATGACTACTGGCAGTACTGGCGCAATTGTGAGGATGCAGACGTCGGCAAGCTTTTGCGGCTCTTCACGGATCTGTCTCTTGATGAAATAGGTCGGCTCGAGAAGCTCGAGGGAGCAGAGCTCAATGATGCCAAGAAGGTTCTGGCCACCGAAGCAACGGCTATGGCGCACGGGCGCGCTGCCGCTGAAGCAGCCGAGGAGACAGCGCGCAAAACCTTTGAAGAAGGTTCCGTCGCATCCGACCTGCCAACGGTCGAACTAGCTGCTGATATGTGGGCTGATGGACTTGGTATGCTGACAGCTCTTGTTGAAGCAAAGCTGAGCTCTTCTACCAGCGAGGCCCGTCGTCTCGTGCAGGGCGGCGGCGTGCGCATCAATGATGATCAGGTCAGCGACTGGCGCCGCTCTCTGGGTGAAGATGACATGCGCGATGGCGCCATCAAACTTTCTGCCGGCAAAAAGCGCCACGTATTGATCAAGAAGGCTTAGTCACCTAGCCGTCATCATCTGCACCCCGCGCACTGCTTTCCGGCGCGGCCTCTGCTGTGGCGTCTATGTTGGTCGGCGGACTGTTCTCAGGCGAGGCATTGGATTCATTTGGCGCGGTCGTTTGAGCCTCGTCACTGGCACTGCCGCCGATCTCAAAAATGCGGCGCAGGATGCCCGGCAAAAGCGCAGCTGCAGGATTTACGATCACTTCCGGATCGTCGGATTTACCCGAAATTCCGTAGGTGATGCCGAAAACGCCCTCGCCTTCGCGGCCAACGAAAAGTTCGCCGATGACCGGGATGTTCCCGAGAAAGCTATTGACGGTGTAGGCCGGAATGATCGTGCCACCCAGGTCAATCTCATCGGTCTCACGGTCAACATGTCCCTTGATGGTTGCACCGATCGCTGGTCCGGACAGGATCGCATCTTTCAGGTCAATGGCTCGCGCGTTGACCCGCACCGGTGCGTCCAACCGCGTGAACAAGATGCCTTCACCCTGAAGCGTGTCGCTGATGCCCGTCAGTGAGCCAAGTGTCAAAACATCTGCCACGATAGGTGCATTGCGTATGCGCAATGTGTTGCCGGTCAGGCGTCCCTCCAGGGGACTGCCGTCCAGTCGGTCATCAATCTCCGCTGAAAAGTCCACATTGCCGCCATCCATATTGTTGTAGAGATCCAGCCCCCGAAGCACGGCACCTGCATTGCGAGATGTTGCCTCGACCTTTCGGGTCCCATAGGTTGTCGGCTTCATCTCAATGTCGAGTTCGCCACCGGTCTCAAATACACCGTCCACGGATAATTCCTGCATACGCGAGCCAACCATCTTCAAGGATGCTGTCACGTCGGTAAGCACTTCCCCGACATGGGCTGTGACCCGATCGACGTTGGCATTTGCCAGAATAACCTCATCAGACACTTCGTCCCCTTCAGAGGGTGTTGCGTCTGCGAACAGGTCATCCAGAAAATCCCGGGCATCAAATGCGGGGCCATTCACGTCAATCCGAACTATTCCGTCTTCAGGGGACCGCACGGCAACGCCAGACAGGTCGGTGCCATTTGCCAAGAGCAAACGTGAGACGGACGCGTGCTGCATTGTTCCGTTTGGATCAAAAAACGCGCTGCCCTGCAGCTGAACGCCCTGACCTGACATGCTCATTCCCGACAGAGTTATGCTGCCATCATCAGCTTGCGTGTAATTGCCAGCGAGAGTTGCCGGAATGCCAGGGTCTTTGCGCCAAGCAATCAAAGGCTCCACAACTGTCACAGGGCCGAGGTCAGCTTCAAACTCTGCTGTCGCGATATCGGGGCCCCGTCCCTTCAAAACTGCCTGCACAGGCAATGAACCCTGAATGTTTCGGACTATGCCCACGCCAAGCTGAGTGCGGGTGGCATCATCAAAAACGCCTGTGACATCAAATGTGCTGCCTGGTCGTTTGCCTGCGTTGAAATCCTCCACCCATTTCAGTGCGATTGGCGTTCCAGCCAGCACCATAGTGCCGTTGGCTCTGAGATGCGTGTTCGACACGGTGAAAGCCATGTCACCGCCGTTGAGAGTTACACCCTCGCTGATATCCGGCATATCAAGCTGCGTTGCGCGGCCGGAAGCTCCAAACCCGACGTCCTCGAACAACAGCAAACTACGCATTGGGAGCGTTACTTTGATCTGAGTTGTTCCTGTCCCTGAGACCTCATTTGGGTCGAGGCCAAAGCGGCTTATGTAGCCGAGGGGTTCCTGATCAATTAGCGACAGAATAGCGGTCATGGATCCAGCCGCCTTCACATCAATGAATGCGTCATTGCCTCGAATGTGGAAGTCCTCTGTCTTGAAGCTTCCGTCAGTTACCTGAATGAGGCCACCTGACGGCGGGGCAATTTCACCTCCGACCATCTTGGCCTCAAACGCATTGCCTTTCAGATTCAAGGACCCGCGCGCATAGCGAATGGGAGAGAGATCGCCCAGGTAGCGCACCTGCATGTCTGCAAATTTCACATTGAGCGAAACGGCCTCGTCCGGCAGAGGCGTCGCATCGAGTGCGCCATCAGGGGCATCGATTTTGAGAACCCCTTGATCCAGGTATCCTCCTGTAATGTTTGAGACAACCCAATCGCGCGCACCGGTGCCTACTCTCGGTGGCCAAATCTGCATCAAGTCACTTACGAGGAGTTGCTCGATCTCACCATCAAGCACAACCGAGAGAGGGTCTTCACTCAAACCGGAGATCTGCCCAGCGACCGATACATATCCTTCGCCAAGTGCCATCGATGCATTCTCGATGTCCAGACGGCCATCATTGAGAGCATATTTCAATGTTGCTTCCAGCCCATCGACCCGCGCGATACCTACGGTCACATTGGGAACATTGATGGCAACCGGTTGCGTCTCGACGGACAAATACACTTCTTCAATGGCGCCGGTATCATTAACGGTGATCTCGCCGCGACCAGCTACAGACAGGTCTATGGCCTCACCTTTAACGGCAAACTCATCCAATTCGACAACACCGTCCGGCCAGGTCACTCGGCCTTTGATGTGCGCGCTATCAATCTCATAACTCCAGGGGCGAGGGGTGTATGGCGGCGGGATGTCCTCAGGTTGCGGCTTGCCATCATATCCGAGCGGTTTTGGCGGGTAGAAAGGCTCAGGCTCATTGATCGGCAGTACCAGTTCTCCAGCGCCCGCATTCAAATCAACTTCGAGGTCCGCAATGGAGAGGCCGTTTCGATTGAGCTTCGCTATTACCCGGCCTGAAACAGCGCTGTTGATCATTGCGAGTGGTTCAAGAGCAACCATTGTCCGGGCGAAATCCGGAAGCATGATGTTGTTGAGGTTCGCTACGATGACCACAGGTTCATCAGCACCAGACGCACGAACTGTTCCTATGAAATCCCACTCCCCACCAGGAGATAGGACATGAGCATTTATGACGCCGGCCATCCCGATTGGTGTGTTCCGAAACTCAAGCCCCACATCGGACGCCAGCCAAAGACCACCGGACCGTTGATCAAACACGGTAATTGCAGCGTTGCGGATGCTCAGCCCTTCAAGATGTCGACCTGCATCTGCATCGTCTCCAGGAGATGCCACAGCCTCAATCAACGTGGCCAACAGAGCATCGCCTTCCTCTGACACCGCTGGCTCTGGAGCGGGAAGAGCAGCGCCATTTCTGGTAAGGCCGAAGCTGATTGTGCCTTCTGCACTTCGCACCAGCGTTAATGATGCGCCTTCGAACACAAGCTTTTTTGGTACAAGTCGGCCCGCGAGTGCGGCACGCAGGTTGAAGTCGATTGCCAGTTTTGGCACCGACACAACCTCCTGATCTTCTTCACCCAGGATGACGACATTGACCGCCTGCAGCTCCAGGGCCCCTTGCCCGTCCGCCCAGGCAATGACCATGTCTTCGATATCGATGCGATTGTCAGGCAATTGATCGTTGGCGGCCTGTTCGACAAACGGCGTCAAAAAGCTGACCGGCAGTGGCCCCTGCGACAAACGCCATGCAGCGGCTGCGGCAAGCAGCAAGGCAACGGCGGAAAGCCCCGCAACAACTTCGAGCGCGATTTTGGTAGCCGGACGGATCAAAAGGTCTGTATCTCGTTTCCTGTGTGCTGCCCTGCACATATGCGCGACAACAGCTGGCTTTCAGCTAATTCGGTGAAAGCCCTATCGAATCAACGCCCATAATGGCAAAAACCGTCGCCAAAAGAGTGTACAGAGGTGCCCAAAACCTCTCCGCGCACCATATTGCTCAATTATGGCCTTTGCGCGTCATAGGCGTCGACACAAGCCGCCCGACCAGCAACTTTACAGGAGACTTTAAAATGGCGAGCGAACTGGCAGAAGGCACGAAAGCCCCGGCATTTTCCATGCCGACAGATGGCGACGGTAAGACTGCCCTCAAGGACTACAAAGGCCAGCCGCTGGTTTTGTACTTCTATCCAAAGGACGACACGTCAGGTTGCACAAAGCAGGCAATTGGTTTCACGGAGCACTTGAAGGCATTCGAGAAAGCCGGAGCGGCCATTCTCGGGGTATCACGCGACCCTGTGAAGAAGCATGACAAATTCAAAGATAAGCATGACCTCAAAATCACGCTTGGGTCCGATGAAGAGGGCAAGGTGACAGAAGCATATGGCGTCTGGGTAGAAAAGAGCATGTACGGCCGCAAATACATGGGCATTGAGCGCTCTACCTTTCTGATTGACGGCAAGGGAAAAATTGCCCGGGTCTGGCGCAAGGTTAAAGTTCCAGGGCACGTGGAAGAAGTCCTTGAAGCTGTCAAAGCGCTTTGAGCTCAACATCACCCACTCTTGGCCTCGCCGCCCAAGCAGTCGCTGTGCTGATGACTGCCAATGCGTCTCAAAAGGCGCTGGCGGTCCGCCAGATGGCTGCCGACTGGCGCAGCGGCAAATTGCAGTGGCCTGGCATAGAGGTCGATGTGCCAGACCGTCCGGCTCGCCCAAGCAAACCTGAGCTGCTCGCGCCCCGCGCCATGAAACGTCGTGGACCAGGCAGTTTGGCCGGGCGCACCGCCCTTCTTCATGCCCTTGCCCATATAGAACTCAATGCGATTGATCTGGCCTGCGATCTGCTTGCCCGGTTCACTAGTGATGGCGATACCCCCCTGCCGGCAGCGTTTGCAGATGACTGGGTGAAAGTGGCCGACGAAGAAGGCAAACATTTCTTGATGCTGGAAGCGCGGCTCCGCGAACTGGGTGCCGCCTATGGCGACCTTCCAGCTCACGACGGGCTTTGGCAGGCTGCCGAAGCCACATCTCATGACTTTGCGGCCCGTCTGGCTATTGTTCCGCTCGTTCACGAGGCTCGCGGGCTTGATGTCACCCCGCAAACGGTTTCTGCATTGGAACGCGCCGGCGACCAGATAAGCGCCAGGGTCCTGCAGACCATCTATGACGACGAGATTGGCCATGTGTCCGCCGGGGTTACCTGGTTCTCCGACGCAGCCAAGCGTCGCAACAAGGACCCAAGAGAGCTTTTTGACGCATCGGTTGATGCCTACCACACGGGTAAGCTTAAAGGCCCCTTCAATGAGGATGCGCGACGTGAAGCAGGGTTGGCCGCATTGCTTTGTGGCACATGACCTGCATCGCTTTTGACATCTCCTTGTTCGGGTTGGTGAAAGCTATTTTTCCTCCGAATTCTGCGGGAAAATTTCGTATGGCCAGGGCTGACCGCAGTTACCTGTCCGCTTTTGAAACGCTTCTGGGTTGATTTCGATTAACCAGGTTAGGGAATCTTAACCTCAACCGGTTGAAATCGCTCAAGCAATACGGTTCTATGCCTCTTCTTGGGGGCTCAGACGCTTAGAGGGGTAGAGTGTCAAATAACTCCGATTTTTCGGGTTCGGTGGTACGGGGGTTCCGCCGGATATTCACCGAACGCCAGTTCTATCTGCGCAGCCATGGACAGGTCCAGTTCATGGCCCTTTCCGCATGGACACAGGCCGTATTGGCGCTGGGCGCCGTCTTTTTCCTAGGTTGGGTCGGCTTCACATCGGTGAACGTGGTTTTCCAAGACCAGATCATCGCAGCCAAAGACCGCAAGTTCATTCGGATGCAGTCTGCCTATGAGCAGCGCATTGCAGAGATGCAGTCTTCATATGACGAAGTGTCCACTGAAATGGTTCTGGCCCAGTCGCGCTTCCTGTCGCAGACGAGCGATCTGGAAGCGAAGCATGGTCTTCTGGCGGACCTTTTGAACCATAGTCGTGAAGTGCGCAGTCAGCTTGATGACATGCGCAAGAAAGTTGCCGGCCTGCCTGGTACAAACAGGCGCAAGGCTGACGGTGAAACCCGCATCATGCTGCGTCCTGCACCCGTCGAAGGTGCGTTTCGCGAGAGCCGGGTTCAGGTTTCGCCACCACATCTCAACATGAACAGTGCCAGCGGCCAGGGTGGTGCATACACCGATCTTGCTCAGGCTGCCGACGGCCTTCGCCATGAAGAAAAAGTGGCGTTCATGGATCACCGTCTCGAAAATCTGGACCTTGTGCAGCAGCATCTGGTCAACCGGATCGAAGAAGAGACTGATCTTGAGATCAAAGAGATTGAATCGATCATCCGCATGACCGGTTTTGACCCGGATGCGATGGCCGAAGACATGACTCTTGAGGCCGTGGCTGAAGGCGGTCCGTTCATCAACTTCGCGGACACTGTCCTGCCAGATGGCGAGACCAGCGAAGGCTTTGATCGACAGATTTTCCGGGTTGCTACCAATCTGGACCGAATTTCCGTTCTCAATCAGGCACTTCGGCAGCTGCCGCTTGCAAAGCCTATTTATGGCATTGAGACGACAAGTAACTTCGGCGCGCGCGTTGACCCCTTCAACCGCAAGCTTGCTTTCCACTCCGGCATTGATTTTGCCGGACCCTATGGCACCAAAGTGCACGCTCCCATGGCCGGTAAGGTCGTATATGCGGGGTGGCGTGGGGCCTATGGGCGGTTCGTCGAAGTTGACCATGGAAATGGCATAAAGACGCGCTACGCTCACCTAGCCAGCATTAAAGTCAAAGTTGGCGACGTTGTTGAGTTTCGCGAAACTCTTGGCAAGGTAGGATCATCCGGTCGCTCCACAGGCCCGCACCTCCACTATGAGGTCTGGGTTGATGGAAAAGTCCAGAATCCAGCCAAATTTTTGAAGGCAGGTCAGTATGTTCTCGAAGAAGGATAGCGGTAGCGTGGCAAAAGCCGCCCCCGCACCCGCACCACGTCGCGGACGTTCCGCACCGTCGATTATCTCAGACGACCTTGTCGTCCACGGCAACCTCATTGCAACCGGTGACATTCAGATTGATGGCACGGTGGAAGGTGATGTCCGCAGCCAGTCATTGACTGTCGGCGAACACGCAACCATTACCGGCGCCGTGATGGCTGACGACATTGTTGTTCGTGGCCGTATTGTTGGCTCCATTCGCGCTCGCCGTGTACAGCTCGCAACCACTTGCCACGTTGAGGGCGACATCCTCCACGAAGCTCTGGCTGTTGAAACAGGCGCCTTCTTTGAAGGCAATTGCCGACATTCAGATGACCCCCTGGGTGATGAAATGCCATCATCAGCCCCGAACACTGAGGCACCTGCGTCTCTCAAGATTGCAGATGCACAACGCCCGACGTCTGAAAAACAGGCTCCGTCGGCGCCCGCTGCCAAGTCTGGCAACACAGCTTCTGGTTCAAAGTCAGATGACGGTAAGGGTGGCGTGGTCGTAAAGGACGGCGCGGTTGTGGTTCGCCGCCCAGCTGCCCAGTAGGCAATCCAGGTATTAGACGAAAAGGCCCGCGGAATGCTCCGCGGGCCTTTTTGTTTTCAGCATTCAGTGACAGGACTTCGACGTCAGCTATTCCGCGACCTCGGCTGTAGCCTGTTCTTTGTCTTCTACCTTGTTAGCGAGCGCTGCCGCCAGGAACGGGTCAATTCCACCATCAAGCACGGCGGAGGGATTACCGATCTCCACGCCAGTACGCAGATCCTTCACCAACTGATATGGCTGCAATACATAAGACCGGATCTGGTGCCCCCAACCGATGTCGGTTTTGCTGGCTGCCTGCTCCTGGGCCTCTTCTTCACGCCGCTGTAGCTCAGCTTCATAAATGCGCGCCCTTAGCATCGTCCAGGCTGTTGCCTTGTTCTTGTGTTGCGAGCGCTCATTTTGGCACTGAACCACAATTCCCGTCGGATTATGAGTGATGCGAACCGCACTGTCCGTCGTGTTGACATGCTGCCCACCGGCGCCAGATGCGCGGTAGGTATCGATACGAACGTCGGACTCAGGGATATCGATCTCAATCGAGTCATCGACAATGGGATAGACCCAAACGCTGGCAAAACTTGTATGACGGCGCGCCTGACTGTCGTAAGGCGAAATGCGTACCAGACGATGGACACCGGATTCCGTCCGCAGCCAACCATAGGCGTTATGGCCTTTTATCTGCAGCGTTGCGGATTTGATGCCGGCTTCTTCACCCTGGGTTTCTGCAACAAGATCTACCTTGTAGCCCTTGGCTTCGCCCCAGCGCATGTACATGCGCAGCAACATCTGAGCCCAATCATTGGACTCGGTGCCACCAGCACCGGCGTGGACTTCCAAGTAGGTATCATTGGAGTCTGCTTCTCCAGACAGCAATGTCTCAAGCTCACGTTCCGCAGCGAGGTCACGCGCAGCCCTCAAGCTGGCCTCTGCTTCAGCGACCACTTCTTCGTCGCCCTCTGCTTCGCCCATCTCAATGAGCTCCACGTTGTCAGACAGTGCGCTTTCAAGGTCGCGGTAGTTTTTCAGTGCGGTTTCGAGCCGAGTGCGATCACGCATTACAGCTTGTGCCTTTTCGGGATCGTCCCAGAGGCTTGAATCTTCTGCCCGCTCGTTGAGCTTCTCTAGTTCCCGTTCCGTCTCGACCGGGTCAAAGATGCCTCCTCAGCAGCGCAAGCGACTGCTGGAGTTCGTCAACGAGATCACGGATCTCGGCACGCATGGATACTCTCCTGAAATCCGTCTTCCGGCGGCGGCTTTCCCCGTTCTGCCTACACAGTGAGTAGGAAGATGCCGCCTGCTGGTCAGACGTAAATGTGAAGCGCGGAACCTAGGCCCGGAAGGCCGGTCAGTAAAGCCCGCCAGTGCCTGTTCCCAATGTAGGGACAGGTGGAGGTGGTGTGCTGTCGCCTGACACATATGTGTCCGTTGTAGTGCCCCGCAAAACTTGCGACGGCGCGCGAGGTTCTGTTCCAGCCTTGAAGGCTTCCAGAATGGCTCCATCACTACCGGGTCGCGCGATCAGGCCAGATTTCCCATTGACGCGCACAAGCGTGACGCCCGGTGGAATACGGAATGGAAGTGCCGGCTTGTCGGCAAGAGCTTCGCGCATCACATCGCGGAACACAGGTGCCGCAAGACCACCGCCCGTTTCGCCGCGCCCCATTGGTTTGGGCTCATCAAAACCAACGAATACACCAAGTGCCAGGTCTGGCGAGAACCCGACAAACCAAGCATCCTGCTCACGGTTTGTGGTTCCCGTCTTGCCTGCCAGGGGTTTGCCAATGGAGGCAATAGTACGCCCGGTGCCGCGTTGCACGACGCCGCGAAGCATCGACACGACCTGGTAGGCTGTACGCGGATCAATAACCCGTTCTCGTGTGTCCGAGATGTTAGGCGATGCCTGACCTGCCCATTCGTTGGCAGCACAGCCAAGACACTCACGGACATCGTGGCGATAAATGGTGCGACCGTAACGGTCCTGAATTCGGTCAATCAGAACGGGCTCGATTTTCTTACCGCCATTCACCAACATCCCGTAGGCGTTTGTCAGCTTGAGCAAAGTCGTTTCACCGGCGCCCAATGACATGGACAGGACGGGCATCATGTCATCCATGATGCCAAAGCGACGCGCGTACTCGCTGACCTTTTCCATGCCGACAGCCTGCGCCAGCCGCACCGTCATTACGTTGCGTGATTTTTCCAGTCCGAGGCGAAGTGTCGATGGTCCGTAGAATGTACGTGAGTAGTTTTCCGGTTTCCAAAGCGCAAGGCCTGGTCCCTGCTCGATAACGAAGGGCGCATCCAGAACAAGACTGGATGGCGTGTAGCCATTATCGAGGGCAGCTGCATACACAAATGGCTTGAACGATGACCCGGGCTGACGAATGGCCTGTGTCGCGCGATTGAATTCAGAAAGCTGGTAGCTGAAGCCACCGACCAGAGCGAGGACGCGACCAGTGTGCGGATCAATTGCGACGACTGCCCCGTTTACTTCTGGAATCTGTCGCAGCGCATAACGTGCCTGGCCAGAGGACCCATCTTCGGCAACGGCGGGAGCGACCCAAATGACGTCACCGCCACTAAGTACCTGTGTCGCGTCAGTGATCTCAGGTCCCGTTTTCCTGTTGTTGGTGGACGCCCGCGCCCATGTGACTTCAGATAGCGGGATGAACCCCGTCTCACCTGGATCAACCATACGGCCGGCTTCGTCTACGTCGGGGCGCAGACCAATCTCAGCGCCTTCCGCAGTGACGTCCAGGACAACGGCCAGACGCCATGGTGCAAGATCGCGCGCTGTGTCCATGCCGACAAGTGCTTTTGGCCAATCCGCAGTCCAGTCGGTCGCCTGATCCATGCTGGCAAATGCACCGCGCCACCCATGGCGCTGATCATAGGCCACCAGCGTTTCGCGAAGGGCTGATCGAATGATGGCCTGAAGGTTTGTGTCCAGGGTCGTGCGGACCGAAAGACCACCATCGTAGATCTTCTCCTCGTCATACATGCTGATGGCACGACGACGCACTTCCTCGACAAAGAACTGAGTTTCAACGATCTGTGCGCCTGATGGACGAGGTGTGATGTTGAATGGTTCAGCGCGGGCAACAGACGCCTCAAATGGGGTGATCCACTCATTCTCCGTCATCCGGGAAAGCACCCAGTTGCGCCGGGCAACAGCCCGCTCGCGCTGACGGAATGGATGATAGTTGTTAGGTGCCTTAGGCAAGGCTGCGAGATAAGCCATCTCGCCAAGGGTCAATTCATCAAGCGACTTTCCGAAGTAGTTGAGTGCTGCGGCAGCGACACCATAGGAGCCCAGACCGAGATAAATTTCATTGAGATAGAGCTCAAGGATACGCTCCTTGGAGTACGCAGTCTCAATCCGGCGGGCCAGAAGAGCTTCTTTGATTTTACGCTCGAACGACACTTCGTTGGTCAGAAGAAAATTCTTGGCGACCTGTTGAGTGATCGTGGAAGCACCTTCCAAACGGCGGTTGTTCACATAGTTGGCAACATTGGAGACAGTTGCACGCAGAACACCGAAAATGTCGACGCCCTCGTGGTCAAAGAAGTTTTTGTCTTCCGCGGACAGGAAGGCGTTGATCAGGTCTTTGGGAATGGCTGTGATCGGAACATACAAACGCCGCTCACGCGCAAATTCAGCAATCAGGGAGCCATCGCCTGCATGGGCACGCGTCATTACCGGCGGCTCATAGTGGGCCAGTTGGTCATGAGGAGGCAGATCCTGCGAGAAACTCCACAGCAAGAAAGCCACGCCCAATGCCACGCCCGCTACGAGCACAACACCTGCAACCCCGAGGTAAGCAAGAATTCTCATCATCTGGTCAGATACGTCCCCGGTCGTATGAAGTCGCTCGAAGCCTTAAGGCCCGCGCGCGCAAATGTGCTCTTGAAGCTGAACAAATGTGGAGCCTGCACATGTCTATCGCCGAGCGAGCGTGCATCTTCAAGAGTAATCCCATGTAGTGGTGAATTATGGCACGCCCGTGGCCTGCTTTTCCAATCACGACAGGCATTTAGCGGCAGGGTTGAACCACATATTTTTCGCAAATCGGCTATTGGCTGGCCTCCGCCAATCGCTCGGCAAAGTAGGCGTCAACGCCGCGTGCGATTGCCTGCGAGGTCTTCTTTCGCCAGCTTGAAGACGTGAGGCTTAGCTCGTCATCTGAATTGGTTAAGAAGCCCAGTTCGATCAGGACAGACGGAACATCCGGCGCCTTCAACACTCTGAAACCGGCAAACCGGTGCGTGTTGCGCAGGATTTTGGTGACTTCAGACATTTTGGGGATCACGGTCTGCGCAAAGCGGACCGACAGGTTCTTCGTTTCGCGCTGCGCGAGGTCAATGAGGATATCACGCACCTCGTCGCTATCCCCGCCAAGATTCACACCTGCAATAACGTCAGCGTCGTTTTCCTTGCGAGCCAGGCGCGCTGCTTCAGCATCAGACGCTTTTTCCGACAAGGTGTAGACTGAGGCGCCGCGGACATCCCGCCGTTCAATCGAGTCCGCATGAACGGAGATGAAGAGGTCGGCATTGTGGCGGCGAGCGATCGCTACCCGCTCTCTGAGCTCAATGAAGATATCGGTGTCGCGCGTCAGGTGGACCTCGTACCTGCCAGTAGACTTCAGGGCTTCGCCCAGGGACTTGGCAAACGCCAGTGTCACGTTTTTCTCGCGCGTTCCGCGGCCGCCCAGTGCGCCGGGGTCGACGCCCCCATGGCCGGCATCAATGACAACAATCTTTCGAGCATTGGTGACGGGTTTGGCACTTGGCACGTCTGGCGTGGGTTTGGTGGCCACAGGTGTTGCGGGCGCTGCATCCGGCCAGCCGGCAGCTGCTCTGAATGAGGCATCTGGTGTGCTGACAAGATCGAACACAATGCGCCAGTTCTTATTGTTGGTCGGATCTGGCGGCAGCACGAAAGAACGCGAGATTTTTGCTGGCCCGGAGAGATCAATCACGACACGAGCGTTGCCGGGACGGAAGAGACCGTAACGGAATGAGCTAACCAGTCCGCGGCCGGCAGGGACGAAGTCCGAGGCCAGTTCCCAATCGAGTGCCGGAAGGTCAATAATAAGGCGGTGAGGGTCGGCCAAAGTAAAAGCCTTGGCTTCCACTTTTCCGCTCAACTCCAGCACAAAACGGGTCGTCTCACCGCTCTTACCTAGTCGCACATCAATTACAGACGGAGCGACATCCTGCGCATATGCAGGGACCACCAGATTCGCACCGAGTGCGCCGCAAATGATTGCGGCGGCACCCAGCAAGCGCTTCAACACTTGAACAGGTTTCCTGGAAAAGAGATGTGAGATCGGCATTACGGCAGATTTCCGGGCATTTGAAACCGGTGCTGGACAATCCACCAACAACGGGAGCGAGTACTAAACGGCTAGAATCCGCCAAAATCAGGGCTCAGCCGCACATTGACCACGAATAATAAGTGGCAAAGGATTAACCGCTCATAAACCATCTCGCCCGCAGGCTCACTCTCGAGCCGTTTTTCGGCAGGATTGGCACATGTGTATCGTGCCGCTTGCATGTCACGGGACGGCCCGGCTACAACTTAAGCCGTGCAAATGACGGACACGCGCGCAATCAGGGGCAAGAAATCCCTGAAATCCGCGAAATCTCTCATAAAAGCACGTCTTTTTCAGGTGACTCGTTGGGGACCGGCTCGTTGGCCGGATAGACGATCATCAGAACGTATGAATTTTGACCGTATCAGGCACGCCACCCTCAAATCGTTGGCGACGTCTGAGATCGAGACAACCGCTTGGGCCCAATCGGCAAGACTGCCGGTCTACGCCCACCTTGAAAACTGAACCAATGACCGTTTCTCGACCCAGCACAGCACGCAAATTCGCCTTCAGGCGAACCGCGGCTTTGCGGGCGCTATTCGGACATGCGCCATCGAGCGCGTGGACGCGAAACGGCATTCCCTTATCCCTTATTGCGCGCCGCGCGGCAGAGATGCCCGCCCGGACACCTCACCGCTTGTTTGCAGGTGAAGTAAGCCCGGCCAGCGCCGGCGCGCCTGGAGAACATGCCCATGGGCAAGAAAATGCTGATAGACGCGGCCCACCGGGAAGAAACCCGCGTGGCCATCGTCTCGGGAAATCGTGTCGAGAACTTCGACTTTGAATCCGAGGCCAAACGTCCCTTAAGGGGCAATATCTATCTCGCGAAAGTCACACGCGTTGAACCGTCACTTCAGGCTGCCTTCATTGAGTATGGCGGCAACAGGCACGGCTTTCTTGCGTTCAGCGAAATTCATCCTGACTACTATCAAATTCCTGTCGCGGACCGCGAAAAGTTGTTGGCTGAAGAAGCCGCAGAGGAATTCGATGAGGATGACGACAATTACGATGAAGATGACGATGGCGACACAGACGCTGCCTCAGACGAGAGCGATGATGCCTATGACATAGGCGCTCATGCTTTTGAAGCAGACGATGAGAGCGAAAACGGTGAAGGCGAAACCTCCGTCGATGAGGCAGATGCACCTGCGATAGCAGCTGAGGCTGCGTCGACAGAGACCGTCAGCGAAGATGTCTCCGACGATGAAGATGCTGTCGACGATGATGGCGATCTGCCAGAGACCAACATCGAAGAGATCAACGACGAAGACAGTGCCGAAGAAGTTACATCCTCAGACGAGGATGACGACATCGACACAAGCGAGGATGATGACGAAAGCGACGACCAGAGTGACGAAAACTCTGAGGCGTCCAGCGATGAAGATGAGACAGTCGCAGCCACCGACGGTGAAGACGAAAAGAAGTCTGACAATCGCGGTCGTGGACGCGGGCGCGGCCGCAACGGAAACCGGAATGGTGGACGTGGTTCCTCGCGCGGTCGCAATGGCCGAAGCGGCGATCGTCGCCCGAGCCGCCGCAGCCGCTCGCGTCACTACAAGATTCAGGAAGTCATAAAGCGCCGCCAGATCATGCTGGTACAGGTCGTAAAAGAAGAGCGCGGCAACAAGGGCGCAGCACTCACGACCTATCTGTCACTTGCTGGCCGCTATTGCGTCCTGATGCCCAACACCGCACGCGGTGGCGGCATCTCACGGAAAATTACCAACACGTCTGACCGTCGCCGCCTCAAAGAAGCGATGAATGAGATGGACGTGGCAACCGGCATGGGCCTTATCGTCCGCACCGCCGGCGCAAATCGCACGAAGGTCGAAATCAAGCGTGATTTCGATTACCTGCTGCGACTTTGGGAGAACATTCGCGACCTGACGCTCAAGTCTTCTGCTCCGTGCCTGATTTACGAAGAAGGCGATCTGATCAAGCGGTCCATCCGTGACCAGTATTCCAAGGACATCGACGAGATCATTGTTGATGGTGACAAGGCGTACAAGGAAGCCAAGGACTTCATGCGCATGCTCATGCCGAGCCATGCGAAAAACGTGAAACGCTACAAGGATCGCGAGCCGCTGTTGCAGCGCCATGGTGTGCAAAGCGAGCTTGATGCTCTGCTTGAGCCAACTGTTACGCTTAAGTCAGGCGGTTACATCGTCATCAATCCGACGGAAGCGCTTGTTTCCATTGACGTTAACTCCGGCAAATCCACCAAAGAACACAATATCGAGGCGACTGCCGTTTCCACGAACCTGGAAGCTGCCGAAGAGATCGCGCGCCAGCTACGGCTTCGCGACATGGCCGGTCTTGTCGTCATCGACTTCATCGATATGGATGAGCCGCGCAACAATCGCGCCGTTGAACGCAAACTCAAAGATAGCCTGAAGCAGGATCGAGCCCGCATCCAGGTTGGGCGAATTTCTTCATTCGGCCTTCTTGAAATGTCACGTCAGCGCATGCGCTCCGGCGTACTGGAGGGGTCAACTGACACCTGCCCACACTGTCAGGGAACAGGCATGATCCGGTCGACGGAATCTGCTGCACTTCAGGTGTTGCGTGCCGTTGAGGCTGAAGCCCTCAAGGGTCGGGCAAAGGCGTTGGATGTTAACGTCCCAATGGACATTGCGGTGTTTATTCTCAATCAGAAACGCACCACTCTGCTGGATATAGAACGTCGTGGTCGTGTCTCGATCTACATGGTTGCTGATGCTTCACTGATCTCTCCTGACTATTCCATCAAGCGCACGGATGAACGCACACCAGATGTGTCTGTTGATACGGACGCGTTGAGCATGGAAAGCGCATTCGACGAAGAAGAAGATGCAGCACTCGACGCGCAGGCTGAAGCTGCGGCGCGTAGCGAAGAAGAAGCAGACGCGTCAGCTAATGCCGGAAGCAATGACGGTGTTGAGGCCGATGGTGACGCAGAGGACAAGCCCAAGCGTCGGCGTCGTAGGCGTCGCGGTCGCAAGTCAGACTCTGATTCTGCGGAAAATGGTGCAGCCGAGGATGGCGACGCCTCTGAGGCCTCAGCAACCGATGCATCTACCTCTGAAGATGGTGACGACGAGACGCCGGAGCTTGATGAAGATGGCAAGCCGCGCAAGCGCCGCCGCCGTGGCCGCCGAGGTGGCAGGCGTCATCGTAGGACGGCTGATGCGGATGATAACGGTACTTCAACAGACACAAATGGTGAGGTCGAAACGACAGCTGACGCATCTGGTCCCGGCGTAGAGATCGATCCATCCACGTCCCATGAGGAGGAAGAAGCGCCGGTATTGGTAGCCTATTCTTCAGGTGCATCAGAGCCGATGGTCGTGGACCAATCGCAGACACCCGCTGAGTCCACCACCATTACTCCTACCAGCGAAACTGAGGACGAAGCAGAGAATGCTGTGGCGGATACAGCGCCAGCATATGTTGCTCAGACTGAAGCTCCGGTGGAAGTGGAAAAGGCAGAAAAACCTGCTGAACCAACCAAGCGCGGATGGTGGCAGCGTCGACTGTCCAGCTAGTGCAAAGTTGCCAAGCGTTTAGTCTACTTGGCTCAGTTTCATGGCTTTCAGACGCTTTACAGCTTCAACCATATGGCTTGTCGGCCCTGCGAATGAAAAACGCAGGGTCGTCTTGCCGGCTTCTGGATCAAAGTCTGTACCCGGGGTGACGGCAATGTTCGCCTCCTCAAGAATGAGGCGACACAGTGCTTCGCTATCCCGTGTCAGATCACTCACATCAGCATAGATGTAAAATGCACCATCTGATGGCGCGAGTTTTGTAAATCCTACACTGGGCAAGCCATCCATTAGGACGTCCCGGTTGGCACGGTAGACGGCAAAATTGGATTCCAATTCAGGTGTTGCGTCAAACGCCTCGACAGCCGCGATCTGGCTAAGAGTTGGCACTGAAATGAAAAGGTTTTGAGCCAGTCTCTCTATTGGTCGCACCATCTCGTACGGCGCGATCATCCAGCCGATGCGCCACCCGGTCATGGAATAGTATTTTGAGAAACTGTTGATGACGATGGCATCAGGGTTGGACGCAAGTGCCGTTGCTTCAGGCACGGTCCCGTAGGTCAGCCGATGATAGATTTCATCACTGATAAGCGCGAGGCCATGCTGTTGCGCCACTTTTCCTATGTCTGCAAGTTCGCCTGGCTCGATCATCGCTCCCGTTGGGTTGGCGGGGCTCGCTATCAAGACACCGTCTAGCTTTGTTCTACGTGCAGCCTCATCGAGGGCCTCGGCTGTCATCTGGTAGCCAGAACTTGCGCCCGTTCGGACCGGAACCATTTCCAAATCCAGAGCCTTGATGATGTTGCGATAGGCAGGATAGGCAGGCATTGCCAGAGCAATTCTGGCACCGGCATCAAAGGCTGCGAGAAATGCCAGCTGGAACCCGCCAGAACTTCCAGAGGTAACGATCACCTGATCAGCAGAAACGGCTGTGCCGTAAGCTTCGTCATAGTGACGCGCAATGCGTGCGCGCAACTCCGGCAGGCCCAGCGCTTCTGCATAGCCCAACCTGTCAGCCTGCAGTGCCTGAGATGCAGCGCTCAACGCCAGCTGTGGCGCAGGCGTGCCGGGCTGCCCCACTTCCATATGGATCACATCATGGCCGTCGGCCTCACGCTGATTTGCAGCACGCATGACGTCCATCACAATGAACGGGTCGACCTGACCGCGATTGGAAAGCGTCATGTGATGCGACTAAAGCGGTGGGAAGCCAAGAACACCAAGGCCTGCACCCTTTGGGTCTGCGCCAAACACGCAACTTGCGCCTTCTCGGGGCGCGCCACCGGGACACGCAACCACGTTCAGCAGACTTTGCGCGTTGCTCACTGATGAGCGGTGCACAGCTTCCAATGTAGTCGACGTGCCGACCAGAGCATTTGCCGCCTCTAGAACAGATGCAGACGCCTGTGGACCCCCAGCTGCTGCGCCAGCAAAGAAGAAGGTGCCATTGAAGTCATTGGCAACAATTGCCGGTGCCAGAAAGGCTCCAGCAAGACCGAAGCCAGGGGCATCAGGCGCACGTGCCGGAACAATCCCCGTGCCGGGTACCATGCGTCCTGTTCCAAATGGTCCATTCATCGTCACGGCACATGCAGCTGCATCGCCACCAGCTGTCGCAACAACGAAACCGGTCGATCCAAATGAACCAGGCAGGTTGGTCTCAGCCCCTGCCCGCGCCAACTCAGCTTGAGCGGCACGCATCAGTTCGCCGCCATTCAAGCTCTGCGCGGCGGGCCAGATTGATGCCATGTAGGCGCCTGCGCCTGTGTCTGCAGGCGGAACGGAAAGGGTTTGGTCTCCGATTTTGAAGGTCTGCGCGGGCTGTGTTGATGGACGGTAGGCGCGCAATTCATCAAGCGTAATGGCACTGCCAAGGCGTGCTGCTTCCTGCGCAAAGGCCGTCGCAATTTCACCGCTGTAGATGCCGCTTGGGCCACCAGCGCGTGCGCGCCCCAGTGCTGCGGCAAGACCTTTTTGCACCAGCAAGTCGCCTTGCTGAAGTCCACGTCCATTAGGACCCAGATACACTTCGGCCAGTTGTGGAAGCGAACGAATGGCGGGTGCGAGCGGACCAATCTCACTGGCGAGCGCACGGGAGACTTCATGTCCTTTGGCTGCCAATACCTCTGCTGGGGCCACAAGACTGGACCAGGGTGATGTCCCATGAACAGCATGCATCAAGGCAAAGCCGCGGACATTGCCTGGAACCGCTACCGGACCGCCCGCGCGAGAGCGACGTGCGAGGAAATTGTAACTGGTGACTTCGCGCGCTTCAGGGTCATGAACAAGACAGATCCCACCGCCGCCAAGCCCTGCTTCATGAGGCATCGTAACTGCGAGATTGAAATAGAGCGCTGTAATGGCATCAACTGCTGTGCCGCCGTTTTCAAGCACGGTGCGGGCCGCAAGCGACGCGCGGGGCTCGTCGGAGGCAATTGCGCCGACAAAAACGGAGTTGTCGGGGCCATCAATGAGCTGCAATCCGGTGTTGTTCTGGGCACTCCCCTTGAACTCAGCCGTTGCCAGGCCGCCTTCTTCACCACTAGATGAACAGGCTGCCAGAATCCCACCAGCCATGATGACTTTGGTCAGAATGACTGCTGAACGCCTGAATTGGGCACCGACTGCCTTTTTACGGCCATGCCAACGGATTATTTCTGGAATCACGTTCAACTCCACGCGAGGTTCGCTTTCGTTAGATTGACGGGCAATTTCGCCCTGCCTACCGTGAGATGCAAGCAGGCAACCGGCCCTGCCGCGACTTAACCAAGGGCGAGTTTAAGCTTTGCTCTTGTTCACAGTGGTGTTCTCAACTGCGAATAAGAGCTTTGTAGCGGATTTGTTCACGCTGAACAGAGGGGCCAAGCGGAAATATATGTCAACAGCAACACGCTCACAGAACCTGACACCCAAGCGCGCACTGACAGGAAAGCTCTTCCTTCAGTCAATTTGCGTGATGTTGGCTCTTATCCTGCCGACTCAACAGGCATTTGCGATATCTCTGATTCGCGATGCTGAGACGGAGCGGTTCATCCGAGTCATTTCAGAACCCATTTTCATTTCAGCGGGCCTCAACCCGCGAGCCGTGAACACCTATCTGATCAACGCTTCATCGATCAACGCGTTTGTGACAGGCGGTCAAAACGTCTTCATGCACACAGGTACGCTTCAGCAGGCAGAAACGCCGAACGAAGTGCTGGGCGTTATGGCCCATGAAACGGGTCACATAACCGGCGGGCATCTCAGTGGTCGGCGCGAAGCTTTCGAGAATGCTGCGGCGCCGGCGATCGTCGGATATCTACTCGGCATCGGCGCAATTGTTGCCGGTGCCGGCGATGTAGGACTTGCGCTTATCACAGGTGGCCAGACTGTGGCCCAGCGTGGCCTTCTTGCCTACACACGAACTCAGGAGGCTTCTGCTGACCAGGCTGCCCTCGATTTTCTGGAACGGACCGGTCAAAGCGGCGAAGGGCTCGTGAGCTTCTTCGACAAGCTTGCAGATCAAGAAGCGCTTTCCGAGCGGTCGCAGGACCCCTATGTCCGCACACACCCCCTGTCGCGCGAACGTATTGCAGCGCTGCAAAACCGTGTCGACAAATCTCCATTCCGGGATGTCAAAGACCCCGAAGAATGGCAACGCATGCTGGATATGGTGAAGGCCAAACTGCACGGCTTCATTGACCGTCCACAGGTCACATTCCGTCGCTATCCTGAAAGTGACCAAAGTGCGCCCGCACGGTACGCCCGCGCCATTGCTCTTTACAAAATACCGAACACTGATCGCGCAATTGCCGAGATAGATGCGCTGATTGCCGACTATCCAGAGAACGCCTACTTCCAGGAGTTCAAAGGCCAGGCTCTTTTTGAGTCCGGGCGCTCGGCGGAAGCTGCCGAAGCATATGCGGCTGCAGATCGCCTGCTCCCCAATCAACCTCTCTTGATGGTTGGGCTGGGTCAGTCACTGGTGGGAACCGGAGACAAGGCAAACATCACGAAGGCGCGTGAAATACTCGAACGGGCTACGCAGATAGAACGGGACTACCCCACCGCTTTTCGCATTCTTGCTCAGGCATATGCTGATGAAGGTAATCAGCCGATGGCAGCTCTTGCCACAGCTGAGCAAAATGTAGCCTCGGGTAGACTGCCTGATGCAAAGCAATGGGCCTCGCGTGCAAAGCGGGGACTGCCTGTGGGAAGTCCCGCTTGGCAGCGAGCCGATGACATTTCCCGGATCGAAAACCCCGATATCTAGCAAGCTGCTCCAACCCAAAATTTTCCCGTTTCAGGAACTTTAGATGACCACGACATGGATGAAGACCTCTGGGCAACGCCTGCGCAAATTGTGTGCTGCCTTTGTGATGGTGTTTGCAGTGGGGACAACTTCAACATCTGCGCAAGAGGCTGCAAAAGACATCTTTAGTGATGTCCAGAAAGAAGCAATTGGCGAGGTCATTCGTGATTACCTGATTGCCAATCCGCAGTTGATGCTGGAGGTCATGGAAGCGCTTGATGCGTATGAGAGCCAAGCTGAAGCTGTTCAACAACGCGTTGCCATAGAAACCAATCGGGAAGCACTTGAGCGTGATGGTTATTCATTTGTCGCGGGCAATCCAGACGGCGCCATAACCGTCGTGGAGTTTTTCGACTACCGGTGCCCCTATTGCAAACAGACCGGCGACGACATGGCTGAACTTGTCAAACGCAATGATGATGTGCGCTTGGTTCTGAAAGAGTTTCCGATCCTGGGACCTAACTCCACGATTGCGTCTCGTGCAGCCATTGCTGCCATTCCACAAGGCAACTATCTCGACTTTCATTTTGCGCTTCTTGGGGTCGAAGGCACCCTTGACCGTGACAAGGTAATGGAAGTTGCAGAGGCTCAGGGGCTTGATGTGGACAAGCTCTCAAGTGCCATGGAGAGCGAACGGGTCGATACGATCATTGATGACAATCGGGCACTTGCGCGCGAGATCGGCGTTCGGGGTACACCCGCCATCGTCATCGGCGACGAATTGGTGCCGGGTGCTGCTCCACTCGATGTGATTGAGGCCCGCATACAGGCCATTCGTGATGCGGCGGCTGAAGCAGGCTAGATCAAACCCGCAAGCGGCGAGCTTGGATCTGCATACCGCTTTTTCGGCATTCTGCCAGCTAGGTATGCGTCGCGGCCTGCCTCGACGGCATGCTTCATCGCCCGGGCCATCCGGATGGGATCGCGCGCTTCGGCAATGGCGGTATTCATCAGCACCCCATCGCATCCCAATTCCATTGCAACTGCAGCATCCGATGCAGTTCCAACACCCGCATCAACAAGCACCGGCACGTTTGCCTGCTCCTTGATCAAGCGGATGTTAACCGGGTTTTGAATGCCAAGCCCCGACCCAATAGGTGCGCCCAAAGGCATGATGGCGCAGCACCCCATCTGTTCGAGCTCGCGAGCCATAATCGGGTCATCACTGCAATAGACCATCACATCAAAGCCCTCGGAAATCAGTAGCTCTGCTGACCGCAAGGTTTCGCGCATGTCCGGATAAAGCGTTTTCTGGTCGCCGAGCACTTCCAGCTTCACCAGTTTCCAGCCGCCTGCCTCACGTGCCAGACGCAATGTGCGCACTGCATCTTCGCCGGTAAAGCACCCGGCCGTATTGGGGAGATATGTGTAACGCGCTGGATCAACAAAATCCGCAAGCCGGGGCTGCGTGGGATCTGTCAGGTTCACGCGCCGAATAGCGACGGTGACAATTTCGGCACCCGAAGCTTCTGCTGCATCGGCATTTTGCTGATACGACGCGTACTTGCCCGTCCCGATAATCAGGCGCGACGAATATTCCTTGCCCGCGATCACCAGCGGGGTGTCCTGAACGGATGGCGTTTCTGTTTCCGCAGATTCTGGCGATGCCGTAGCGTTGGACATAATCGGCTGGGTCTCTCAGTTGACGTTGGTATCTGACAAAGGCTTAGCCGCCACCGACGAACTGCACAATCTCAATACGATCGCCGTCGGACAAAATAGTGACCTCGTATTGCGACTTCGGCACAATCTCGAGGTTTCTTTCCACCGCGATTTTTGTTGGTTCAAGACCAAGCAGCACCAGCAATCCCTGAACGTTTGTGCCTGGCGCAACATCCCGCACTTCTCCGTTCACGGTCACACTTTCGGTGTCCATTTTTCTGGAGACGGTATTGGCTGCTATGGACTGTGTAGAATCTGACGTCATGGCCGGATAATGGTGCGCGCACGGCTGCTTTTCAACGGCTTCGCAAGCTCTTGCAGACAAGATAGAGCCCCAATTCGATGCAATTGACTGCTTCAAAGGCAGAGCTTTGCGGTGGGCCGCCTCTCAAGTATAAGAAGTAACGTTCTAACTGCCTGAAATTGCCCGCATTTCGTAGGTTTTCTGGCCCACCAGTCGCTCACCCGCCCCTGCGGTCTGCTGCGATCCAACAAGTAAAGAGGTTGCCTGAGCGATGACGGCGACGATTTTTGTCCTCAATGGCCCCAATCTCAACATGTTGGGGCAGCGTGAGCCTGAGATTTACGGCGCTGACACGCTGGCGGACGTCAAAAAACGCTGCGTGACAAAGGCCGCTGCTCTTGGGCTTGAGATAGATTTTCGCCAGTCCAACCATGAGGGCGAACTTGTGAGCTGGCTGCAAGAGGCACGTGACGCTGCGTCAGGCATTGTTCTCAATGCTGCCGGGTATACCCATACCTCGGTTGCCATAAGAGACGCCGTGCTTGCGTGCGAAAAACCTGTTATCGAAGTCCATCTTTCGAATCCCTATTCCCGCGAAGAGTTCCGCCAGCATTCCTTTATCTCAGACGTCGCTGCAGGCGTAATCTGTGGCCTTGCTGGCAAAGGATATGAATTGGCACTCGACGCACTTGCCGACATCTGCGGCGTGTCCGACAACTAGGACACCTGCACCACACTTTTCAAAGCTGCGTGGCAACACGCACCTCGCCGATACGGAGATCTTGATGAGCGATTCAAATTCGGGCAGCGGCCCGGTCAACAAAGAAATGATCCGTGAACTCGCGGACCTTCTCAAAGAGACCGAGCTGAACGAAATCGAAGTTGAAACCGAAGAGTTCAAGATCCGAGTGGCCCGTGGTGCCGGAGGTGGGACGGTCTCTTATGCCCCTCCACCTGTTGCTGCAGCGCCGGCTCCAGCGCCCAGCGCGGCCGCGGCAGAAGCTGCTCCTGCTGCAGCTGACCTTTCCAATCATCCAGGTGCCGTTGCGTCCCCGATGGTAGGTACGGTGTACGTATCCCCGGAACCAGGTGCTGCTGCATTCGTCAAGGAAGGCGCAACGGTTTCGCAGGGCGACACGCTTCTTATTGTTGAAGCTATGAAGACCATGAACCCGATACCCGCCCCCAAGAGCGGCACGGTGAAACAGATTCTCGTTCAGGATGCCCAGCCGGTTGAATTCGGTGAAGTTCTGATTGTTATCGAATAAGAAGCCTGCAAAGGCACAGGCGGGAACGGGAACGCTGACATGTTTAAGAAAGTTCTGATTGCCAATCGCGGTGAGATTGCCCTGCGCATTCAACGCGCGTGCACCGAGTTGGGCATTGCAACAGTTGCGGTACATTCCACCGCTGACGCTGATGCCATGCATGTGCGCCTGGCAGACGAGAGTGTGTGCATTGGCCCAGCGCCCGCGTCGGAAAGCTATTTGAACATTCCAGCGATCATCTCAGCCGCTGAGATTACCGGCGCTGATGCAATCCATCCCGGCTATGGCTTTTTGTCTGAGAACGCCAACTTCGTATCGATCGTCGAAGAGCATGGCATCACCTTCATTGGACCGACGGCGGAGCACATCCGAGTGATGGGCGACAAGATTGCCGCCAAACAGACAGTGAAGAAGCTCGGCATTCCCGTTGTGCCTGGATCAGACGGTGCCCTTACAGATGCTGCGGCGGCAGCAAAAGTTGCTGAGGACATCGGCTACCCCGTCCTCATCAAGGCGGCAGCGGGTGGTGGCGGGCGCGGCATGAAGGTCGCCCTCAATCGCGGCGAGCTTGATAACGCTGTTTCCACAGCCAGAGCGGAATCCAAAGCAGCCTTTGGTGATGATGCGCTCTACATGGAGCGTTATCTGGGCAAACCGCGCCACATCGAAATTCAGGTCTTTGGCGACAAGCACGGAAATGCGGTTCACCTAGGTGAGCGCGACTGCTCATTGCAGCGCCGTCACCAAAAAGTACTTGAGGAGTCTCCTTCTCCAGCCATCACGCAGGAAGAGCGAGACAAGATCGGCAAAGTCGTTGCCGATGCAGTTCGCGGATTGGGATATATCGGTGCGGGAACTATTGAGTTCCTCTACGAGAATGGCGAGTTCTTTTTCATCGAAATGAACACGCGTCTTCAGGTCGAACATCCGGTTACTGAAATGGTCACAGGCTTTGACCTGCTGCGTGAACAAATTCGTGTTGCTGCCGGCATGCCGCTCAGCTTTACGCAGGAAGACGTGGTCATGAAAGGCCACGCCATAGAATGCCGTATCAATGCGGAGCATCCTGAAACCTTCACGCCATCGCCAGGCACCATTACGGATTTTCATCCGCCTGGAGGGCTCGGGGTACGCATCGATTCTGCGGTTTACTCTGGCTACAAAATTCCGCCGTACTACGACAGCATGATTGGTAAGCTGATTGTGTATGGATCTGATCGCGAGGAATGTCTGGCGCGCTTGCGGCGCTCCCTGCGTGAATTCGTGGTCGGTGGAGTCAACACCACCATTCCGCTTTTCGGTCGTCTTCTCGAAGAAGAAGACATCCAGACCGGCAATTATGACATCCATTGGCTGGAACGGTTCCTGGGCCTGAAATAGCGCTCTGAACACTTATGATCGACGACGATACGGATACTGACGGCGAGATAACCGCAGACATATTGCTGCGCGCCTACGCCTATGGGGTGTTTCCCATGGGTGAATCCCGCGATGACCCGTCGCTCTATTGGGTTGATCCGCAGGAGCGTGGGATCATTCCACTCGACGATTTCAAGCTGCCTCGCAAGCTGCGATCTACTGTTCGCAAATGCCCATTCAAAGTCACCATCGACACTGAATTCAGGGCAGTGATGGAGGCATGCGCGTTGCCGGCACCAGGCCGCTCCGGCACCTGGATAAATGACCGCATTGTCGATTTGTACTGTGAGCTACATGAACGCGGCTATGCCCATTCCGTGGAGTGCTGGAAGGACCAGCAACTCGTCGGCGGCCTCTACGGCGTATCACTCGGCGCGGCATACTTTGGTGAGAGCATGTTTTCGCGCGAAACCGATGCCAGCAAGATTGCACTCACCTACCTCGTCGCACGTCTGAGGCGAGGTGGTTTCAAGTTGCTGGATACTCAGTTTGTAACCGACCACCTGGCTCAGTTTGGTGCGGTGGAGATTCCCCGCGACGAATATCGCCGACGACTAGCGGAAGCGATTACTCTGCCGTCAGATTTCTATTCGCTTGATGCAGGTGCTGCCGCGGAAGAAATCGTGCAGTCCGTCAACCAAACATCATAAACAGGGTGCTCAAGGGCATTCAGTCCGGGAGATGATGCCAGCATCCAGCCACTAAAAATGGGCTCTGGCTCGGTCGTGATCTCTTCGTTGACCGGGTACTCACGCACTTCCAGAAAAGCGATCGTTTTAGGTGGGTCTTCTGGACGGGCCTTCTCGCATGCACGCACCACGATGCCCAATGTCCCAAACCGGAGTGGCGTATCCAGCTTCACACGCATTGGATGGGTGCGAGCTGTGATCTTGTTGAGACCCATCAAGTTCGCTGTGTCAGGTGCAAGTTCGACTTCAACCACAGCTTCTTCAGTGACAATCTCGCCTTCAGCCTCCTGAGCAACAGCGTGGGCCGCAAATCCGGCAATGAGTAGAGCAATACTCATGACACGAAAAACAGTCTTCATGCCCATATGCCCAACGCTTCCAAACAAACTCACTCGCTGTCGCCCCCACCAGCACTGAAGACCGCCTGGCTTACGAGACCAATCAGATCAACCGAGCCTTGGGCAAATTGGATTTCGTCACCAGCCTCGAGCATGTCCTCGCTGCCTCCCGGTGTAAGGGAAATGTAAGAGCCACCCAGCAAACCTTCTGACGTGATCTTTGCGCTTGTGTCTTCTGGAAGCGCCACTTTGGGATCAACTGTGATCGTCACCCTTGCCACATAGGTAGAGACATCCAACTCCTGTTCCGTCACGGACCCGACCTTGAT